>NZ_DASXHN010000477.1:0-2393 GCF_036488505.1 Paraburkholderia sp. | reverse complement strand
CGAGCACCGAGCGCCTGCAATGCAAGCGTGGTTCGACACGATGAGGCAGGCCGCGCGGTGACCACGCTCTTTGAACCGGAGGCGACGCGGCAAAGCCCGCTTCGTCGAAATAGACCAGGCGTACTGCGTCGGCGCGAGCGGCACATTGCAGTTTTTCCAGGATGGCTGATTTCATCTCAAAGTCTTCCTGGTTGCGCTTTTTTTGAGCGAGAAACGGTTGCGCTTAAAGGAGAAGCCTTCCCGCCGAAGGGCGACCGACAAGGTTTCCAGCGCACACGGCATCGGCTCTCCATGCAAGGCTTCGATCCGCTTCGCGATTTGTCCGAGCGTCATGGACTCCGTGCGCGCAACCTCCGTCGCGGTGGCCAGCATGCCTTCGGACAACGCGCGGGGACGACCGCCTTTGTGGCCCGTCAGCAAGCCGCAAACCCCTTGCTCACGCCACGCATGCGCCCAGTTGTAGACCGATTGGCCGCTCACGCCAAGCTTGGAGGCAATCTCGGTCAGCTTGACCCCGCGTCCGAGCAACAGCACGCCTGCGGCCCGGGTGCGAGCGTCGCGATGTTTGTGATTCACGGACAGCTGTTGCAACGTCTGATCCTCGGCTTCGGTCAGTTCTACGACACACTTCATCGGTACCCCGGCGTAATGACGACGCCGAAAGTTAACAAAATTCAAACGCGTTTACCAGCAACACTTATCCACCTCGTAGCCCGCCGCGCGTATATCCTGCACTTGGTTGCTGGTGTTTTGGTCGGTGGTGCTGACGCGGCAATAGGCGAAGACTCGGCTCATGGCAACGTCCCTAGAAGTCGCTGAGATTGCGGGGGCGGACCTGCCCGTGCGCGTCAAATTCGCTGAGGTGATGGCCTGTGATGTGGCGGTACTCTGGATAGCTGTAAAAGCCGTCTATTCTGGCGTAGGCGTCTAGTGCGTCTTGCCACGTGCGCGCGGGGATCGGCGTGGACTTCCCAGCGTCATCCCTCACCGTAAATACCTGCGGCTTGTCGTGTGGTTGCGCGGTGTTCATATTCCGCTCCATCGGCGTATGAAAACGCAAATCCATTTTAGTACATGTACGGAATGGCGCAATGCTAGTTTCCGCACGTATTTTCGCGGCTTTCTGGCGGGCGTCTGCAATCGAACGATTTCGGCACGCGCCGCAGCGTGTTTACAGTCACGGCGACCACGGCAGGCATCTAACAACCCTCAACGACAACGAGCACTCAAAGTTTTTAGATGCGGACGTTCGGTGCCGCCGCTTCAATGCCCGCTTCCGGTAAGACGCCCGGGCAATACCCGCCTTGTTCTACTCTCACCAGGCCCACCGTACTTCGGCGCGGGTCACAGGCGCGGTAGCATCCTGTGCAAAAGAGATGGCTTCAGCCGTATAGCGCAATGACGGAAACGATGTCTGCGCTCGCGTGAGCATCAGAGTCCCGCCGGTCACAACGAGTTCGCATGTCCGGTTTCGTGGACTAGCGCAACTCGAGCCACAGTGGCTGATGATCGGACGAGCGGCTATTCTGGTCCACGTCGCAACCCGCGATTCGGGGCATCAGATCCTCGGTGACAAAAACAAAATCGCATGCGAACGGTCCGTCAGGCCATTGCTCGTGATCGTACAGACCAACCGTCGCGGCGCGGGGGGCGTTCGGGTGCGCGCAGGCCCAAGCGTCAGCGAACGCAGGCGCGCCAGGAGCCGGCTCGAGCATCCTGCAATATGCAGAATCTTCGAACGCGCTGTTGAAATCACCGCATACGATAGCGCTCGTCGGGCGTGCAGTGTCGGCGAACGGACTGTCCGGTTTTTCCGCTTTTGCCGGACGACGGGAATGGTCGCATGCCTCCTTGTGCAATTCGTGCAACCTCGTCACTTGTGCCAGTCGTTGTGCCTCGGAGTAGAACTCAAGATGTGTGCTGATGACACGCAGCGGGCCGACATCGGTTTCGATCACCGCTTCGAGTGCGACACGCAGCATCGACGGCTTGGCAGGGTCGGCCGGCCAGGGCAGCGAATGACGCAGCACCTGCCTGACAGGCAGTTGGCTCACGATTGCATTGCCGAAGTGACGCCGCTGTCGCGCGGCCCCGACAGGCGGAAGATCGGACCCGATCGCATCGAGCACGGTCGCCCCCGGCAGCAATGCGGCAAGCTCGGCGAACTGATCGGTAGACGGGCCGCCTGCCAATCCGCCCTCCGCCGGTTCCTCATGAAAGCCGCGAGTGACTTCCTGGAGGCAAAGGATGTCGAAATCGCACAGCGTCCTTGCCTCGTGCACGATGCGAGCGAGGTCGACGCGGCCATCCACACCGCGTCCCCACTGGATGTTCCAGTCAACGAGACGCATGACGATCTCCTTCGAAAGCCATGTCGTAGTTTACCGCCGCGC
>NZ_DASXHN010000462.1:0-13657 GCF_036488505.1 Paraburkholderia sp. | reverse complement strand
CAAGCGCCGCGAGCCTCGCGCCGATCACCGGCAGGTAACGCGGCGTCGCCGTGATGTCGAGATGCAGCGTGCGCACCGCTTCCTCGACGACGAGCCGCGATTTCAGCAGTTCGATCTGCGCGGCCGTCGACGGCTTCGAGTCGGATCCGCCGGCGGCCGGCGGCAGTCCGTTGCCGGCTGTCCCGCCCGCATTGGCCGCCTTGTCCTCGACGTGAAACAGCACGTCCGCGCGATAAACCGGCGGCGCGAGAAAAGCGTACGCGCCACCGAGCGCGAGCGCGATCAGCGTGAGCGCGAGGATCGTGCGCCGGCCGCGCACGATCGCCCGCAGCAGGTCCGACAGACGCCACCCCGCCGAACCCGTCACATCCACGTAACCGTTGTCAAAGCGGTTGTCGAAGCGCCTTTCGTAGCGCTCGTCATAGTTAATCGCCATATTGTTCACCCCGACAAGGCCTGGCCATTCAGATTACGTGTACCGCTGACGTCACTTCGAGACGATGACCCCGGTCACAGCCGCGTTGATCGCCGGCAACAGCAGGTTCAGTACGCGGTTGAAGCGGACCAGACCACCCTGACCGACGTACACGATGTCCTTCGGCTGCAGCTCGAACTGGTTCGCGAGCAGCATCGCCACCGGCGAGTTCGCATCGAGGTGATAGATCTGCGGGGAGTCGCTGGTCGAGCCGCGGATGACGAACAGTTGCTGCGCCGCGGCCGTGTTCGAGTCGAAGCTGCCGCCGTCGGAAATCGCCTGCGACAGCGTCAGCGAACCGTTACGCAACGGCAGCACCGTGGCCGGCTTGTTGACCTCGCCCATCACGTACACACCGCTGTCCTCGCGCGCCGGCACGCGCAACAGATCACCCGGCCTCAGGTAGATGTCCGACGGATTGTGGCCGTGCTTGATCAGCTCATCGACGTTCAGCGCGTACGTATGGTTGTCGCGAACCAGGTCGACGCGGCTGCGATCCGCGGTCGACGTGAAGCCGCCGCTCAGGCCGATTGCATTGGTCAGCGACATCGGAACGTCGGTGACCGACTGGGTGCCGGGCGTGCGCACTTCACCGTCGACCATCACCTGCGAATTACGGAACGACGCGACCCGCACCGTCACTTCCGGCTTCTGGTACACCTTGCTCAGACGCTGATGGATTTCGCGCTGAATCGTCGTGACGTCCTTGCCGGCGACATGCACGGTGCCCGCATACGGAAACTGCACGTCACCGCTTTCGTCGATCAGGAAGCCCGGGATCGCATCCGACGGACGCGAGGTCTGCGTCGGCTGCCCGAGCGCGGCAGCGAGTTCGGGGTGATCCCACACGACGATCTGCAGCACGTCGCCCGGGCCGACCCGGTATGGAGCCGGCTTGCCGAACAGCGCCGAGATGTCCTGCGGCAGCGCCGCCCCGTCCTCGTCGGCCCTCAGCTTCTTGACCAGCGCCAGATTGATGTCGGTGATCGGGATCTGCTTCTGCTGCGCGGCTTCAGTACTGAAGTCACCACCCGTGTCCTGAACCGCGGCCGGCACGACCATCCGTTGTCCCGGCACGCTTCCGCATCCGGCGAGCAGAGCCGCACTCGCGAAAACTACAAGACTTCCCGTGCGAAAACCAAGCGAGTTCATAATATTTCCTCCTAGCGCCCCGAGGCGTTTTTACCTACGTCTTAGTAAGCGTTTCGATGCACCAGTCCGGCGACAATCGTCGCGCCGATAATCCGCATATCGAGTGCGAACGACCAGTGACCCAGGTAGTACAGGTCATGTTCGACGCGCCGCTCCATCTTCTCGATGCGGTCGGTCTCGCCACGAAAGCCGTTAATCTGCGCCCAACCCGTGATACCCGGCTTGATCCTGTAGCGATTGATATAGCCCGCGACCACTTTCTGATACAGGTCGTCGTGCTCGAGCGCATGGGGACGCGGTCCTACGACCGACATGTCGCCAAGCAGCACGTTGAAAAATTGCGGCAGCTCGTCGAGGCTGGTGCGGCGCAGGAACGCGCCCAGTTTCGTCACGCGCTTGTCGTTGCGCGTCGCCTGACTCAGCGTGCCCTTGGCTTCGGTATGCACGCGCATCGAGCGGAACTTGTAAATCGTGAATACCCGCCCGTCCGCGCCCTTGCGTTTCTGTTTGAACAGCACCGGCCCACGCGAAGACAGCTTCACCGCGATCGCGATGCCGAGCATCAGCGGCGCGAGTGCAAGCAGCGCAAGCGCCGCGAACAGCCGGTCGAAGATTTCCTTCTTCAGCATCGCATTCGCCGACAGCGGCGACGCAACCAGATTGATGGCCGGCACGCCGAGCACCTCGACCACGCCACTGCCTTCGAACAGCGCATGACTGCGCACGTCCGGCATGAAGCGGATGTTGACGAGGTCGTCGCGGAACTCGCCGATCAGCGCGCAGATCAACGGCTCCTCGGACAGCGACAGCATCAGCCACAGTTCGTGCACGTCGTTAGTGCGGATGTACTGGGCAAACGCGTCCACGGTGTCGAACACGGGCACGCGCGGATCGGTCACGCCGGACACCTCGGAGTTCGTGTTGTACACGGCGGTCGCGCGAAAGCCGGCGGTCGGCGTCGCTTCGATACGGCGAATGATTGCGTCGCACTGCGAGCCGCTGCCGACGATCGCCACCTGATGCAGGTTCATCCCCGCGCCGCGCGCGCGAGCGAGCACCGCATGCGTAATCAGCCGGTAGGCGATCAGCAGGCCGCCGGTCACCGCGGTCCAGTACGAGAACCACAGCCGCGACACGAAATCACTGCGATGCAGCGAGTACATCAACACCAGTGCGAAGGCCTGCACGATCAGCCACGCAAGCGAGACTTGTCCGGCCAGCCCGAGTTTCGAGCGGCCGCGCCACGATTCGTACACGCCGAACGCGGGAAAGATGGCGAGCGCGAACGCGGCCGAGAACATCACCAGCACCCAGTAGAAACCTGACTGGCCGATATAGTCGAAGCGGATCTGCGACGCGACGGTCGCGCCCAGCAGCACCAGCGAAACATCGAAAATCCGCGCGAGCAGATCCTGAAACTTGCGCATTTTGCTTACCTCTTTCCAGCGGTTCCTGTTCGCAGATGACTGCGTGGACGTGCTGCTTACGGGCAGCGGCCGTAGTTGTCGTTGAACCTCACGATGTCGTCCTCACCGAGATAGGTGCCGGACTGAACTTCGATGATCTCGAGCGGCACCTTGCCCGGGTTTTCGAGCCGGTGTTGCGTGCCTAGAGGGATGTACGTCGATTCGTTTTCGCTCAGCAGAAACTGCTCTTCGCCGCGCGTGACGAGCGCGGTGCCGCGCACCACGACCCAGTGTTCGGCGCGGTGGTGATGCAATTGCAGCGACAGCCTCGCGCCGGGCGTGACCACGATGCGCTTGACCTGGAAGCGCTCGCCGTGATCGATCGAATCGTAGAAGCCCCACGGGCGCCGCACCTTGCGATGCGCGTCGGCCTCCGGCGCGTTCTGCGCCTTGATGCGCGAGACGAGGCCTTTCACGTCCTGCACGTGCGAACGGTCCACCACCAGCACCGCGTCGGCGGTTTCGACGACGACCACGTTCGTGGTGCCGACGCACGCGACCAGCCGCCCTTCCGAATGCGCATAGCACGACACCGCGCCTTCGAAAGTCACGCGCCCGCGCCCGGCGTTGCCGTTCGGGTCTTTCTCCATCGCGGCCCACACCGCATCCCACGAGCCGAGGTCGGACCAGCCGGCTTCGAGCGGAACCACGACGCCGGGCGGGACGCCGCCCGCCGTGCTGTCGCCGCTCGCGCCAGCGGCTTGCGGATCGACGGCTGCGGACTCGGTCAGACGCTCCATCACCGCGTAGTCGATCGAATCGGCGGGCACGTCGATAAACGCGTCGGTCGCCGGACGGAACACCGCGCCGTCCTGGCTGCCGCCGGCAAAAGCGCTTTCGCACGGCGCGCGCATGTCGGGGCGCAAACGTGCGAGCGTATCGAGCCACACACTCGCGCGCACGATGAAGATGCCGCTGTTCCACCAGTACGTGCCGGCCGCCACGTATTGCGCGGCGATTTCCGCGGCGGGCTTCTCGACGAACCCGTCGATCGTATGGCCACCGTCTGCCAGCGCCGCGCCGATCCGGATATAACCGAAGCCGGTGTCGGGCCGCGTCGGCGGAATCCCGAGCGTCGCGATCGCGCCGGCTTGCGCGTGGCGCGCCGCGCAGGCAAGCGCGCGCTGCAACGCGGGCACGTCCGCGATCGCGTGATCGGCCGGCATCACGATCAGCACCGCGTCGCCTTCGGCCGCATCGGCACGTGCGAGCGAGGCCGCGAGGGTCAGCGCGGGCGCCGTATCGCGCCGCGCCGGTTCGACGATCAGACGCGCGGCGACGCCGCTCTCGCGAAGCTGCTCGGCAATCACGAAGCGATGTTCGTCGCCGCAGACGACGATCGGCGACGCATCGACGCTCCAGCCGGACGGAAAGCCGTCGAGCCGCCGCGCGGTGGCCTGCAGCAGCGAGTCGGAACCGACCACGTCGATCAGCTGCTTCGGGAAATTCTCGCGCGATACCGGCCATAGGCGCGTGCCCGAACCGCCCGCGAGAATGACCGGTACGATGCGCGTGCAACGGGCGCCAGCCGCCCCCTCGCTAGCACCGCTCGGGTCGACATTTGCGGCGTTCACAGATCCCTGCGTCAACATGGGCCGTTCCTTATATTTCTCGAATCACAAATCGGTGCCGGCGCCGCGACGATCGCACGCCGCCGGATCGGTACCGTCGTCGCTAGCCGCCCGTCATCCGGCGGCTCTGAATCCTGAATTCGGTCGGAGAAATCCTCATGCGCTTGCGGAACACTTTCGCAAGCCGGTCGCCGTTGCCCATGCCGGTGCGGCGGGCAATCTTGTCGACCGGCAATTCGGATTCGGTCAGCAGGCTGCACGTGACCGCGAGGCGCTCGTGCAGCAGAAAATTCGATGGTGTAATGCCCATTTCCATCTTGAAGCGGCGCAAGAAGTTGCGTTCGCTCATCGCCGCGACCTGCGCGGCGTCGGCAATCGAAATTGCCTGCTGGCAGTTTTCCTGCAGCCAGCGCGCGGCCGCGCGGACCTTGTCGCCAGGGCTCATGCCGCCGTCTTCGCCGAGCAGCGACGAGAGGTTCGCGCACGAATCGGAGAGCAGACGTTCTGCCGCCATGCGCGCGGTCGCATTGCCCAAATCACGCTTGATCATCGCGAGCGCGCTGCGCATCGATTCGAGCCGGTCGCTCAGCTCGACCACGTTCTGCTCGGGCGCGCGTGCGCCGTTCGCGGCGGATGAACCGTTCGCGCCGTTCGCGCCGTTCGCTCCATTCACGCCGTTCGCGCCATTCACCCCATGGACGCCGTCCACATCGTCGGCTGCCAACTGAAACTCACTGCCTTGCTTGCCGCCTGGCACATAGGCCGCGTCGAGCAATGCGCGGCCCTCGGCAATCCCGCGGATCATCGCGGTGTTGCGGCGCACGCGGCGCAGCCATGCGATCAGCCGCTCGTCGTTCGCGGCGTCCGCCGCACCCCTGCCGCCGGCGACATACAGCGCATCGAAGCCGCCGTAGTGACGCGCGTCGAGCCCGTCGGTCCATACACGCAAACCGGACGACGACGTGACCATGCCGCCGTCGGCGGACAGAAACGACACGTCGTACAGCCACGCACCCGAACGGGACGTGGCCAGTTCATTGGCCGCCTGGAACACTTCGGCGATGACACCCGCGCCCTGCAGCGAGCAGTCGTTGAACATCAGGATCGCGATGCGGCGCACGCCCTTGTTCGGCGCATGCACCCAGCGCAGCATGGCGGATTCGAGACTCGCGCAAGTCATAGTCATCCTCTCGAAGAAACGGACTACTTTCACCTTACGGCCACAGGGGCGCGCACTCTGTGCAGTGCATCATAGCGACGCGATATCCAGCATTTAGCCGCCACGACCGAAAGTGCAGACATATTGGCGCATTGCCTACATGACCTTTCAGTCAAATTCCGACCAATTCCGGGACAAGCGCCCCTATCAATCGATTAAATAGCCAATTCAACACATCAGTGAATGTGCATTTCAGCGAATGCTAATGCAGCCTGAAAAATGAGTAGGTACGCCAGCGCACACTGCTGGCCACTCGTAACGCGCCCCGTGGATCCCTGCCGGAGTGTGCGTGTTTGAAGCGAATTCTTGCGGGAGCGACGCGTTGCTGAGAGCCGCCTTCTCCGCTGCTTCGTCGATCGCCGCCAACGCCGGCGCGACGAGTTTCGCTGACGGAATGAATCGCGTCACGCTAGCGACTATCCATTGAACGAATATAAACGCTTTACGGTGCAAGAGGATTAATTGATCGATTGTTATTTTTTATTTGCAAATAAACACGACGATTATTGTTTCAGTTCTGAAACACCGTCATATGAAAGCCTGAGCAGCCGCGCAATAGATGGACCAATGGCGGATTGTGTCCGAGAACACCGGGTTCGATTCCGCCACCCGATAGCGGAAACACACTATGCCGTCCGCGCAACAGCCGAGGCGAAAGACCGACGAGAGCCGTTATTGCCTGGCCGGCCCGCGGCGCGAACGACCGCTCGTCCACCGGTGTGTCGCCCCCGGATGTTCGCGAAAGCCGTTACCGCACCAAAGCGCACCCGTACGATATGCGCCACGCAGTGGCGCGATCTGCGGAGAGTTCGACTCGCGGACAGGCTTACGGCGGGCAAACGTACAGAAACTTGCCGCACCGGACGCTAGGATGCGGTACGACTTGCTGGAGCCGCATACATATGAATGGTCTTGTCTGGACGGTGCTGATCCTCGCCGCAATGGTCGGCGCGCTGCTGGTTGTGACGATCGGCATGGCGGTGCTCGCGCTGCTGTTCGCGAACGTATCGAGCCGGCTCGCGCATAACGACGAAGTTCACCGGGGCCCTTAGCGCACGTACGTGAAGTTCACGAGGTCGACGCGGCCCGGCATGCATGCGCACGGCGATGCGATGCGGTGCGCGAACGACATCCGCGGCACCGGCCGAGGCCGCCCGAGACTGGCCGCCGCGCACCAGGAGCGACGATACCTTCCGCTCCGCGCCGATCTCGCCGATCTTGTCGATCAGAACCGATGCGTCATCCCGATCGCCGCGAGAACCTGCCTCGCCGCCAACTGACTCACGACGATACCGGGCCAGCTAACCACCGATTCGCCGTTGTTTTTGATATATCCGACGCGCAGATAGAGGCTCGTGCGCCTCGACAAAGCATGCTCGGCGCCGACTTCCAAGGCCACTGCATTGTCGTGTGCGCCGCGCACGTCGCGCTGCGACGCGGCGAGCATGATCGCATCGGCCGGTGTGGCCTGAATCGTCGCGCCGAATTGGGCCATCGCATACGAATGCGCGGTTCCCGCCAACGCAGCCAGCGACTTCGCCGGCGGATCGCCGGCGCGCACATAGGTGTAGATGAATTGCAGGTTCGTGATGCCGATCTGGTACGCAAGCGCGGCGACAAAGTGTTCTGTGGCGAGCAGGGTCAGCGGTCCGGGCAGGCCCGCGACGGTTTCCTGCCCCGACTGCTGGCTGGTGTAGGCGAGGCCGGCATAGAGACCGTCGGCCCGATAGCTCGCCGCGACGCCGAACATATTGCCGTTGCTCATCGGCACCGGCTGGGTCACGGTGCCAGACAACGCGTACATCCCGTAGAGCCGTACTCCGCGAAGATCTGGCGACTGGTAGAGGATCGCGTTGCTGGCCCTGCCCGAATCGGATTGAGTCGATAACGTATTGCGATCGACAGCGAGAACATTCGCGGACACCAACGAAAGGTTTTCATTCAGGCGAAACGGATCGGCCGGATAGGCGATCAGAAAACTCGGTTCGTACTGGCGTCCGAATGCCAGTGACCCGAGCTTTGCATCGGTGAGGCCAATCCATGCCTGACGATAAAAGAGAGACGTCGTATTGGCGTAAAGCGCGCCGCTGTTGATATTGAATTCGCCTTCGAGAACGAATTTCGCTTTGAGCCCGCCACCCAGGTCGTCGGTGCCCGTCAGTCCAAACAGCGATCCCGTTGCCCCTCCGCTTCGGGCAGAAACCGAATGCGTTCCGCCGTTATCGAGGTACTCGATAAAACTATCCGCCACGCCATATAGTGTGACGCTCGAGTCGGCCGCGGCAGCTGCCCCAGCGGCGAAAAGCAGCGCAGCTCCTGCCATGCCCTGCGCGATCCATCGCATGCACTTCTCCTGTTCTTTGCCGATCAATACACGACTGATATGTCCATCGCTCGCTCAGTATGAATTGATGCGCTCGTAGCCGTTGCTTTCTCGGAAAGAGTCGTGGCTATCGCTTTTCTCGATATAAATACGGTCCGTAGATACCGCGCGCATCATAAACGCCAGCGGCGTTATTCGCGACCTCGGACAAGCAATGCGTTGCCATGCCGGACGTTCGCGCCTGGCCGCAATTCGCGGGAAGGCGAGCACGTCGAGCGAATCCGCGCAAAGCGGATCGACGAAACAGGCAATGCCGGCTGCGCCCGCCTCTACCGGTCAGCGCCGCCTTGCCCGCGATGTTGGCTCTGGCTATGCTGACGGGTGCACCTGCACAGCGAGAGCAATCAGAACAACCGTTCGGGAATCACTTCATGTCGACCACCAGTCTGTTCCTGACCGCCGCCGGCGTCGGTCTCGCGATCGCCGCACCGGTCGGCCCGATGGGGATGCTCTGCATCCGCCGCACGCTGAGCGGCGGTCCGCGCGCCGGGCTCGCGATCGGCTTCGGTATCGCGAGCGGCGACGCCGCCTATGGGCTGATCGCGGCGCTCGGCCTCGTCGGGATTTCCCGGTTCATGCTCGCGTACGACCGGCCGCTGCACCTGCTCGCCGGCCTGTTCCTGCTGTATCTCGGGGTGCGCGCGCTGCTGCAGAAAGCGCCCGCCGACAGCGCCGACGGCAACGGCGATGGCAAGCTCGTCCAGCTCGGCAGTGCCGGCGCGTTGCGTGCCTATGCGAGCGCGTTGCTGCTCACGCTGACCAATCCGCAAACCGTCATCATGTTCGCCGCGCTGTTCACGACCCTCGCGCCGCGCGGCGCGTTCTCGCCAGCCATCGCGCTGACGACGGTCGGTGGTGTGTTCGCCGGCTCGATCGCGTGGTGGTGTTTGCTGGTGAGCGTCGTGTCGCTCGCGCGTCATGCGATCGGCGCGAGGCTGCGCGTCGCGATCGACCGTGTGGCCGGCCTCACGCTCGCGGCATTCGGTGTCATCGAGATCCGGCGCGCGCTGTAAGCGAGGCACGCCGGTGCAATCGGCGAAGCGTGCTACCGGTGGCTTGGCAGCCGTCCTCGTGCGCGCTGTTTCAGCCGTCTCGCCGCGTCGCGCGCACGCCGCGGCGGCAGTTTTGCGACAATAGCGCCTTTCGCCGTTCGGGCGGCAGCCGTGGCAAGCCGTGCAATCCGTGGCCGCGGCATGGCCTGCGGCGCTCCGGCGGGCGCTTCAGCGGCGTTTCCACCGCGTTCAGCATCGTACGGTGGCCATGCGGTGCCGGTTCAGCGGCCGAGCGGCGGCCGTGCAACGTTGTTCACGTCCCCGCCGCGCTTCACACCGGCGAGCGCACGCCGGCCAATCCATTCACCTCCGACCAGTCAGCTGTCCGTTCAATGGCTCTACCCCACATCGATCTGCTGTACTCCGTCTCCGGCCTGTTCGTCGGTTTTCTGGTCGGGCTGACCGGCGTCGGCGGCGGCTCGCTGATGACGCCGATCCTAGTGCTGCTGTTCAACGTGCATCCAGCCACCGCGGTCGGCACCGACCTGTTGTACGCGGCCGCCACCAAGGCGACCGGCACGCTCGTGCACGGCCTGAAGGGTTCGGTCGACTGGCAGATCACGCTGCGCCTCGCGGCCGGCAGCGTGCCCGCGGCGACCATCACGCTGATCCTGCTGCATCGCTACGGGATGGACACACCGGGCGCGGGCCGGCTGATCCAGGTCGTGCTCGGCGCGGCGCTGCTGATTACCGCGGTCGCGCTGGTGTTTCGCCCGCAACTGGCGGCGCTCGGCGCCCGCAAGCAACGCGCACCGAGCCAGGCACGCACGCTCGCGCTGACGATGCTCACCGGCGCGATTCTCGGCGTGTTGGTATCGCTGACGTCGGTGGGCGCGGGTGCGATCGGCGTAACGGTGTTGTTGCTGCTGTATCCGATGCTGCCGACCACGCGCATCGTCGGCTCCGACATCGCGCATGCGGTGCCGCTCACGCTGCTGGCGGGCGCCGGGCACTGGCTGCTCGGCTCGGTCGACTGGTCGATGCTGGTGTCGCTGCTGGTGGGATCGTTGCCGGGTATCGCGATCGGCAGTTATCTGTCGTCGCGCGCACCGGACACGCTGCTGCGCAACCTGCTCGCCGCGACGCTGACGCTGGTGGGCGTACGCTTGGTGCTGGCCTGACTGTCGTTCAGCAACCATCGCTGACGTATCCGGCCGATTCGGACGCAGCAGTCAATACCGCGAACGCGATAGGCACCCGGCTGCGCGCTGACGGCGCAGCATCGGCCCGAGACGGGCAGCGCGGGCTGCCCCGGCTAGGTCTATGGCTGGCTGGCCCGCTCGCGCGTCCGACGCGCCTGGAGCAAGGCCATCACCGCATCTATTTGAAAAACCGGCAGGTCAGGTCGGCTTCGAACTGCCGCACCCACTGACCGTGGCGGTCCCGATACGACTGCGCCCAGCCTCCGCGCCGCACCGTCACCAGGCGTTCGTGCTCGGGCTCGCCCGGCGTCATGCTAGCGCTGATGTCGAAGTGGACCGGCGCGAAGCCGTGCCGCGCGCACACCAGTTCAAAAGCCGCCCGATCGCCGATCGGCAGGTCGATATAGCGGAAAAGCGTGGTTTCCATGGCGCTCACCCTCAATGGCTGCCTTCACAGTACGCCGCGCGGCGCGTCGGCAATGTGTCGCAGCGCACCGAGCCGTGACGACGGCGCGAGTACACAGTTCGGCCGGTGCGGCAGCCGGCATTTCTTGCGGTGGCCCAAGCCAGTCGCGCGATGAAAAAGCGCAAGAATGTCGCGAGCAAGCCGGTCACCGTCTGCGGTTACACACGCTCGTGGCCAAAAAAAAGCTCCGGCGATATGCCGGAGCCCGTTCGATAACGCAACTGCATCCCGGCGCACAGCATGGCGTCAAAACGCCAGCTGGACCGCGCCGATGAGATGACCGCAGCCGCACGCACGTACCGCGCCGCCGTGGGCAACCCGCGCCACACGGGCCGGGTGCTTGCCGCGCAGCCGTGACGGCGCCGCGCGGACCAAGCGCTGCTTACTGCTGCATCACGGTCAGCTTGTTGGTAACCGACGTCACGCCCGCGACGCCCTTCGCAGCCGTACCGGCGGCATCGATCTGGTCCTGGCTCGGCACCGTGCCCGTCAGCGTCACCGCACCGCCGCGCGCGCGCACGGCGATGTTCGACACATCCAGCCCTTGAGTCTTGGTGAGCGCGCCGCGCACCTTGCGGCCGAGCTGATGATTCGCGTGCTTGCCGGCCTTGACGCTGGCTGCCGTCGACGTCGTATCCGTCGCCGGACCGCTTGCCTGCGCGTACACGCTACACGCCACCACCATCGCCACCACCGAGCCCAGCGTTTTCAGAATACCGACCGTCTTCATAGCTCTCTTCTCCTTGGTTTCACATTGGACCGCATCTATAAGCGGCTTCGTTACGACTACGTGCGGCCACACTGGCGCGAATACGCGCACCAGCGACGGCCGGCTACGGCTATGACACGGGATGCGAGAGGCGAGAGAAGCCGGCTGCCTTTCACCGTCCGTGATGCGCCTGTCGAAGGCGGCACCGCGGAGCGGCACGGCAACCAGCAAACCGCGAAATTCGCCAGCGCCTCCGGTTCTTGTCTGTCGTGCCGGATCGCGCTGCGCAAACGTTGGTTCGCGGTAGCGAAGCACAATTTAATCTAGCCGGGACAGAAGCGCAAAGGGTTTAGAGAGCGGCGTGGCGCGTCGGCAGCGATCGTGGCGCGCCGGCCGTGAAGCGCCGTTACCATCGGACTCACTTTTTGTTACGCGTTTGTCCGCAAACCGGCGCGCCGCGCGTTTCGCCGACGCGCGAATCTCAGGTACCATCGGCGCCACATGTGTTGCCGCGTAGACGGCCGACACACCGATCCACGGTCGCCGGCGGCGCGTTGCCACTCGCGGGCGCGCCATCGCGCGACCAGCCGTCCACTTGCGCGCTTTCGGGCGCATCCGAGCCCCGTCGACAGCCACCTCAGATGATCCGATGAAGCCAGCCACCGGCCGCCTGGGCCGCACCCGCCGTCCCCGTCTCGTCGCCCGTTTCGTCGCGATCTCGTGGCGCGACCTGGCCGTTTCGTTCGGTCCGCTCGTGCTGCTCGCTATCGTCGCGATCTGGGCTGCCGTGCGGCTGATCCAGCCCGCACCGCCGAACACGCTGACGATCAGCGCGGGCCCCGAAGGCAGCACCTTCTGGAACGCCGCGCAAAAGTACAAGACGATCCTCGCGCGCAATCGCATTACGGTGAACGTGCTGGCCTCGCAAGGCTCGCAGGACAATCTGAGACGCCTGTCCGACCCGAAATCGAATGTCGACGTCGGCTTCGTGCAGGGCGGCATCGCGCCCGGCGCGGTGGCGAAGGACAAAGGCCTGATGTCGCTCGGCAGCGTCGCCTACGTGCCGCTCGCGGTCTTCTATCACGGCGCGCCCGTTCAGTGGCTCTCCCAATTCAAGGGCCAGCGGCTCGCGATCGGCGCCGAAGGCAGCGGCACGCGCGAACTGGCGCTGGCGCTGCTGAAGGCCAACGGCATCGTGCCGGGCGGCCCGACCAAACTGCTGCCGCTGTCCGGCGACGAAGCCGCCACCGCGCTGGTCGACGGCAAGATCGACGCGGCCTTCCTCGCCGGCGACTCGGCGCAACCGGCGGTGATGGGCAAGCTGTACCGCACCCAGAACATCCGCTTCTACGACTTCACGCAAGCCGAAGCGTATACCCGGCGCTTTCCTTATCTGACCGCGCTGAAGGTGCCGATGGGCGCACTGGACCTCGGCAAGAACCTGCCGGCGGAATCCATCAGCATCGTCGCGCCGACCGCCGAGCTGGTCGCGCGCGGCTCGCTGCATCCGGCGCTGTCGGATCTGCTGATCGAAGCGGCGCGCGAGGTGCACGGCGGCGCAACCGTGATGCAGCGCGCGGGCGAATTTCCGGCGCCGATCGCGCACGACTTCCCGCTGAGCGACGATGCTGCGCGCTACTACAAGTCGGGCAAGAGCTTCCTGTACCGCACGCTGCCGTTCTGGATCGCGAGTCTCGCCGACCGGCTGCTGGTGGTGGTCGTGCCGCTGATCGTGCTGCTGGTGCCGGCGCTGCGCGTCGTGCCGGGGCTGTATGCGTGGCGGGTCAAGTCGCGCATCTACCGCTGGTACGGCGCACTGATCGCGATCGAGCGCAGCGCGCTCAGCGAGCATTCGGCGGCGGAGCGCGCTGCGCTGATCGAGCGGCTCGACGCGATCGAAGACTCGGTCAACGGGATGAAGATGCCGCTCGCGTACGCGGACCAGTTCTACGTGCTGCGCGAGCATATCGGCTTCGTGCGGCGGCGGCTCACCGAAGGCCGCGACCCGCTGAGTGCGCTGGA
>NZ_DASXHN010000422.1:0-47530 GCF_036488505.1 Paraburkholderia sp. | reverse complement strand
AAGGAAAGACCATGAAAGAAGGCATTCACCCGGATTACCGCGAAGTCCTGTTCGTCGATATGTCGAACGACTTCAGGTTCGTGACGCGCTCGACCATCCAGACGCGCGAAACCGCCGAATTCAACGGCAAGACCTACCCGCTCGCGAAGGTCGAAGTGTCGTCGGAATCGCACCCGTACTACACCGGCCAGCAGAAGATCATGGACACGGCCGGCCGCGTCGAGAAGTTCAACAAGAAGTTCGGCACGCGCGCTTCGGGCAAGGTAGCAAAGTAATATCCGCATCGTCGCCGGCCTCGAGCCGGCAGCGAAGCAAACATGAAGGGCAGCGCGAGCTGCCCTTTTTTGTCGCGCGCGCCCGTCGCTGGGGGCCGGCGCCGACCTGACGCTTGCACGAACCGGCCGCGCACAACCAGGAGCGCAAGCCCTGCTCGACGCCTATCCACCGTGCCGTGTTACAGCTTTCGCAACGACGTTGCCGGTCGTTACTGGCCGTGACGGGCATCGCGCGCCACGACTACAATGCCGCATGCTCCAGACGGGCCATCCGGCCTGACGCGCCCTGCGGCCCCGTCTGTATCGCTTCTCCAATACCCACACACCGCATGAGACCTGTCGTTCGCCTCACCGCTTCAGCGACCAGTGCATTGCCGCGCTGGCTGCTGCTGGCCATCTGTATCGTCTATGCGTCGTTCGGCCTGTTCGGCCGCGACCCGTGGAAGAACGAGGACGCAGCCGGCTTCGGTGTCATGTGGACGATGGCCAATGGCGGCGCGCACGACTGGCTACTGCCGAATCTGGTCGGCAAATATCTGACCGAGGACGGACCGCTCGGCTACTGGCTCGGCGCTAGCGCGATCCGCCTACTCGCGCCGTGGGTCGATGCGAGCAACGCGTCGCGCGTGTTCACCGGCCTGCTGTTCTGCGCAGGCTGCGCGTTTGTCTGGTACGCCGCCTATCTGCTCGGACGGCGCGCCGAAGTCCAGCCCTTCAAGTATGCGTTCGGCGGTGAGCCCGAACCGCGCGACTACGGCCGCACCCTCGCCGACGGCGCGCTGCTGATTCTGCTTGCCTGCTTCGGCCTCGCCGAGCGCGGCCATGAGACCACCCCGCAACTCGCGCAATTCGTCTGCATCGCGATTCTCGTGTACGGCCTCGTGCGGATGATCGACAAGCCGATCCAAGGCGCGCTGATCTGGGGCCTCGCGATCGGCCTCGTCACGCTCGCGAGCAGTCCGGTGCTGGTCGGCGCGCTGCTGCTCGGCACGCTGGCGATGACGCTGATCGTGCGCGAAACGCGCTCGCGCTGGCTGCTGATCGCCGGCCTGCCGGTCGCGCTGATGCTCGCCGTGTCGTGGCCTATCGGCGCACTTGCCGCTTTCCCCGACGACGCGGTGTGGTATCTGAACCAGTGGCTGCATGTAAGCCTGAGCTCGTTCGCGGGACCGCCGGGCTCGGTCGCCGGCTATGCGCTGAAAAATCTGCCGCTGTTCACGTGGCCCGCATGGCCGCTCGCGCTGTGGTCGTGGTTCAGCTGGAAGGGGTTGCGACGCGCGCCGCACGTGGCGATTCCGCTGTCGGTCATCGGACCGCTGTTCGTGCTCGTCGTGCTGCAAAGCCATCAGTCGAACCGGCTGTACATGCTGTTGCTGCCGCCGCTCGCGGTACTGGCCACCTTCGCGCTGCCGACGCTCAAGCGCGGCGCGATCAATGCGATCGACTGGTTCGCGCTGCTCAGTTTCACGATTCTCGGCAGCTTCGTGTGGCTGGTATACGTGGCCAGTCTCACCGGCTTCCCGCATCCGCTCGCGCGCAACCTTGCACGGCTCGCGCCGGGTTACGTGCCGCAGTTCAAGATCCTGTCGTTCGTGTGCGCGGTCGCGGTGACCGTCTGCTGGTTCGTGCTGGTGCGCTGGCGTCTCGCGCGTCATCCGAAGGTGCTGTGGCGCAGCGTCGTGCTGTCGAGCGCAGGCACGACGCTGATGTGGGTGCTGCTGATGACCCTATGGCTGCCGGTCGTCAACTACAGCCGGACCTATCGTGACGTCGCGCAGCAGATCGCGAGTCACCTGCCCGACGACTACACATGCATTGCGCCAGTGCGGCTCGGCAATGCACAGATTGCCACCTTCGCGTATTTCGGCGACATGCACTTCGCGTTCGACCAGGACTGCGACGTGATCCTGCGCCAGGACACGCAGGACTACGGCGACCCGAGCGCCATGCCGGACTACATCTGGAAGCTGGTCTGGGAAGGCCGGCGCGCGGCCGACCGCGACGAGCGCTTCCGCCTGTACGTGCGCATCGACCGCCCGAAGCCGCCGCCGCACAAGCGCCGCAGCTGGCACAAGAAGCTCGGCTGACGATGTTCGCCGACGTACGGAAAATCGCCGCGCTCGCGTGGCCCGTATTGATCGGCCAGTTGGCCATCATCGCGTTTGGCGTGCTCGATACGGCGATGGTGGGCCGCTACTCGGCGGTCGATCTGGCTGCGCTCGGCCTCGGTTCGTCGATCTACGTGTCGGTCTACATCGGTCTCACCGGCATCCTGACCGCACTGCAGCCGATCACCGCGCAACTGTACGGCGCGCGCCGTTACGCCGAAATCGGCGAGGAAGTGCGCCAGTCGTTCTGGCTCGCGGCGGCGCTGACCGTCGCCGGCTTTCTGATCCTGTTCTTCCCCGGGCCGCTGCTGAATCTGTCGCGGGTGCCGGATGCGCTGCACGAGCGCACGCTCTCCTATCTGAGGATTCTCGCGTTCGGGCTGCCCGCCGGGCTCGCGTTTCGCATCTACAGTTCGGTCGCCAATGCGCTCGGCAAACCGCGGCTCGTGATGTTCCTGCAGGTCGCCGCACTGCTGCTGAAGGTTCCGCTCAATCTATGGTTCATTTTTGGCGGGCTGCGCGTGCCAGCGTTGGGCGGTCCTGGCTGCGCGCTCGCCAGCACACTGCTCAACTGGATCCTCGCGGCGCTCGGCATGCTGCTGCTCGCGCGCGTCGACGACTTCAGGACGCTCGGCATTTTCACGCACTTCTGCTGGCCGGCCTGGCGGCGTCAGGTCGCGCAGTTGCGGCTCGGCATTCCGATGGGGCTGTCGTATCTGATCGAGGTCACCTCCTACACGTTCATGGCGCTCTTTATAGCGCGCTTCGGTACGACCACGCTCGCCGGTCATCAGATTGCCGGCAACATCGGCGCCGTGCTGTATATGACGCCGCTGTCGATCGGCATCGCCTCGTCGACGCTAGTCGCGCAGGCGCTCGGCGCGCATCGGCCGGAAGCGGCGCGCACGCTGTCGCGTCACGGCATCGCGATGGCCGTTGCGATCGCGTGCTGCTACGCGGCGCTCGTGCTCGTGTTGCGGCCATACATCATCGCCGGCTATACGACGAACGCTCAGGTCGCGGCCGCGGCGCTGCCGCTGGTGCTGATCGTCGCCTGCTATCACCTGTTCGACGCGTTGCAGATCACGACCGCGTTCGTGCTGCGCGCGTACAAGGTCGCGGTCGTGCCGACCGTCATCTATGCGGTAGCCCTATGGGGTGTGGGGCTCGGCGGCGGCTACGCGCTCGGCTTCGATACGACCGGCCTCACGCCGACGTGGTTGACGGGCGCGCGCGGCTTCTGGGTCGCGAATACCACGAGTCTCGCGATTGCCGGGATCGGTCTGCTCGCATACTGGCGGGTCGTGAGCCGGCGGTATTTGCGCGCGGATGACGGCGGGCGCGCCGATTCGGAGCAAAAGCTTTAAATAGTGTCCACCGCGATTTACTTGTCGCATATCGATCGGTATAAATCGTCCGGGTTGCAATTAAGGGCCCGCGATTTGTCCTATGCTTTAACGCAGCGTCCGCTGACAGAATGCGCCGTCCGTTCCCGGCTAATTTTTTCGCCCTCAATGGAGTGCTTGCCATGCTGAAGAAGCTTCTGATGCTTTGCATTGCGGTGGCTTTGTCGCTGTCGGCCGGATTTGCCGCGGCCGTCGAAGTGAATACCGCCGATCAGGCCGCGCTCGAATCGGTCAAGGGTATCGGCCCCGTCCATGCGAAAGCGATCCTCGATGAACGCACGAAAAACGGTCCGTTCAAGAATGCCGACGATCTCGCCGCCCGCGTGAAGGGCATCGGCCAGAAATCGGTCGCCAATCTCGAAGCGGCTGGCCTGACGATCAACGGTTCGTCGGCGCCGCCGACCGGCGCGAAGCCGCCGACGAAGCCAGGCGGCGCGGCCAGCACGAAGGCGGAAGCGGCGGCTCCAGCCGCCAGCAGAACGACCCCGGCACCTGCGGCGGCGGCGGCCGCACCAGCCGCACCCGGTGCGCAGGCTGCGACCACCGCGCCGGCCGCGTCTGAACAAGCGTCCGGTGCGAAGACGTCGAAATCCAGGAAGAACAAAAAAGCCGTCGCGGCCGAAACGGCGGCGGCTTCGGCACCCGCCGCGGCGGCCAGCGCGCCGGCCGATGCATCGGGTAGCAAAGCCTCAAAAAAGAAGGCGAAGAAGAGCAAGGCGGCGTCAGCCGCCGCGGCGTCCGGCGCGTAATACGGGCGAAGCCGCCGTGAGCGCGCCCTGAACCCGCGCTGCGTCCGTGCCGACGCTGCAGCGGGCCCCACGCGCTCTACCGCATAGAAGCCACGCAGTCGAGCAACACCGGAAACACCGCAGCAACGAGTGGCTGGCAGCATCGCGAACACCGTGCGACGCACGACGACACCACCGTGCCGCACGCAAACGCACCGCCCCGCCGCCCTCCGTTTTTCCGCGCCGCGCACCCGCGCGGCGTTTCAACCCGCCAGGCCGTCAGGTACGTGCCGGCATTCAAGAGAGACCGTCATGAGCCTACTCGACACCATCGGTTCCCTGCTCGGCAAGTCGCCAGAAGGCGGCGGCCAGCCAGCGCTGATCGCAGCCGCGCTCGAATTCGTCAATAACCAGCCGGGCGGCCTGAACGGGCTGATTCAGCGTTTCCAGGAAAAGGGCCTTGGCGACGTCGTGTCGTCATGGGTCGGCAACGGCGAAAACCAGCCGATCGCGCCCGATGCGCTGCACGGTGTGCTCGGTTCGCAAGCGGTCACCGACCTCGCGGCCAAGGCCGGCGTCCAGCCGGATCAGGTGACGGGTTTGCTGTCGCAGATCCTGCCGCACGTCGTCAACGCGGCCACGCCGGACGGCCAGGTGCCGGCCGGCGGCCAACTGAACGCGACCACCGTGCTCGGCGCGCTGGGTGGCCTGGCGGCGCTGTTCGGCAACAACAAGGGCAACGCGTAAAAACGCTGCCGACCGGCGGTTGGCGGTGCACGACGCCCGCTCACGACCGCTGGGCATAAAAAAACGGCAACGAAGTTTCCTTCATTGCCGTTTTTTAACGTCGATTGAAACGGCTCGACCGCCGCCGCTTCAACCGCCGATTCTTCGTGCGCGGTGCGCAATGCTCAACGCTCAGTGCACCACGCGTTCGAACACGAGCTTGCCGTCCTGAATCTCGACGGGAATCACATCCTTCGGACCGAACTTGCCGGCCAGGATCAGCTTCGCGACCGGGTTCTCGATCTCCTGCTGGATTGCACGCTTCAACGGCCGCGCGCCGAACAGCGGGTCATAGCCGACCTTGCCGATGTGCTCGAGTGCGCCGTCCGACACCACCAGCTGCATTTCGAGCTTCGCCAGCCGCTCGTGCAGACGCTGCAACTGGATCTGCGCGATCGACTGGATGTTCGAGCGATCGAGCGCATGGAACACCACCACGTCGTCGATCCGGTTCAGGAACTCGGGACGGAAGTGCAGTTTCACCTCTTCCCACACCGCGTCCTTGACCGCTTCCTGCGATTCGCCGACCATCGACTGGATCACCTGCGAACCGAGGTTCGAGGTCATCACGATCACCGTGTTCTTGAAGTCCACGGTGCGGCCCTGGCCATCGGTCATGCGGCCGTCGTCGAGCACCTGCAACAGCACGTTGAACACGTCCGGATGCGCCTTCTCGATCTCGTCGAGCAGGATCACGCTATACGGCTTGCGGCGCACCGCCTCGGTCAGGTAACCGCCTTCCTCATAGCCGACGTAGCCGGGCGGCGCGCCGATCAGACGCGCGACGCTGTGCTTTTCCATGAATTCGCTCATGTCGATACGGATCAGGTGATCTTCCGAATCGAACAGGAACGACGCCAACGCCTTGCACAGCTCGGTCTTGCCTACGCCGGTCGGGCCGAGGAACAGGAACGAACCGTACGGCCGGTTCGGATCCGACAGACCCGCGCGCGAACGACGGATCGCATCGGCGACCGCATTGATCGCCTCGTCCTGCCCGATCACCCGCTCATGCAGTTTCGATTCGATCTGCAGCAGCTTTTCGCGCTCGCCCTGCATCATGCGCGACACAGGAATACCGGTGGCACGCGACACGACCTCAGCGATTTCTTCCGCTCCGACCTGGGTGCGCAGCAGCCGCAGACGCTTCGGACTGTTCTGCTCCTCGGCCTCGGCGCGCGTGACTTCCTTCAGTTGCGCCTCGAGCCCCGGCAGCTTGCCGTACTGCAGCTCGGCGACCTTTTCGAGCTTGCCTTCGCGCTGCAGACGCGTGATTTCCGCACGCGTTTTCTCGATCTCTTCCTTCAGCTGCGCACTGCCCTGCACCGCCGCCTTTTCCGCGGTCCAGATTTCCTCGAGATCCGAATATTCGCGATTCAGGCGCTCGATTTCCTCTTCGATCAGTTGCAGACGCTTTTGCGACGCTTCGTCCTTCTCCTTCTTCACGGCCTCGCGTTCGATCTTCAACTGGATCAGACGGCGGTCGAGCCGGTCCATCTCTTCCGGCTTCGAGTCGATTTCCATCTTGATCTTCGAGGCCGCTTCGTCGATCAGATCGATCGCCTTGTCCGGCAGGAAGCGGTCCGTGATGTAGCGATGCGACAGCTCGGCGGCCGCGACGATCGCCGGGTCGGTGATGTCGACACCGTGGTGCAGTTCATAGCGCTCCTGCAGACCGCGCAGGATCGCGATGGTCGCCTCGACCGACGGCTCGTCGACCAGCACCTTCTGGAAGCGCCGCTCGAGCGCGGCATCCTTCTCGATGTATTTGCGGTATTCGTCGAGCGTGGTCGCGCCGACGCAATGCAGCTCGCCACGCGAGAGCGCCGGCTTCAGCATGTTGCCCGCATCCATTGCGCCTTCGGCCTTGCCGGCACCGACCATCGTATGGATTTCGTCGATGAAGACGATGGTTTGCCCTTCGTCCTTTGCGATGTCGTTGAGCACGGCCTTCAACCGCTCTTCGAACTCGCCGCGATACTTCGCGCCCGCCAGCAGTGCGGCCATGTCGAGCGACAGCACGCGCTTGTTCTTCAGCGTTTCCGGCACCTCGCCATTGACGATGCGCTGCGCGAGTCCTTCGACGATCGCGGTCTTGCCGACGCCCGGCTCGCCGATCAGCACCGGGTTGTTCTTGGTGCGGCGTTGCAGGATCTGGATCGAACGGCGGATTTCGTCGTCGCGGCCGATCACCGGATCGAGCTTGCCGGCGCGCGCGCGCTCGGTCAGGTCGATCGTGTATTTCTTCAGCGCCTCGCGCTGGCTTTCGGCGTCCTGGCTATGCACCTGCGAGCCGCCACGCACCGCGGCGATCGCGGTTTCGAGCGACTTGCGCGACAGCCCATGTTCGCGCGCCAGACGGCCGGCTTCGCCTTTGTCGTCGGCGATCGCGAGCAGGAACATCTCGCTCGCGATGAACGTGTCGTTGAGCTTCTGCGCTTCCTTGTCGGCCTGGTTCAATAGCCCGGTCAGTTCGCGGCCGATCTGCACGTTGCCGTCGGTGCCCTGCACTTGTGGCAGCCGCGTGATCGCATCGTTGAGCGCGGTTTGCAGCGGCTGCACATGGACGCCGGCGCGCGACAGCAGCGAGCGCGCGGAGCCGTCCTGCTGCGCGACGAGCGCGGACAGTACGTGCACCGGCTCGATATATTGATTGTCGTGGCCGACGGCCAGACTTTGAGCGTCCGCCAATGCTTCCTGAAATTTAGTGGTGAGTTTGTCGATTCTCATCAAGAGACCTCCAATTTCGATTACCACCAAAATGAGGCGTTTTATTCGCGTTTCAAGCGTTTTTCCGGCCTTGACCGCAACTATTTAACGTTTGAGCGAAAGGCGCGAAGCAGGCGAGCCGGGCCGCGTCGATAACCGTGTCCGCTCAATGGTTGGCACGGACGGCGGCCAGGCTCAGGGGCTAAGATGACTGTCACACGGCATCTGCCCTCGTATCGTCGTACGTCGCCATGGTAACGTCTGCCGCGTCGATCGTTCATACGACAAGCACGGGTTCGGGGTCTTTTTCGCTCGCTGATGCGCTGCTTCGCGCGACCGCCCCGCTTGTCCGCAGCTTGTCTGCCGATCGCACCGATCGCACCGATCGCACCGCGTTCCGGCGATTGCCCACCGCGCGTGCGATGGCAACAGCCGGCCGCTGTCAGCAACCGCATCTTTCTGGAACTCGCATGAATCCATCCTTCCCCGCCGCGCCGCCGGTGGAGCGCGCGGACGAACCGACCGACGCGAATATCCGCGATCTCGTCTACGGCTTTTACGATCGCGTGCGCGCCGATCCGCTGCTCGGGCCCGTGTTCGACGCGAAGCTCGCGGGCCGCTGGGACGATCATCTGCCGAAGATGTGCACCTTCTGGAGCAGCCTCGTACTCGGTGCGAAACAGTATCGCGGCAATGTGCAGCAGGCGCATCAGCCGCTCGAAGGCATCGAGCCTCAGCATTTCAGCCGATGGCTGTATCTGTTTCTCGATACGGTCGAATCGCGCTATCAGCCGGCCGCCGCGGTGCGCTTCATGGAGCCCGCGCTGCGCATCGCACAAAGCCTGCAGTTGAGCCGTTTTGGCTGGGATTACAAGATTCCGGCGGAGCAGCAGGCGCTGCTCGATCGGGTCGCGCCGAAGCGCCGGTCGCGCGACGGCGATGAGGATCACCCGGCACGGCCGGCCGGCGAACCGTTTCCGGTACCGATCATCGGCCGTTCGCAAGACGACTGAAGATGTCGGGCCCGGCTCAGGCCGATCGCGTGAGCGGCCTCGCCGCTTGCGACCCGCCTATTTCGCGCTCTGGTTCCCGGATTCGATGCCCCAGCGCGCGAGCGCCGCGTCGTCCGTCACCCGCGCATCGACCCAGCGCTCGCCCGAGTCGGTCTTCTCCTTCTTCCAGAATGGCGCCTCGGTCTTCAGATAGTCCATCACGAACTCACACGACGCGAACGCGTCGCCGCGATGCGCGGCCGTCGTCGCGACGAGCACGATCTGATCGAGCGGATAGAGCTTGCCGACCCGATGCACGATCTGCACCTCGATGCCCGGCCAACGTGCACGCGCGCGCTCGACGATCGCCTCCAGCGACTTCTCCGTCATGCCCGGATAGTGCTCGAGCTCCATTGTCTCGACGGTGCTGCCTTCGTTCAGATCGCGTACCGTGCCGACGAAGCATGCGACCGCGCCGATCTTTGGATTGCGCGCGCGCAGCGCGGCCACTTCGGCGCTGAGGTCGAAATCTTCGGTCTGGACGCGAACGGGCATGGACGGCTCCTGGGATCTTCTGTCTGGCTAACGGCGCTGCGCCGTGTTCAGCCGCCCGTCACGGGCGGAAAGAACGCGACCTCGCAGCCCTCGGTGATGCGCGTGCCGGCGCCGGTCATCTCGTGATTACAGGCCATGCGCAGCGCGCGGCCTTCGGCGAGCGTCTCTGCCCAGATGCCGCCGCGCACGCGCAACCACGCGCGCACATCGCCGACGGTCGCAACGCCGTCGGGGACGTCGACGGTTTCGCCGGATCTGTTGAGCGCTTCACGCACGCTCGCGAAGTATCGGAGTTCAATCTTCATCGGGATGGCGCCGGTCTGCGATGCAGCGCCGGCCTCAGTTCAGCAGTTCGGAAAATGGAATGAAGCGCACGGTCTCACCGGCGCTGATTGCGTGGTTCGGCGGATTATCGATCAGACCGTCGCCCCAGACGGTGGAAGTCAACACCGCGGAGCTCTGGTTCGGAAACAGATCGAGACCGCCCGCCGCGTTCACGCGCGCGCGCAGCCACTCGTTGCGGCGATCGGCCTTGCGCTGCGTGAAGTCGGCGCGCAGCGACAGCGCGCGCGGCGCAACCGCGTGCACGCCGGCCAGACGCAGCACGAACGGCCGCACGAACAGCAGGAACGTGACAAAGGTCGACACCGGATTGCCGGGCAGACCGATGAAAAACGTTTCGGCCGCGGCCGGCGATGTTGCCGATGCCGCGGTGGCCGCGCTCGACGTGGTGGCCGACCCTGCCGCGTCACCGGCGCCACGGCGCACCGCGCCGAAAGCGAGCGGCTTGCCAGGCTTCATTGCAATCTGCCACATCGACAGATGCCCTTCGGCCTCGACCGCCGGCTTCACGTGATCCTCCTCGCCCACCGACACGCCACCGCTGGTCAGGATCAGGTCGTGCGCGTGAGCGGCTTCGCGCAGCGTCGCGCGGGTCGCGTCGAATTGATCGGGGACGATGCCGTAGTCGGTCACTTCGCAACCGAGATTGTCGAGCAGGCCGCGCAACGTGAACCGATTTGAGTTGTAGATCGCGCCCGCTTTCAGCGGTTCGCCTGGCATCGTCAGCTCGTCTCCGGTGAAGAATACGGCGACCTTCACGCGGCGGCGCACGTCGAGCGCCGCGCAACCGACCGACGCAGCCAGCCCCAGCGCCTGCGGTGTGAGTCGCGTGCCGGCCGGCAGAATCACCGAACCCGCGCGAATGTCCGCGCCCTGCGCGGTGATCCACTCGCCCGCCTGCGGCCGATGCACGATCGTGACTTCCTCGCCAGCCGCCTCGGTTTGCTCCTGCATCACGACCGCGTCGGCGCCGGGCGGCACCGTCGCGCCGGTGAAAATGCGCGCCGCGCTCGCGGGTGCGAGCGGCGTCGGCGCATGGCCGGCCGGGATCCGTTGCGAGACCGGCAGGCAGCTGCGATGCGCGAGGTCGGCGATACGGACCGCGTAGCCGTCCATCGCGCTCGTGTTCATCGGCGGGACATCGAGCGGGGACGTCACATCGACGGACAGCACCCGGTTCAGCGCATCGAGCGTCGGAATCGATTCAGTGCCGTCGATCGGGCGCGCGGCGTCGAGCAGAATCGCTAACGCGTCGGCAGTGGCTAGCATCGGTGCACGGGGCGTGGGGGTGGACATCTCGTTCGAAGCCGCAGGTTAAAAGAATATTGTAACGGCCGATGCGGTCAGCCTGGCGGCCTGACGCCATCGCGAGTTCTTGCACTGACTGACCGGCGCGTGGCCGCGACAGTGCGAGGCTGGCGCGGTGTGGTGGATGCGACACGTCGATCAGCGCGAATCGACTTCGGGGCCTTCGATGTCGCGTGAGCCGTGAAGCGGCCAACGCGGAGCTCGGTGCGCGTCGCGGCTTGCCGGCGTTGCCGGGGAGCAAAGCCGGACTTGCCGCTCATCGGCACACCTTGTGCCCCGCCAGCTGCCGGCCAGCTGCCCACTCAGGCGTGGGCCTATTCACTGGCCTATGCGCCCGTATGGGCGACGATAAAGTCCTTCACCCGCTGCGCATCCGCGGGCACGACCTCGAAACGCTGCGGCAGCGCCTCCAGCCCCGAAAACGCCGCCGGACGCTCCGGTTCGCGCAGCAGCGCTTCGCGGATGGTCTCGCCGAACTTGATCGGCTGCGCGGTCTCCAGCACGATCATCGGGATGCCCGGCTGCAGATGCTCGCGCGCGACCTTCACGCCATCGGCGGTATGCGTGTCGATCATCGTGTCGTAACGTTGGAACACGTCGCGGATCGCGTCGACGCGGGCGTCGTGACTGCTGCTGCCGGACACGAAACCGAACTCCCGTACGCGTGCAAAGTCACCGCTCGCCGCCAGGTCGAAACCGCCCTTCTCCTCGACGTCACGGAACAGTTGCAGCACGCGCGCCGGATCGCGGCCCAGCAGATCGAACACGAAACGCTCGAAATTCGACGCCTTCGAGATGTCCATGCTCGGGCTGCTGGTGTGATAGGTCTCGGCCGCCTTGCGCACGCGGTAGATGCCGGTGCGGAAGAACTCGTCGAGCACGTCGTTTTCATTGGTTGCGACGACGAGCTTCTGGATCGGCAGACCCATCATGCGCGCGATATGCCCCGCGCACACGTTGCCGAAGTTGCCCGACGGCACCGTGAACGACACACGCTCGTCATTCGATTTCGTCGCGGCAAAGTAGCCCTTGAAGTAGTAGACGACCTGCGCGACGACGCGTGCCCAGTTGATCGAATTGACGGTGCCGATCTTGTACTTCGCCTTGAACGAATGATCGTTCGACACGGCCTTGACGATGTCCTGTGCGTCGTCGAACACGCCTTCCACCGCGAGGTTGAAGATGTTCGGGTCTTGCAGGCTGTACATCTGCGCGGTCTGGAACGCACTCATCTTGCGGTACGGCGACAGCATGAACACACGGATGCCCTGCTTGCCACGCATCGCGTATTCGGCGGCGCTGCCGGTGTCGCCGGAGGTCGCGCCGAGAATGTTCAGCGTCTCGCCGTGCCTCGCCAGCGCATACTCGAACAGGTTGCCGATCAACTGCATCGCCATGTCCTTGAACGCGAGCGTCGGCCCGTTCGACAGTTCGAGCAGCGACAGCGGCGCGCCGTCTTCGACGCCCAGTGTCTTCAGCGGCGTGATCTGCGCGGCGCTTTCGTCGTCGCGCACGTTGCAGTACGTGGCGGCCGTATAGGTTTTGCGCGTGAGCGCGCGCAGATCGTCGGCGGGAATGTCGTCGCAGAACTTCGACAGGATCTCGAACGCGAGGTCCGCGTACGGCAGCGTGCGCCAGCGTGTGAGTTCGTCCGGGCTGACGCGCGGGTATTCAGCGGGCAGGTACAGCCCGCCATCTTTCGCGAGACCGCCGAGCAGGATCTCGGAGAAGGTGTGGCGCTCGCCGGCCCCGGCGCCGCGCGTGGAGAGGTAGTTCATAGTTCGGCCTAGTTCAGCGCTTCCATGCGCAGCTTGGTGACTTGCGAGACGACGGTTTTCAGCGCTTCGATCGTTTGGATCGCCGCGTTGACGTGCTTTTCGACCGTTTCGTGCGTGATCAGAATGATGTCGGTTTCGCCCTTGCCGTTCGCGTCGACCTGCTCGGATTCCTTCTGCAGCAGCGCGTCGATCGAGATGCCGGTGTCGGCCAGAATGCGCGTGATGTCGGCCAGCACGCCGGTCACGTCCGCCACCCGTAGACGCAGGTAGTAGCCGCTCGTCACCTCGTCGATTGGCAGGATCGGCGTGTTCGACAGGCGATCCGGCTGGAACGCCAGATGCGGCACACGATGCTCGGGGTCGGCCGTATGCAGGCGCGTCACGTCGACCAGATCGGCGACCACCGCCGAGGCCGTCGGCTCCGCACCCGCGCCCTTGCCGTAGTAGAGCGTCGCGCCGACCGCGTCGCCATGCACGACGACCGCGTTCATCGCGCCTTCCACATTCGCGAGCAGGCGCTTTTCCGGAATCAGCGTGGGATGCACGCGCAGCTCGATGCCCTGGTCGGTGCGGCGCGTGATACCGAGCAACTTGATCCGATAGCCGAGCTCCTCTGCGTATCTGATGTCGATCGCGGCGAGCTTGCTGATGCCTTCGACGTACGCGCGGTCGAACTGCACCGGCACGCCGAACGCGATCGCGCTCATGATCGTTACCTTGTGCGCGGCGTCGACGCCTTCGATGTCGAAGGTCGGGTCGGCTTCCGCGTAGCCGAGTTCCTGCGCGGCTTTCAGCGCGGTCGCGAAGTCGAGGCCGCGCTCGCGCATCTCCGACAGGATGTAGTTGGTCGTGCCGTTGATGATGCCCGCGATGTACTGGATCCGGTTCGCCGTCAGCCCTTCGCGCAGCGCCTTGATGATCGGAATGCCGCCCGCCACCGCCGCCTCGAACGCGACCATCACGCCGTTCGCGTGCGCCGCCTCGAAAATCTCCGTGCCATGCACCGCGAGCAGCGCCTTGTTGGCCGTGACCACGTGCTTGCCGTTTTTGATCGCGCGCAGTACCAGTTCGCGCGCGATGCCGGTGCCACCGATCATTTCCGCGACGATCGCGATCGACGGATCGTCCACCACCGCGTTGAAGTCATCGGTGAGCGCGACGCCGCCGGCTTCGCCGCCGAGCGCCGCGGCCGCCTTCGCGGGGTTGCGCACCGCAATGCGCGCAATCTCGATGCCGCGGCCCGCGCGGCGTTTGATCTCTTCCTGATTGCGGCGCAGTACCGTGAAGGTGCCGCTACCTACCGTGCCGAAGCCCAGTAGTCCAACTTTGATCGGTTCCATGCAGCCTGTGTTTCTGGTAAGTGATTAATAAAACGGAGGGCGGGTGCGGCGCGCGTCGCGCCACATCGTACGCGAAGCCGGTTCAGGCAGTATGACGTTTGCGGTAACCGTCGAGGAAACGCGCGATACGGTTGATCGAATCGGCGAGGTCGTCGACGTTTGGCAAGAACACGACGCGGAAGTGATCCGGTGTCTTCCAGTTGAAACCGGTGCCCTGGACGAGCAGCACGCGCTCTTCGAGCAGCAGATCGAGGATGAACTGCTGGTCGTTCTGGATCGGATACATCTTCGGGTCGAGACGCGGGAACATATAGAGCGCTGCTTCCGGCTTCACGCAACTCACGCCGGGGATCGCCGTCAGCATCTCGTAGGCGAGCTGGCGCTGCTTGTACAGCCGCCCGCCCGGCACGATCAGGTCGTTGATGCTCTGATAGCCGCCGAGCGCGGTCTGGATCGCATACTGGCCGGGCACGTTCGGGCACAGCCGCATCGACGCGAGAATGCCGAGACCTTCCAGATAGTCTTTGGCGAGCCGACGGTTGTCGCCGGTGAGGCCCGAAATGGCCATCCATCCAGCGCGATAGCCGCACGAGCGGTAGCTCTTCGACAGGCTGTTGAAGGTGACCGTAAGCACGTCTTCGGACAGCGACGCCATCGACGTGTGGGTTTTGCCGTCATAGACGATCTTGTCGTAGACCTCGTCGCCGAAGACCACGAGGCCGTGCTGGCGCGCGATGTCGATCAAGCCGAGCAGCAGTTCGTCGGAATACAGCGCGCCGGTCGGGTTGTTCGGGTTGATCACGACGAGCGCGCGCGTGTTCGGGGTGATCTTTGCGCGGATGTCGTCGAGATCGGGCATCCAACTATTGGACTCGTCGCAGATGTAGTGCACCGGCGTGCCGCCCGCGAGACTGACGCCGGCAGTCCACAGCGGGTAGTCGGGCGCTGGCAGCAGCACTTCGTCGCCGTCGTTGACGAGCGCCTGCAGCGCCATCACGATCAGCTCGGACGCCCCGTTGCCGATGTAGATGTCGTCCAGCTCGACGCCGGACACCCCCTTTTGCTGCGTGTAATGCATGATCGCCTTGCGCGCGGCGAACACGCCCTTCGAGTCGGAATAGCCCGACGAGCCCGGCAGGTTGCGGATCATGTCCTGAATGATCTCGTCCGGTGCCTCGAAACCGAACGGCGCGAGATTGCCGATATTCAGCTTGATGATGCGGTGGCCCTCTTCTTCGAGCCGTTTCGCATGTTCGAGGACGGGCCCGCGGATGTCATAGCAGACATTCAACAACTTGTTGGATTTGAGAATGGGTTTCACGGCGGGCAGTTCATCCTGGTTGATGGCTTGAGCAAACCTTTGGCAAACGGGACCGGCTGACGACGCCGGGCCGCCCGGATTCGCCGCTACGGGGAATTCGGCTGCGGCAGCACCGGCAATGGCCGCTGGCCGCGGATTCGGAGCTTCTCGGGCCCGCCACTGCCTGTCGGGCTTCTAAGCAGCGAAAACCACGGTGAAGACGGACGCCAGGCAGCGGCGAAAGACCAGCAACGAACAAACAATAAGCGGGCGATGCCCGGCAGAGGTAGCCGGTGGGCCACGCCGATGCGCTGTGCGCGGCTTGTGGCGGCGCTGGAGCGAGGGGCGCCGCAAGGCGGCTAAAAAGCTATAATTTAGCGGATTTTTGCCGACTTCCGCAATGCACCACGCGCAACGGCAAGCCTTTTCGTCCCTCTCGTGTGTCACGCGCGTCGAACCTCGCGGCCTGCGCCGCGTCCAACCGGGCCGGCAACACGCATGATGTCTCACGACGACTTCGGAACACCAATTTGAAATTACATCAGGATTCCAGCGGCGCGCTAAACACCGTCACCGGCTACGGCGCCGACTATGTCGAAATCAATCTGGAGCGTCATTCAGGCAGCATCCTCGTGCTGCCGGACGCGCCGGTCATTCCCTGGCCCGTCTCGTCCTTCGAACAGTTGAGCCCCGAGCACTTCACGATGCTGATCGACGCCGCGCCCGAAGTGGTCGTGTTCGGCAGCGGCGAGCGGCTGCGCTTTCCGCATCCGCGCCTGACCACCGCCCTCACCGCCAGGCGCATCGGCGTCGAGACGATGGACTTCAAGGCGGCCTGCCGCACCTACAACATTCTGATGGCCGAGGGCCGCAAGGTCGCGGCCGCGCTGCTGATCGAAGCGTGAGCGTGCCGGGCGCGCAACGCCGCGGTGTCCCCGCGGGGCCGCGCCGGCCGCCCGTGCCGGCGAGGAAAGCCGCGCCGCGCGCGCGGTGTCGATAACAAAAAAGGTTGAAATTCATGAACGATACGCCGTCGAGGCTACCGCTCAACCGCACCGCGATCCTGCTGCTGGTGCTGGTATTCGCCGTGATCTGGTTCGTCCCGCTCGGCTGGCGTCACCTGTTGCCAAGCGACGAGGGCCGCTACGCCGAAATGGCGCGCGAGATGCTGGTGACCGGCGACTGGATCACCCCACGCTACAACGGCTACAAGTATTTCGAGAAGCCGCCGCTGCAGACCTGGGCGAACGCGCTGACTTTCGCGTGGTTCGGCATCGGCGAATGGCAGGCGCGGCTCTACACCGCGCTGACGGGTTTTGCCGGCGTGCTGCTGGTCGGCTTCACCGCTGCGCGCGTGTTCAACGCGGCAACCGGCGTGTTCGCGGCGCTGGTACTCGGATGCTCGCCGTACTGGAGCCTGATGGGCCATTTCAACACGCTCGACATGGGCCTGTCGTTCTGGATGACGCTCACGCTGTGCTCGCTGTTGCTGGCGCAACGCCCGAACCTGCGGCCACCGTGCGTGCGCGGCTGGATGTGGCTGTGCTGGGCGTCGATGGCGCTCGCGGTGCTGTCCAAGGGGCTGATCGGCGTGATCCTGCCGGGGGCGGTGCTGGTCCTCTATACGCTGATCGCGCGTGACTGGGCGCTATGGAAGCGCCTCCATCTGGTGGGCGGCCTGATCGTCTTTTTCGCGATCGTGACGCCGTGGTTCGTGCTCGTGCAGCAGCGCAATCCGGAATTCCTGAACTTCTTTTTCATCGTCCAGCAGTTCGAGCGCTATCTGACGCCGGAGCAGAACCGCCCCGGCGCGTTCTACTACTTCGTGCCCGTGCTGCTGGTGGGCTTCCTGCCGTGGCTGTCGGTGACGCTGCAAAGCGTGCGCCATGCGTGGCGCCAGCCGCGCCAGCCGAACGGCTTCGCGCCGCTCACGCTGATGCTGACGTGGATCGTCTTCATTTTCCTGTTCTTCAGCGCGTCGCATTCGAAGCTCCTGTCCTACACGCTGCCGGTCGCGCCGCCGATCGCGATGCTGATCGGCATCTACCTGCCGCTCCTCACGCGTGAGCAGTTGCGCCGCCATCTGGCGGGCTATGCGCTCTTTTTCGTGGTCGCCGCGTTCGCGGCGCTGTTCCTGTCGCGCCTCGGCGACGCGCGCAATCCGACCGAGCTGTACGTCGCGTTCCGCGTGTGGGTGCTCGCGGCGCTCGCCGTCGCGTTCGCGCTGACGCTCGTCGCGCTGTGGCTGAACCGGCGCGGCCAGGGCGGCGCCGCGAGCGACCGCGGGATCGGGCTCGGCGCCGTCGCCGCGTTCGGCATGGGCTGGCTGCTGCTCGGCACGATCGCCGGGACCGGCCACGACGTGTTCGGGCGGCTGAGCTCCGGCGCACCGCTCGCGCCGGCGATCCGCGCGCAGCTCGCGAAACTGCCGCCCGATACGCCGTTCTACTCGGTCGGCGTGCTCGACCATACGATGCCGTTCTATATCGGCCACACGATGATCATGGTCGAGCACCCGGACGAGCTCGCGTTCGGCGTATCCGTCGAACCGCAAAAATGGGTGCCGACGATCGACGCGTGGATCGCGCGCTGGAAGGCCGAGCGCTATGCGCTCGCGCTGATTCCGCCGCCGACCTACGAGCGCCTCGTCAAGGAAGGCGTGCCGATGCAGATCGTCGCGCGCGATCCGCGCCGCGTGGTGGTGATGAAGCCGCTGCCGGCCGGCGGCGCGGCAGCGCCTGCGCCAGCGTCCGCCGCGCCGGTGACGCCCGCGCCATCGGCCTCAGCCGCCTCTCCCGCGACGCCGGCCTCCCCCGCCTCCGCGTCCATGGCGGCAAAGCCACAACAATGACCTCTCCGTACCGGAACGTTCGATGAACCCAATTTCGCTCATCTGTATCCTCGCCGGCGTGACGCTGAACGCCGGCGCGCAGCTACTGCTCAAAGCCGGCACGAATGCCGTTGGACACTTCGAATTCACCCGTGCGAACATTCTGCCCATCGGCTTCAGGCTCGCAACCCAGCCGCCGATCATCGGCGGGCTCGCCTGCTATGTGATCAGTGTGGCGGTCTGGGTCATCGGGCTCTCGCGCGTGGACGTGTCGATCGCCTATCCGATGCTCTCGCTCGGCTATGTGGTCAACGCGGTTGCCGCGTGGTATCTGTTCGGCGAGGTGATGTCGGTGCAGAAGCTGGTCGGCATCGGCATCATCCTGATCGGTGTGGTCGTGCTCGCGCGCAGCTAGCAAGCCGCCCAACAAGCCGGGCGGCGCGCGAGCCGCCTCAGCCTCGCGTAAGCTTGGCCGCGCTATGCTTGAAGGTTGCGCCTTTTACGGGCGTGGTCTTGGGTTTGCGCGTAGTTTGTGGTCTACTTCGCGCCCGTCGGGCTGCCCCTTTCAATCGAGCGATGCATTCATGAGCCAGTCAACAGTCCCGTTCTTGCCGTTTGTCAAACCCGAGATCGATGAGGAAACCATTCAGGGCGTCGCCGAGGTACTGCGTTCGGGCTGGATCACCACCGGTCCGCAGAACCAGAAGTTCGAGGCGGCGCTTTCCGGGTTCTGCGGCGGCCGTCCGGTGCGCACCTTCAATTCCGGCACCGCGACGCTCGAAATCGGCTTGCGCATCGCCGGCGTCGGTCCCGGCGACGAAGTCATCACGACGCCGTCCACCTGGGTGTCGACCAGCAACGTGATCCTCGAAACCGGCGCGACGCCGGTGTTCGCCGACATCGACCCGGTCACCCGCAACATCGACCTGGATCTGCTCGAACAGGCGATCACGCCGCGCACGAAGGCGCTGATCCCGGTCTATCTGTCGGGCCTGCCGGTCGACATCGACCGTCTCTACGCGATCGCCCGCGCGCACAAGCTGCGCGTGATCGAAGACGCCGCGCAGGCGTTCGGCTCGACCTGGAAAGGCGAGCGCATCGGCAGGCTCGGCGACATCGTGTCGTTCAGCTTCCATGCGAACAAGAATCTGACCTCCATCGAGGGCGGCGCGCTGGTGCTGAACAACGAGGAAGAAGCGCTGCTCGCGCAGAAGTACCGGCTGCAGGGCATCACTCGCAGCGGCTTCGACGGCATGGACTGCGACGTGCTCGGCGGCAAATACAACCTGACCGACGTCGCGGCGCGCGTCGGCCTCGGCCAGCTCGCGCATATCGAGCGGTTCATCGCGCAGCGCAAGCGGCTCGCGCGCGCCTACTTTGCGGGTTTCGAAGGGGGCGCGGCGGTGAAACTGGGCGTGGGCCTGCCGTTCGCCGATTTTGAAAACAGTAACTGGCACATGTTTCAGATCACGCTGCCGCTGGAAAGCCTGTCGATCGACCGCGCCGGCTTCATGGGCGAACTCAAGGAGCGCGGCATCGGCTCAGGCGTTCACTACCCGGCGCTGCACCTGTTCTCGCTGTATCGCGCGCGCGGCTTCAAGGAGGGCATGTTCCCGCACGCCGAGCGCTTTGGCGCGTCCACGGTCACGCTGCCGCTGTTCACGCTGATGAACGATGGCGACGTCGAACGCGTGTGCCGCGCCGTCAACGAAATTTGCGAACAATACGGAAAATAAGCCGACATGACTTATTCGGAACATCGCGCCGTCGCACCGGAAGTGTCGATCATCATCCCGGTGTACAACGAGGAGGCTGGACTGGCCGCGCTGTTCGCGCGCCTCTATCCGGCGCTCGACGCGCTCGGCACCCGCTATGAAGTGGTCTTCGTCAACGACGGCAGCCGCGACAAATCCCCGGCGCTGCTCGCCGGGCAGTTCCGCGCCCGCCCGGACACGACCCGCGTAATCCTGCTGAACGGCAACTACGGTCAGCACATGGCGATTCTCGCGGGCTTCGAGCAGGCGCGCGGCGAGATCGTGATCACGCTCGACGCCGATCTGCAGAATCCGCCCGAGGAAATCGGCAAGCTGGTCTCGAAGATGCGCGAAGGCTTCGACTACGTCGGCACGATTCGCACGCAGCGCCGGGACAGCTTGTGGCGCCGCAAGGCGTCGCGCGCGATGAACCATCTGCGCGAGCGCATCACCCGCATCAAGATGACCGACCAGGGCTGCATGCTGCGCGCGTACAGCCGGCACATCGTCGATACGATCAACCGCTGCGGCGAGATCAACACGTTCATTCCGGCGCTCGCGTACACATTTGCGCAGAACCCGGTCGAGATCGAGGTCGCGCACGAGGAACGCTTCGCCGGCGAATCGAAGTATTCGCTGTATTCGCTGATCCGTTTGAATTTCGACCTCGTCACCGGCTTTTCGGTGGTGCCGCTGCAGTGGCTGTCGTTCATCGGCGTGATCCTGTCGCTCGGGTCGGCGGCGCTCTTCGTGCTGCTGCTGATTCGCCGCTTTATCATCGGCGCGGAAGTGCAAGGTGTGTTCACGCTGTTCGCTATCACCTTCTTCCTGCTCGGCGTGATCATCTTCGCGCTCGGCCTGCTCGGCGAATACATCGGCCGCATCTATCAGCAGGTGCGCGCGCGGCCGCGCTATCTGGTGCAGACCATTCTCGAGGAACGCAACGGCACGGCCGTGACTGAAACGCCGCGTCAGACACTCGTGCCGGGCGTGCAGCCCGCGCCGCTCGCCGATCCGGGGCGCCATTCATGAAGCCGCGCGCCGTCGTATTCGCGTATCACAACGTCGGCGTGCGCTGCCTGCAGGTGCTGCTCGCGCGCGGCGTCGATGTCGCGCTCGTCGTCACGCACGAAGACAACCCGAGCGAGAACATCTGGTTCGGCAGCGTCGCGTCCGTCGCCGCGGAGCATGGCATCCCAACGCTCACGCCGGCGGACCCGAAAAGCCCCGAGCTGCGCGCCGCGGTGAGTGCCGCGCGGCCCGACTTCATATTCTCGTTCTACTACCGCCATATGTTGCCGGCCGATCTGCTCGCGATGGCCGCACGGGGCGCTTACAACATGCACGGCTCGCTGCTGCCGAAATACCGCGGCCGCGCGCCGACCAACTGGGCGGTGCTGCACGGCGAGACCGAAACCGGCGCGACCTTGCACGAGATGGCCGTGAAACCCGACGCGGGCGCGATCGTCGCGCAAACACCGGTGCCGATCCTGCCCGACGATACCGCCGCGCAGGTGTTCGACAAGGTCACGGTGGCCGCCGAGCAAACGCTTTGGCGGGTGTTGCCGGCGCTGCTCGCCGGCGAGGCCCCGCATCTGCCGAACGATCTCGCGCACGGCAGCTACTATGGCGGGCGCAAGCCCGAAGACGGCCGCATCGACTGGACGCAATCCGCGCAACAGGTCTACAACCTGATTCGCGCGGTCGCGCCGCCGTATCCGGGCGCGTTCACCGAGCTGCAGGGCCACCGCTTTATCGTCGCGCGCGCGCGTCTGGCCGCGCCCGGCGCGCTCCGGCCAAATTTGCCGCCCGGCCTGCACGTAAGCGATAATGCCGTTTTCGCAATTTGCGGCGACGGCCGCGCGATCTCCATCCACGAATTACGGCATCAGCACGACGGCGGCGAAACGGCCGTCAGTCCGGCGCAATTCGCCAAGCTCATCCAACCCCCCCGACATTCATGAAAAAAGTCCTGATTCTGGGCGTGAACGGCTTCATCGGCCATCACCTGTCCAAGCGCATTCTCGAAACGACCGACTGGGAAGTATTCGGGATGGACATGCAGACCGAACGTCTGGGCGACCTTATCGATCATGAGCGGATGCACTTTTTCGAAGGCGACATCACGATCAATAAGGAATGGGTCGAGTACCACATCAGGAAGTGCGATGTGATCCTGCCGCTGGTCGCGATCGCGACGCCCGCCACCTATGTGAAGCAGCCGCTGCGCGTGTTCGAACTCGACTTCGAGGCGAACCTGCCGATCGTGCGTTCGGCCGTCAAGTACGGCAAGCACCTCGTGTTTCCGTCGACCTCCGAGGTCTACGGCATGTGCACCGACGAGCAGTTCGATCCGGAAGAATCGCTGCTGTCGTATGGCCCGATCAACAAGCCGCGTTGGATCTACGCGTGCTCGAAGCAATTGATGGACCGCGTGATCTGGGGCTACGGCATGGAAGGCCTGAACTTCACGCTGTTCCGTCCGTTCAACTGGATCGGCCCGGGCCTCGACTCGATCTACACCCCGAAGGAAGGCAGCTCGCGCGTGGTCACGCAGTTCCTCGGCCATATCGTGCGCGGCGAGAACATCAGCCTCGTCGACGGCGGCGCGCAAAAACGCGCGTTTACCGATATCGACGACGGCATCAGCGCGCTGATGAAGATCATCGAGAACAAGGACGGCATCGCCACCGGCAAGATCTACAACATCGGCAACCCGACCAACAATTTCTCGGTGCGCGAGCTCGCGCACAAGATGCTTGCGCTAGCCGGCGAATTCCCGGAATACGCGGAAACGGCCAGGCAGGTGCAACTGGTCGAAACCTCATCGGGCGCGTATTACGGCAATGGCTACCAGGACGTGCAGAATCGCGTGCCGAAGATCGACAACACGATGCAGGAACTGAGCTGGGCGCCGAAGTCGACGTTCGACGAAGCGCTGCGCAAGATTTTCGAAGCGTATCGCGGCCACGTCGCGGAAGCCCGCGCACTCGTCGAACAGCAATAAGGGCTCGTCCTTGGCTCGAATCGTCCTGAAGATCGACGTCGACACGCTGCGCGGCACCCGCGAAGGCGTGCCCAATCTCGCCCGCATCTTCGACCGCTTCAAGGCGCGCGCCACTTTCCTGTTCAGTCTCGGGCCCGATCACACCGGCTGGGCGATGCGCCGGGTGCTGCGGCCGGGCTTTCTGAAGAAGGTGTCGCGCACGTCGGTGGTCGAGCATTACGGCGTGAAGCAGTTGATGTACGGCGTGCTGCTGCCCGGACCGGACATCGGCGCGAAAGCCGCCGCCGAGATGCGGGCGATCCACGAAGCAGGCTTCGAGTGCGGCATCCATACGTGGGACCACGTGTACTGGCAGGACAACGTGCGCTCGAAAGACCGCGCGTGGACCCGCGCGCAGATGCAAAAAAGCCATGACCGTTTCGTCGAAGTGTTCGGCGGCCCGCCGCTCACGCACGGCGCGGCGGGCTGGCAGATGAACGGCCACGCGTTCGAGCAGATCGACGCATGGGGTATGCACTACGCGTCCGACGGTCGCGGCCACTCGCCGTATCTGCCGGTGGTCGATGGAAAAACGCTTAGCCACGTGCAGATGCCGACTACGCTGCCGACGCTCGACGAAGTGCTCGGCGTCGATGGTGTCGATACGGACAACGTCGCCGCGTGGCTGCTCAAACACACCGAAAACAATCCACACGATCAGGTGTTCACGCTGCACGCGGAACTCGAAGGACAAAAGCTGGCGCCGGTGTTCGAACGACTGCTGGAAGGCTGGCGTGCCCAAGGCCACACGTTTGCGACGATGGGCGATTACTACGCCACGCTAGACCGCGCGACGCTGCCATCGTACCCTGTTACGTGGGGCGAAATTTCAGGGCGTTCTGGCGAGCTGATCGTCCAGCCGTGACCCGCCGGCTGCGGTAATCACCGGTCAGGCGAGCCGGGCGGCTGCAAACCGGCGATTGGAATAACGGCTCGGTCGGTGCGCCCCACCAGCGAGGCAGCAACGCGGCGGGTGCCAGACAATCGCGCGAGTGCCGGGCGCGAGCGACCCGCGCGCCGCCCGTGTCCCCGACAACAACAAACCTCGACGACAGACAGGCCGGCACTGCGGCAGCCAGCGCGCGCCAGCCACAACAACCGGAGAATCACGTGTCCATCGCAGTCGACCAACCCATCCCCGACTTCACCGCCCCCGCGACCGGCGGCGAGATCACGCTGTCCGGGCTGCGGGGCAAGAAGGTAGTGCTGTATTTCTATCCGAAGGACAACACGCCGGGCTGCACGACCGAAGGTCTGCAATTCCGCGACCTGTATCCGAAGTTCAAGAAGGCAGGAGCGGAAGTGATCGGCGTATCGCGCGACAGCCTGCGCTCGCACGACAATTTCAAGGCGAAGCTCGAACTGCCCTTCCCGCTGATCTCGGATCCGGAAGAAACGCTGTGTTCGCTCTTCGGCGTCATCAAAATGAAGAAAATGTATGGCAAGGAAGTGCGGGGAATCGAACGCTCCACGTTCCTGATCGACGCCAGCGGCGTGCTGCGCCGGGAGTGGCGCGGCGTAAAAGTGCCGGGCCACGTCGACGACATCCTGGAGGCTGTACAAGCGCTGTGATGCGCGTTATATTGGCCCGCAATGAGTGCCTGTCCACCCCACATTTTTCTCCGCTGCGCGAGAGCTAACGGCCGCTTGACCGGATTCACCGGTGCCGTTCGGATCGTCAGCCGCAGCCTGAGCACTGCAGCCGAGCCGCTTGCCCCGAATGCCGGGGCAGCGGCTTTTTTTATTGCGCGCGACCGCTCGTTCAGACGGCTGCGCGCTTTAGTCAAGGAGCCTATCGAAAACCAGGCGAACCGGCATCTCTAGACCGAATGCGCGTCGCCTCGCGCAAACTGCATGTCCGATGAAGGCACCGGCAGAATGCGACGGGCGGCGCACGATATGTGACCCGATTATTTCGAGGGAAACCATGCCTTTGCCTACTCCCCCCAGCAAGCTCGGCAATCTTTTGTCGCCTGACGAATACAAGGCTAAAGCCGTCACGCCCGCGCGCCCTGCCGCGAGAAAACAGGCGCGTGAAGGGGAATCCGCAGAGTCGGCCGACTACGGCCGCGCCAACGTTGCCACGCCAATGGCGCATGCTGCCAACGCCGCCACGACGTTGCGGCCGGTGCCGGCTTCCGAGGCGCCTGACGCAACCGGGCAAACCGCCGCGCCACGCGGCCGCAAAACCAGACAGACCGCCGCGTTGCTGCAACCGGTGCCGGCCGCGCGTGGGCAGCACGATGCGGATGCGGCCGAAGCGCAGCAGGCGGTTCAGCCAGCCGTCGCGCGCGCGCCATCCGCGAAGCAGCCCGCGGCCGAGACCGCCGCGCCCGCCACGGCGGGCACCGGCACCTCCCGCAAAAAGCGCGGCTCGAGCGCCGCGCAGTCGGAGGTGTTGAAGCTCTTCGTGCTCGACACGAACGTGCTGATGCACGATCCGAGCTGCCTGTTCCGTTTCGAGGAACACGACGTCTACCTGCCGATGATGACGTTGGAGGAACTCGACAACCACAAGAAGGGCATGTCGGAAGTCGCGCGTAACGCGCGCCAGGTGAGCCGCACGCTCGACGCGCTGGTGGCGAACGCCGGCAACATGGCCGACGGCATTTCGCTCGCCCGCCTCGGCAGCCGCGAGGCATCCGGGCGTCTGTTCTTCCAGACGCGGCTGGCCGCGATCGAGCCAGTCGAAGGCCTGCCAGAAGGCAAGGCCGACAACCAGATCCTCGGGGTGGTGCGCGCGTTGCAGCGCGATCGCCCGGATCGCCAGGTCGTGCTGGTGTCGAAAGACATCAACATGCGCATCAAAGCACATGCGCTCGGCCTGCCCGCCGAAGACTACTTCAATGACCAGGTACTCGAAGACAGCGATCTGCTGTACACGGGCATTCGCGCGCTGCCGCAGGACTTCTGGACCAGGCACGCAAAGGGCATGGAGAGCTGGCAGGACACCAAGACCGGCACCACGTACTATCGCGTGACCGGTCCGCTGTGCGCGGCGATGCTGGTCAACGAATTCGTCTATCTCGAGCCGCAGAACGGCGAACCCGCGTTCCACGCGCTGGTGCGCGAGCTGAACGGCAAGACCGCGCTGCTGCAAACGTTGCGCGACTATGGCCATCACAAAAACAACGTGTGGGGCATCACCGCGCGCAATCGCGAGCAGAACTTCGCGTTGAACCTGCTGATGAATCCGGAAATCGATTTCGTCACGCTGCTCGGCCAGGCCGGCACCGGCAAGACGCTGGTCGCGCTCGCCGCCGGTCTCGCGCAGGTGCTCGACGACAAGCGCTACAACGAGATCATCGTCACGCGCGCGACGGTGCCGGTCGGTGAAGACATCGGTTTTCTGCCGGGTACGGAAGAGGAAAAGATGCAGCCGTGGATGGGCGCATTCGACGACAACCTCGAAGTGCTGCAAAAGACCGACGACGCAGCAGGCGAATGGGGCCGCGCGGCGACGCAGGAGCTGATCCGCTCGCGCCTGAAGATCAAGAGCATGAACTTCATGCGCGGGCGCACGTTTGTCGACAAATATCTGATCATCGACGAGGCGCAGAACCTGACGCCAAAGCAGATGAAGACGCTGGTCACGCGCGCGGGTCCAGGCACGAAGATCATCTGCCTGGGCAACATCGCGCAGATCGATACGCCGTACCTCACCGAGGGCAGCTCGGGTCTGACCTATGTGGTCGACCGCTTCAAGGGCTGGGCCCATAGCGGGCACGTGACGCTAGCGCGTGGCGAGCGTTCCCGCCTCGCCGACTACGCGTCGGAAATTCTGTAAGCATCCGCCCATTTTTTTTCGCTGCAGCCGCGCCCGGTTCACTCCGGCCGCGGCTTTTTCACGCCTCGGCGTTCCGCGCGGGCAACACTTAGCGCGTATACTTCAAGTAATTTATCAACATTTCTTGCCGTGACCATGTTCGGCGGCTACCATCGCGACATCGCCAGTGAGTAAATAAACGGGCGCTTACCACCCGTTCCGTCTTCATGCGCCGACTCGCCTTTTCGCTGCTGACCGTCCTGCTGCTCGCCGCCTGTGCCGGTGCGCCACAGAAGAGCTCGCGCGGGCCGGACGGCATCGTCGTTGCGAATGGCGCGTATCATGCGCCGCCGCCCGGCTTCCCCCACTTCGTCGATCACAGCGTTGGCCGAGAGGAAATCTCGATCCAGGCGATGAGCCTTGTCGGCGTGCCGTACCGATGGGGCGGCAATACGCCGGATAGCGGCTTCGATTGCAGCGGCCTCGTGCACTATGTGGTGCTGCGCGCGGCATCGGTAAACCTGCCGCGCACCACCGCCGAGATGAGCGGGCGCGGCGAGTCGATCGAACCGGACGAAATCGCGCCGGGCGATCTGATCTTCTTCAATACGACGGGGCGTCCTCATTCGCATGTCGGCATCTATGTGGGCAAGCTGCGCTTCGTCAATGCACCATCGACCGGCGGCACGGTGCGGCTCGACTATCTGACCAACCCTTACTGGGCGAAACGCTTCGACGGCATCCGCCGGGTGGCGGCGCCAGCCGCGACGCCAGCGCCGTTCGATGCACCGAGCTATCAGGCGGCGGCGCCGCAAACGGAGCATGAAGGCGGCGTAACGGCAGTGGTGCCGATGGCTTCGGCTTATGCGGGCGCGGCGGCGTTAGCGGATGCGCGATCGCCGGTGACGCAGACGGCGGCGCCCGTTTATCCAGCGGGCCGCTCGCAGGCTACCCGCACCGAAGCTGCTCCCAGCACACCATCGACGACGGCAAGCCAGCCGCAAACCACCGCAAGCGCAACGTCTAGCGCCAACGCGAACCGCGCGGCGGGCGCGCAGGCCGACCCGTTCGAGCCGCCTCCGCCGGGCATCAGCACCGCGCGGATGCAGGCGCGCTCCGCGGGTGCCGTGACGCCGGCCATCGCACCGCCTGCGCAGGCCAGCGCGTACGACGCCGACATGCCGTCCCCCGCACAATCGGTAGAGCGAGGACAACCGGTGACAGCCGTTCGCGCGATCCCACGGCCTGACGCAATCGATGCCGCCGCCGACGCGTTCGAGCCACCCCCCCCCGCTCCGATCGCTGCGCGTCAGGCGCAGCAGGCTCGGCAGATGCAACAAGCCGAACCAGGCGTCGAGACGCGCATCGTGCGCGCCTCGACGGCCTCGCATGGCATCCCGGCGCCCACGCAGACGAACGACGACCCGATCGCCCGCTTCGCGAACGGCAACTACTGACGCGCGCGCACGCTCCCGATACACGCGCTACCCGGTCTGCGCGCCACCGATCCTCGCGTCCAGCGCGCGAAGCCGGCCGCCACCCTTGCGCGCGTCGGAAATGGCCGCCGCAGACCACCGCCATCGCGCCGATCTGCTATCGTCTTCGATATTCTTCTGACGGCGGGTGGCGACGATGGAACTCGGGTTGAAAGACAAGGTGGTCTTGATCACCGGCGGCAGCAAAGGCATCGGCTTCGCCTGCGCTCGCGCCTTCGCGCGGGAAGGCGCGAAAGTCGCGATCGTCTCGCGCGACCCTGCGAACCTGGCGCGTGCGTACGAGCAGTTGAAACAGGAGGGGTTCCACGTGCATCGCACCCGGGCGGATCTGCACGAACCCCACAGCGCCGCCGATATCGTCGACGAAGTCAGCGGCGCGGTCGGCCCAATCGACGTACTGATCAACAGCGCCGGCGCGGCGCGCCGCTACGATCCGGAAACGCTCGACGCCGACGCGTTCCGCGCGACGATGGAAGCGAAATATTTCCCCTATATCTATCCGCAACAGGAAGTGTTGCGCCGTATGGCTGAACGCGTCAAAGCCGGCGGCGCGGAGCCGGGCACGATCGTCAATATCATCGGCATGGGCGGCAAGATCGCCAGCGACATCCATATCGCGGGGGGCGCGGCCAATGCGGCGCTGATGCTGGCGACCGTCGGCCTTGCGCACTACTACGCGCGCTACGGGATCCGCATTAACGCAATCAATCCGGGTTCGACGCTGACCGAGCGCGTCGAGGAAGCGGTCAAGCTCGAGGCAGCGCAGCAAGGCATCGGCAGCGAAGAAGCGCTCGCGCGCGGTCAGGCCAAGATACCGCTCGGGCGCTACGCGAAGCCGGACGAAATCGCCGACGTCGCGCTGTTCCTTGCGAGTCGTCGCGCGAGCTATGTGACAGGCGCGATCATTCCGATGGACGGCGCGAATGCACCGTTGATCTGATCGGGGTCTTTCGATCGGACTTGCGTGCGGCCGCGTCGGAGGCGGCGAAATCGCGCGCTATGGGAACGATGAGAGAGGCGAAAGCCGGTCAGGCAGAGCGGGCTAGATTAACGGCGGGCGTACAGAGCGAAAGTGACACCGCGGCACTACAGGAAGTGGTGACCCAGCCACCATGCAGCGCTGGACAACACCGCGGACGCCGGAATCGTCAGAATCCACGCCCATACGATATTGCCGGCCACGCCCCAGCGCACCGCGCTCAGCTTCTGCGTCGCCCCGACGCCGACGATCGCGCCGGTAATCGTATGCGTGGTCGACACCGGAATGCCGAGCCACGACGCAGTAAATAGCGTGATCGCGCCGCCCGACTCCGCGCAGAAGCCGCCGACCGGCTTGAGCTTGGTGATCTTCTGACCCATCGTGCGCACGATGCGCCAGCCGCCGAACAGCGTGCCAAGACCCATTGACAGATAGCAGCCGCCGATCACCCACAGCGGCGGTGCGTCCGCATTCATCGACGCAAAACCGGTCGCGATCAACAGCATCCAGATGATGCCGATGGTCTTCTGTGCGTCGTTACCGCCGTGGCCGAGGCTATACAGCCCGGCAGACACCAGCTGGAGGCGTCGAAAGCGCCGGTCGACCTTGCTCGGCGGCGTGCGGAAATACAGCCACGACACCAGCAGCATGAAAAACGACCCAAGCACGAAGCCGAGCAGCGGCGAAATGAAGATGAACGCGACGGTCTTCATCAGGCCATCCCAATTCAGCGAGCCCCAGCCCGACTTCGCGAGTGCCGCGCCCACGAGGCCGCCGATCAGCGCGTGCGACGAACTGGACGGAATGCCGTAGTGCCACGTGATGATGTTCCACCCGATCGCGCCCATTAGCGCGCCGAAAATCACGTAATGGTCGACGATGTTGGGATCGATCGTGCCTTTGCCGACCATCGCCGCCACCTTCAGATGGAACACGAAATAGGCGATCACGTTGAACGCCGCGGCGAACGCGACCGCCTGCTGCGGCTTCAACACACCGGTCGACACGACCGTCGCGATCGAATTCGCCGCGTCGTGAAAGCCGTTCATGAAATCGAATACCAACGCAATGGCGACCAGGCCGATGACGACCCAGATAGCGAGTTGTATCGAGTGCATTATGCGTTTTCCAGCACGATGCCTTCGATGATGTTCGCTACATCCTCACACTTGTCGGTGATCGTTTCGAGCAGTTCGTAAATCGCCTTCAGTTTGATCAGCACCTTGACGTCGTCTTCCTCGCGGAACAGCTTCGACATCGCCGCGCGCAGCACGCGGTCGGCTTCCGATTCGAGCCGGTCGATGTCCTCGCAGGCCTTCAGAATCTGGCTGGCTTGCTTCATGTCCGACAGAAGGCTTACCGCGAACTGCACGCGCTCGCAGGTCGCCGTGCAGATATGCGCGAGCTGGCTCGCCTCCGACGTGACGGCCTGCACGTCGTACAGCGAAATGGCGGTGGCGACGTCCTCCATCAGGTCGAGGATGTCGTCCATCGTGGTGATCAGCTTGTGGATCTCGTCGCGGTCGAGCGGCGTGATGAAGGTCTTGTGCAGTAAGTCGATCGTTTCGTGCGTGAGCTTGTCGGCAGCCTTTTCGGCCTTCTGCACGTTTTGCTTGTGGACTTCGGCGTCCTGGAGATTGTCGATCAGCAGCTCGAGTTCGCGGCTCGCCGAGATAATGCACGTTGCATGCGCATTGAAGATTTCAAAGAACTTGCCCTCGGTGGGCATGAATCGACCGAACATTGGGATCCTGGAAATGGGTCACGTGATGGCTGACATAAAACTGCCACATTGTACCGTCGTGTAACCGATGTCGCACTTTTGACAGCATCGTTACAACACAGCGGCGGCATCGCGTCGCCCCCTCGCGGCACCGGCGACGGCGCCCGGGTGCATCAGTCGCCGCCGTAGAAGTTTTGCACGCCGGCAAAATTGTCGAACTTCGTGTATTGGCCGTGGAACGTGAGGCGAACCGGGCCGATAGGGCCGTTCCGCTGCTTGCCGATGATGATTTCCGCGGTGCCCTTGTCCGGGCTGTCCGGGTTGTAGACTTCGTCGCGATAAATGAACAGGATCACGTCGGCGTCCTGTTCGATCGCGCCCGATTCGCGCAGGTCGGACATGATCGGCCGTTTGTTCGGACGTTGTTCCAGGCCGCGGTTGAGCTGCGACAACGCAATCACCGGCACGTCGAGCTCCTTGGCGAGACTCTTCAGCGAACGCGAGATTTCCGAGATTTCAGTCGCGCGATTTTCGCCGGACGACGAACCGCTCATCAGCTGCAGGTAATCGATGATGATCAGGCCGAGTTTGCCGCACTGACGCGACAACCGGCGCGCGCGCGAGCGCAGTTCCATCGGGTTCAGAGCGCCGGTCTCGTCGATGAAGATTTGCGCCTCGCTCATTTTTTGCACGGCGTGCGTGAGCTTCGGCCAGTCCTCGTCGGTCAGCCGGCCAGTGCGCATGCGGTGCTGATCGAGCCGGCCGACCGAGCCGAGCATCCGCATCGTCAGCTGCGTACCCGGCATTTCCATCGAGAACACCGCGACCGGTAGCCCGTATTCCACCGCGACGTATTCGCCGATATTCATCGAAAAGGCCGTTTTACCCATCGACGGACGGCCCGCGACGATGATCAGCTCGCCACCGTGCATGCCCGAGGTCATGCGGTCGAGATCGACGAAGCCGGTCGGCGTGCCCGTCACGTCGCTCGGATTGGCGGTGTGATAGAGCGTGTCGATCCGCTCGACGACCTGGGTGAGCAGCGGTCCGATTTCGAGGAAGCCCTGGGTGCCGCGCGCGCCGTCTTCTGCGATCGAAAATACCTTCGATTCCGCCTCGTCGAGCAGTTGCCGGACTTCCTTGCCTTGCGGGTTGAATGCGTCCGCGGAGATTTCATCGGCGACGGAGACAAGCCGGCGCAGTACCGCTCGGTCGCGCACGATTTCCGCGTAACGGCGGATATTGGCCGCGCTCGGCGTGTTTTGTGCGAGCGCGTTCAGGTACGAGAGACCGCCGACCTCTTCCGCCTTGCCCGACGTGCCGAGCGCCTCATACACCGTAACCACGTCGGCGGGACGCGTTGCCGCGATCAGCTTGCCGATGTGCTCGAAGATGATGCGGTGGTCGTAGCGGTAGAAGTCGCTTTGCGCGAGGAAATCGGCGATGCGATCCCAGGCGGCGTTATCGAGCAGCAGGCCGCCCAGTACCGATTGCTCGGCCTCGATCGAATGCGGCGGGACTTTCAGCGACTCGAGTTGGGGATCTTTGGACGGTGCGTTCATGGAGGGGAATTATCGGGTAATCCGTCAGTTGCGGCGAGCGAAAAAACGGAAAAAGCGGGCACAAAAAAGCAGGGGCCGGTTGCCCGGCCCCTGCTCTTCGCCAGCAACGCGCTGGCTCATCCCGCCTGATGCTTAAACGTGCTCGCCGATCACGGCCACCGTCACATCGACGAGAACGTCGGTGTGCAGCGAAACCTGCACAGGGTGCTCGCCAACCATCTTCAGCGGGCCTTCCGGCAGGCGCACTTGCGCCTTTTCCACTGCGAAGCCTTGCTTGCCGAGCGCGGCGGCGATGTCGGCGTTCGTTACCGAGCCGAACAGACGGCCGTCGACGCCGGCTTTCTGGCTGATCTGAACCGTCTGGCCTGCGAGCTTTTCGCCCTGAGCCTGAGCGGCTGCCAGCTTTTCAGAGGCGACCTTTTCGAGTTCGGCGCGGCGCACTTCGAATTCGGCCAGCGCTTCCTTCGTTGCACGGCGAGCTTGCTTGTTCGGGATCAGGAAGTTACGTGCGTAACCGTCCTTGACCTTCACGATATCGCCCAGGTTGCCCAGATTGACGACTTTTTCCAGAAGAATGATTTGCATTCGGATGCTCCTTATCGCGTCGTCGGGTTAGGCCTTATGCTGGTCGGTGTACGGCACCAGCGCGAGGAAACGCGCGCGCTTGATAGCCGTGTCCAGCTGGCGTTGATAGTGCGCCTTCGTACCCGTGAGACGTGCCGGCGTGATCTTGCCGTTCTCGCCGATGAAGTCCTTCAGCGTTTCGATGTCTTTGTAGTCGATGTATTCGACGCCAGCAGCCGTGAAACGGCAAAACTTCTTGCGCTTGAAAAGCGGGTTTTGTTGCTGACGACGTTTGTCGAATTTCTTACCAGTCGGGCGGGGCATGTTCAGTCCTTTCCAATGTCCTGCAATGCTGTGATGTGAAATACCAGAGTTCGCGCGTTACGGTGCTTTTTCGCCAGAAAACCCGTGAAGAGCGTTTCGACGCCCATCTGACAGCTTTCGAGCTGACCGCTCGCCTCGCCCGCGGCTACCGCCTGCATCATCAGTTCGACTTGACGGGCAATGCCCGCCTCGACGACTTCCGTGCGGTGGAGCAACGTGCAGCTTGCAATCGGAACGCCGGCGGGGGTATACCGCACCGGTTCGCGTTCGACGACGCTCGCCGTGAGTTGCAGCCGGTTCATGTACCTGTATTAGCTTCGTGTACCTGAGCGAAAACGACGCTGCGCAGTGTCTGGCAGCTTAAATAACGTGTTTTAAGCCTGCGCTTCGGTCGGCTGAGCGGCTGCCGACTTCTTGGCTTCCTCGCGCTGCACTTCCTTCATCATCGGCGAAGGACCGGTTTCGGCCTTCTTCATCTTGACGATGAGGTGACGCAGAACGGCGTCGTTGAACTTGAACGCGTGTTCCAGCTCGTCGAGCGTGGTCTGGTCGCATTCAATGTTCATGCAGACGTAGTGAGCCTTCGCGAGTTTCTCGATCATGTAGGCCAGTTGACGGCGGCCCCAGTCTTCGACGCGGTGGATTTGACCGCCGTGCGACGTGATCGTGCTCTTGTAACGCTCGATCATGGCGGGCACCTGCTCGCTCTGGTCCGGATGCACGATAAAAACGATTTCGTAATGACGCATTACACACTCCTTGTGCTGACTTTTGGATAGAAGCCGCCCGGGCGTCGGAACCGGTGCGGCAAGTGAGAAGCCGAAGAATATAACGCGAAGAGGGCCGGATTGCAAGATATACCGCCAATCCGGCGCGCGAATCGGGTGTGTTTTCAAGGATTTACGGGTGGCCGGCGGCGAGGCGGCCGAAAAACGCGTTGGCGAGGCGGGATGGCGGAGCGCCGCATCTCGTGCGCAGCCCCGCCCGACCAGCCCACGGCTGCTGTCCTAAGGTGCTGGCCCGGCGTCGCGCTCCTCTCGGTCCAGGTGGTCTCCCCGCGCCGTTGCCGCTCGTTAACCGGCCTCCGTACGCTGGCTGCCGCTGCGCAGGCGCGCCTTCAGCGCCGCTTCGAGGCCGCCGAGCGCGTCGGGTGCCGCGTCCGTGATCGCCCACCAGGTCATGCCTTGCGCATCCCAGTGCGCGATCGAATAGCCGTCGTGCGCGAGCACGGCGGGCACCGCGCCGTCGATTCCGCGAGCCGTGCCGCCCGATGCGGGCTGCGGAAACACATACACATCGATCACATGCTTGCCATAGCGGTACACGAGCACCGCGACCCGCTGATGCGCGAGATAGTCGAGCCGGCCGCCTTCCAGTGCGAAACCGCTCGCCGCGAGATCCTCGACCGGCGGCGAATAATCGAGCCGGCCGTTAAACCATGGCTTGACCGTATGCCGGTCGGTCGAAATCACGTCGATGTCGCGGCCCGATATCTGCGCGCGCACATGGCTTTGCACCAGCTCATCGGTGAACTGGGTGGATTCGGCTGTGCCACGCAGATTCAGCGTGACCACTGCCGTCACCGCGCACAACGCGATGACCAGCGCGACGAGCCCGCCGCGCGTGACCATGCGTCCCGCGCCGCCAGCGACCGGGGCGCCGAGACCTCCCCAGTCTGCGAAAGCACCTGGCGAGCTGCCTCGACCGCCTCGCCCGCCTGAACCGCCTGAACCAGCTGAGCCCTCTGCCCCTCCAGAACCGCTGAACCCACGCAGCCATCCGTTCAGCCGGGAGGACCACCACGCCCGTGGCCCCTGACGCCGCGGCGTTTGCGCCGCGATGTCCGCGCGCGGTGCGGCGGCGAACCCGCCAGCCTCCGCTGACCCATCGCTGCGCGCCGCCGTGGCCTGCATCGCCGACGTTTCGTCGAACGCCGCGGGCAACGCGGCGACGATGGCCGCCCGCAACGACGCCGGCGCGCGGTGATACGGCGCCGCGCGCAGCGACCCGCTCAGCGCGCGCAGATTGTCGCTGGCGCGCCGGCAGTCGTCGCAGCTCGCGATATGCTGCTGCACGCGCTGCGCATCCGGCGCCGGCAATTCATGATCGGCATTCGCATCGAGAAGCGGCCGAGCTTCGTTACAGTCCATCCGGCGTCTCCTGAGCAGACTCCGCGGCAGCGCCGGGGATATTGAGGGGCCGGCCGTCCGCGAACGTCCGCAGTTGTGTGATCGTCGCGGCCATGGGTGCGCTGGTCGCGGCCGGCGCGGCGCGGCCTTCGCCACCACTTCGTGCGGGCCTCGCGGATGGCACGGATGGCACAGAGGACATCGACGACATCGATGCCGCCCCGCCCTCGGGCGTCGCCTTACGGGCACCAGCCCGTTGCCCACGTCCGCAATCCGCCGGCGTCCCCACGCCACGCTCGGCCATCAGCATCTGCGCCAACTTGCGCCGGCCGCGCGCCAGCCGCGACATCACCGTACCGATCGGCACATCGGCAACCACCGCGATCTCCCGATACCCCATCTCCTCGAGTTCGCGCAGGATCAGCACCTCGCGGTACTCGACCGGCAGGCGCGCCAGCGCGTCATGCACCTGCCGCGCATCCTCGTCGCGGATCAGAAGCGCCTGCGGATCGTCGCCGCCCGCGCTCCAGCCGTCGAAGGTCGCCTCGTCCATCGTTTCGTCGAATTCGAGCATGTCGTGCGACGGCGCGCGCCGCCGCCATTCCGTGTACCAGGTGCGGCGCACGATCGCGAGCAGCCAGGGCCGCGCGGACTCGCCGCGGAACGTATCGAAGAAGCGGAACGCGCGCATGAACGCCTCCTGCACGACATCGTCGGCGTCGTGCGGGTTGCCGCACAGCCAGCGCGCCAGGTTGTACGCGGCGTCCAGATGCGGGAGCGCCAGCTGCTGGAAGCGGCGGCTTCTGGCGGCATCGGCATCGGCATCGAGATCGCGCCGCGTGCGGGTGGCGTCTGAATCGGTCTGGACCACGTGGGTCCCTCCAGGGGCATGGCGGCTGCGTTGTGCGGTGGCGCTCGTCGATCGCGTCGCGCGGTCGTTCGCGACGCTCCTTTCACCACATAACCGGCCACAGAGCGCGTTTATTCCCTCGCTACCCGCGAATTCACAAAAAGACCGGCGCGGCCCCGCTATCGTCAGCTAGTACGACGGCCGGCTCCAGTAATCGCCGCTCGCGTACACCTCTTTCAGATAATCGATGAAATAGCGCACCTTGGCCGGCACGTAGCGCTGTTGCGGATAGACCGCGAGGATGTCGTAGTCGGGCAGCGCGTACTCGTCGAGCACCGTTTCAAGCTCGCCGCGCGCGAGTTGTTGCTGGATTTCCCACGTCGAGCGCCAGCCGAGCCCGAGCCCTTCGGAGACCCAGCGGTGCAGCAGTTCGCCGTCGTTGCAGTCCAGCGTGCCGCCCACCCGCACCGTGGCGAGCTTGCCGTTACGGCGGAAGTACCAGCCGCGGTTCTGGCCGCCCTGCAGATTGAACGCGAGACAGTTATGGGCCGGCAGATCTTCGAGCGTTTTCGGCTTGCCGTGGCGGCGAAAATACTCCGGCGTGCCACACACGACTCGCCGGTTCGACGCGAGCTTCACCGCGACGAAATTGGGATCGACCGCGCCGCCGATGCGAATCGACACGTCGTACCCCTCGCGCACCAGATCGACGACCCGGTCGGTCAGGTTGAACGACATCTGCAATTCCGGTTTGCCGGCGAGAAACGCGGGCGCGAGCGGCGCGACGTGCTTGCGTCCAAACGCGGCCGGTGCCGACACGATCAGATGCCCGCTCACCGCGCGTCGTCCCGCGCTCAACTCGTTTTCCGCCTGATCCCATTCGGCAAGCAGCCCCCGGCAGCGTTCGAGAAACGCGGCGCCGTCCTCGCTGACCACCAGCCGCCGCGTCGTGCGATACATCAGCTTCACGCCGAGGCGCTTTTCGAGCGCATCGATACGCCGGCCGAGAATCACCGGTGACACGCCCTCTTCCAGCGCCGCCGCCGCGAGACTGCCGGCCTCGGCGACCCGCACGAAGGTTTCGATCTGTTTGAAGCGATCCATGTTCGTCTCCCGCCTGCTGTTTTTCTTTCTAGCTGGCGCGCCGGCCGTCGCGCCGCGAGCTATTCAATACTTTTTGTTTCGAAATAAGCGACCCGTGCTGATCTTATCAAACCTTTATCACAGGCCTACAGTGTCCTCCAACAGACCCGATTACCGACATTGAGGAGACATGCATGGCCAAGATGAGAGCCGTCGACGCCGCCGTTCTGGTGCTCGAAAAAGAAGGTATCGATACTGCGTTCGGCGTGCCCGGCGCCGCGATCAACCCGTTCTACTCGGCAATGCGCAAGGCGGGCAACATCAGCCACGTGCTGGCCCGCCACGTCGAGGGCGCCTCGCACATGGCCGAGGGCTACACGCGTGCCCGGCCGGGCAACATCGGCGTGTGCATCGGCACGTCGGGCCCCGCCGGCACCGACATGATCACCGGTTTGTATTCCGCCCAGGCCGACTCGATCCCGATTCTGGCTATCACGGGCCAGGCGCCGCGCGCGCGTCTTTACAAGGAAGACTTCCAGGCCGTCGATATCGAATCGATCGCGAAGCCGGTCACCAAGTGGGCCGTGACCGTGCGCGAACCGGCGCTGGTGCCGCGCGTATTCCAGCAGGCATTTCATCTGATGCGCTCGGGCCGGCCGGGCCCGGTGCTGGTCGATCTGCCGATCGACGTGCAACTCGCCGAAATCGAATTCGACATCGACACCTACGAGCCGCTGCCGGTGTACAAGCCGAAGGCGACGCGCAAACAGATCGAAGCGGCGCTGAGCTTGCTGAACGACGCCGAGCGGCCGCTGATCGTCTCCGGTGGCGGCGTGCTGAACGCGGTAGCGGAAGACCTGCTGGTGGCATTCGCCGAAACCGTCGGCGTGCCGGTGATTCCGACGCTGATGTCGTGGGGCGCGATTCCCGACGATCATCCGCTGATGGCCGGCATGGTCGGCCTGCAGACCTCGCACCGCTACGGCAACGCGACGATGCTCGCGTCCGACTTCGTGCTCGGCATCGGCAACCGCTGGGCGAACCGTCATACCGGCAGCGTCGACGTGTATACGAAGGGCCGCAAGTTCGTGCACGTCGATATCGAACCGACACAGATTGGCCGCGTGTTCGGCCCGGATCTCGGCATCGTGTCCGACGCGAAGGCCGCGCTCGAACTGTTCGTCGACGTGGCGGGCGAATGGAAAGCCGCGGGCAAGCTGAAGGACCGCAGCGCGTGGGTCGCCGAGTGCCGGCAGCGCAAGCAGACGATGCTGCGCAAGACGCACTTCGACAACGTGCCGATGAAACCGCAGCGCGTATACGAAGAGATGAACCAGGTGTTCGGCCGCGATACCTGCTACGTGAGCACCATCGGCTTGTCGCAGATCGCCGCCGCGCAATTCCTGCACGTGTACAAGGCGCGCAACTGGATCAACTGCGGCCAGGCCGGCCCGCTCGGCTGGACGATTCCGGCGGCGCTGGGCGTGCGCGCGGCCGATCCGCAACGACCGATTGTCGCGCTCTCGGGCGACTACGACTTCCAGTTCATGATCGAAGAGCTCGCGGCCGGCGCGCAATTCAAGCTGCCGTACGTGCACGTCGTGGTGAACAACTCGTATCTCGGGCTGATCCGCCAGGCGCAGCGTGCGTTCGAAATGGACTACTGCGTGCAGCTCGGCTTCGAGAACATCAACTCGCCGGAGATGAACGGTTATGGCGTCGATCACGTCGCGGTGGCCGAAGGATTCGGCTGCAAGGCGATTCGCGTTTTCAAGCCGGAGGAACTGAGGCCGGCTTTGCAAAAAGCCCAGGCGATGCTCGGCGAGTTCAACGTGCCGGTGATCGTCGAAGTGATTCTGGAGCGCGTGACCAACATCTCGATGGGCACCGAGATCGACGCGGTCAACGAATTCGAGGAACTGGCCGCGACGCGCGAGGACGCTCCGACCGCGATCAGCCTGCTCGACTGACTATTGCCCCCTTCAAGGCGTCCGCCTTATTCGCGGCGCGCGCAATGCGCGAGGGCCGGGTTATACCCGCCGCCCTCGCGCCGCTTGCGCGCCTATGCGGTTGCGCGTGCACGCCCTTCCCCTGACCGACCTGAGAGGATCAAGCACCATGCCGAAATTCGCAGCGAACCTCACCATGCTGTTCAACGAAGTGCCGTTCCTCGAACGTTTCGCCGCAGCGGCCAATGCCGGCTTTAACGCCGTCGAATTCCTGTTTCCGTATCCGTATGCGATAGCCGATCTCGCCGAGCAATTGCAGCGTCACCGGCTCAAGCTGGTGCTGCACAACCTGCCCGCCGGCAACTGGGAAGCCGGCGAGCGCGGCATCGCGTGTCTGCCGGATCGCGTCGCCGAGTTTCAGGAAGGCGTCGGCCGCGCGATCGACTATGCGAGCGCATTGAACGTGCCGCAACTGAACTGCCTGGTCGGCATTCCGGGCCCGAACCTCGATGCGGACACGGCGCGCGCGACGATCGTCGACAACCTGCGCTTTGCCGCGCGCGAGCTGAAGAAGGCCGGCATCAAGCTGCTGGTCGAGCCGTGCAACGCGTACGACATTCCGGGCTTCGCGCTGAACCGCTCGCGCGACGGGCTAGACGTGATTCACGCGGTCGGCTCGGACAATCTGTTCCTGCAGTACGACATCTATCACATGCAGCGGATGGAAGGCGAACTCGCGGCGACGATCGAAAAGAACCTCGCGAAAATCGCGCACATCCAGCTTGCCGACAACCCCGGCCGGCATGAACCGGGCACCGGCGAAATCAACTATCCGTATCTGCTCGCGCTACTCGATTCGCTCGGCTACGACGGCTACGTCGGCTGCGAATACAAGCCGCGCACCACAACCGAGGCTGGACTCGGCTGGGTGCAGAGCGTTGCCGGACAGCGGCGTGGCGCCGCACACGCGGCCGCTTGAGATCGCCCGAGCCCGCCAGCGCGCACCAACCCTACAACCCAGGAGACTTCCACACATGGCAAAGATCGGCTTCATCGGACTCGGCATCATGGGCGCGCACATGGCGCGCAACCTCATCAAGGGCGGCCACTCGCTGTTCGTGAACGGCGCCTATCCGGTGCCGGACGACATCGCGAAGATGACCAGCGTGGTTGCGAACTCGAGCGCGGTCGCACAGGCGGCCGAGATCGTCATCATCATGGTGCCGGACACGCCGGACGTCGCCAACGTGCTGTTCGCCGATGACGGCGTCGCCGCCGGTCTCACGAAAGGCAAGCTCGTGATCGACATGAGTTCGATCTCGCCGCTCGACACGCAAGCCTTTGCGAAGAAGATCAACGCGCTCGGCGCCGACTATCTCGACGCGCCCGTGTCCGGCGGCGAAATTGGCGCGCGCGATGCGTCGCTGACGATCATGGTCGGCGGTCCGGAACAGGCATTCGCGCGAGCCAGGCCGCTGTTCGACCTGATGGGCAAGAACGTGTCGCTGATCGGCGAGAACGGCGCGGGGCAAACCTGCAAGGTCGCGAACCAGATCATCGTCGCGCTGAATATCGAGGCGGTCGCCGAGGCGTTGCTGTTCGCGTCGCGTTCGGGCGCGGATCCCGAGCGCGTGCGCCGCGCGCTGATGGGCGGCTTCGCGTCGTCGCGAATTCTCGAGGTGCACGGCGAGCGCATGACCAAACGCGCATTCGATCCGGGCTTCCGGATCGAGCTGCACCAGAAGGACCTGAATCTCGCTCTCGACGGCGCGCGCAAGCTCGGCATCGCGTTGCCGCATACCGCAAGCGCGCAGCAACTGTTCAGCGTGTGCGCGGCGAACGGCGGCAAAGCATGGGATCACTCGGCGATGGTGCGGGCGCTCGAAATCATGGCCAATCATGAGGTCGCGCAGGCACCGGGCGATGAGGCGAAGGCGGCTTGAATTGCCGGTGGTCGAGCTGGCCGTGACGACGGCTTCTGCGTGAGCCGCGTCAAGGCAGCCACAGGTGGGGCGCCTGTTGGCCCCGTGGGAACTGCGCGGAGCAACGGGCAAATCGTGCCGCTCTGGGCTGAGGGCGGCAAGTGGGGTCCGCAGCGGCACCCGGCGGCGCCGGGGAAGCCTTGGTCGGTCAGACGTCGTCGTCGGGTGTCCGGCTGTCGGATTCAGCGTGCTGTCTTTCAGCACTGCCGCCGTGCGTCTGCGGCAGCGCAGAGCGCAGCAAAGCGGTCAATAGGTATCGAAGACCTTCTGCAACGCCGCGGCGCCGGTCACGCCCGCGGCAAGCGCCAGCATCAGCAACACTCTCGTCTTGTACGGATTCAGCGCTCCGGCGCTGACGAAACCGAGCGCGTCGTCGGCGGCCGCGCCATTGCGCATCACATGCCCCGAGCCGACGCGCGACGAGCGCACCACCGCCACCCCGCGCGACGCGGCCTCGGCGAGCGCCTGTTGCAGCGCCTGATGAATCGACCCATTGCCGGTTCCGGCCACGACGATGCCACGCACGCCGGCGGCAACCAGCGCATCGACCGCAACGCGCGACACCCCTGCATAACTCGCGACGATTTCCACAGCCGGCCACGCGGTTCCGATCGAGAACTCGCTCGTGAGCGTATGCGCGCGCACCACCGCACGTTGGATGTCGACGCGGCCGTCCTGCACCCAGCCGAGCGCGCCGATCTCCGGCGACTGGAACGCATCGACCGCATAGGTACTGGTCTTCACGACGTCGCGCGCGCTATGAATCCGGTTGTTGAACGCGACCAGCACGCCCTGCCCGCGCGCGGCCGCATGCGCGGCAACCGTCACCGCGTTCAGCAGATTGAGCGGACCATCGGCCGATAGCGCCGACGCCGGGCGCATCGCCGCGGTCAGCACGACGGGCTTGTCCGACTTGACGGTGAGGTGCAGCAGGTACGCGGTTTCTTCGAGCGTGTCGGTGCCGTGCGTGATGACCACACCGTCGACGTCGTCGGCGGCGAGCAGCGTATTGACGCGTTGCGCAACGGTGGTCCACAGCGGCAACGCCATGTCCTTGCTGTCGATGCTGGCGATCTGCTCGGGCGCGATCCGCGCGACCGTGGATAGCGCCGGCACCGCCGACAGCAACTGATCGACACCGACGACGCCCGCCTGATAGCCGGAGGTGTTGGTCACATCCGCCGCCGCGCCGGCGATCGTGCCGCCCGTCGCCAGAACGGCGATGCGTGGCAGCGCCAGCGTCGCGCTCGGGCCGGGAGAAACCGGGTAGGAGGAAGAGGTAGTCATGGCGACGATTGTAAGCGACGCGCCACGTGCGGCCATGCGTGAAAGCGTGCACGCGGTTCACGCCGCGCGCGCGAAATCATGCCATCGGTTAATGCTTCGACTTCAAGCCGCCTCGCGCAACTGCGCCGCAATATCTGCCTCGCTCAACTGCGGCGCGAACATTTCGATCAGCCGGTACGCGTACGCGCGCAGGAACGCCCCTTTGCGCAAACCAAGACGCGTCGTGCTGGCCTCGAACAGATGCTGCGTATCGAGCGCGACCAGTTCGCTGTCGCGCTTCGGATCGAAGGCCATCGCCGCGACCACGCCGACCCCCATGCCGAGCTCGACGTAGGTCTTGATCACGTCGGCGTCGATCGCGGTCAGCACGACGTCGGGCAATGCGCCCGCTTTCGCGAACGCCTGGTCGATATGCGAGCGCCCGGTGAAATCGTGGTCGTAAGTGACGATCGGAAATTCGGCGATCTCGTCGAGCGTCACATTGGGCCGGCCCACCAGCGGATGATTCTTCGGCACCACGACGATGTGATGCCACGAATAGCACGGGAACGTGACGATGTCGGGGAATCGATCGAGCGCTTCGGTCGAGATGCCGATGTCCGCCTCGCCGTTGATGATCATCTGCGCGATCTGCTGCGGGCTGCCTTGACGCAGCGCGAGGTGAACTTTCGGGAACACCTGGGTGAATTGCCGGACCACCTTGGGCAGCGCATAGCGCGCCTGGGTGTGCGTGGTCGCCACGACCAGATGGCCGCTGTCCTGATCCGCATACTGGCGCGCGACGCGGCGCAGATTCTCCGCGTCGAGCAGCATCCGCTCGATCAGCTGATGCACGGCCTTGCCCGGCTCCGTGAGTCCCGTCAGCCGCTTGCCGCGGCGGATAAAAATGTCGACGCCGAGTTCGTCCTCGAGATCCTTGATCTGCTTGGACACGCCCGACTGCGACGTGTACAGCACGTTCGCCACTTCGGTCAGATTCATGTTCTGCCGCACGGCTTCGCGCACGAAGCGCAATTGCTGGAAATTCATGGTGTTGTCTCCGGTTTCCCGAGAGTCGAGTTATTGAAGTCTTCGGGTTTCGGCTGGATGTCGATACCGCAACGGGCGGCTCGCGCGCCGCCCGCGTCCGTCATTGCGCCGGGAACACGCGCAACGCGCGCGGCACCGCGCTCACGCCGTCACCGACCGCGAGTTGCAGATCGCGCCACGTCTCGCGATCGAGTTCGGCTTCGAGCAGATTGCCGTCGCGGCCCGCCAGCTCGACGCGCACCGAGCCGCCGAGCGTCACCACGCGCCGCACGTCGACGACGATACCTTCGCGATGCCCGGCCGCCTGCGGATACAGCTGCAGATCGTGCGGGCGCACATAGGCGAACGCCGGACCGCTGAAGTCCGCGGCAATCGCGACCGGCAGCGCGGCGCCATCGACGACGAAACCGCTGGCATCGACACTGCCGTGCAAACGGTTCGCCGCACCGAGAAACTCGTAGACGAACGGTGTCTGCGGGTGGTCGTACACGTCCTGCGGACTGCCTACCTGCTCCACATGCCCGCGATTGAGCACGACGATGCGGTCGGCCACTTCAAGCGCTTCTTCCTGGTCGTGCGTGACGAAGATCGTCGAGATATGCAGATCGTCGTGCAAACGCCGCAGCCAGCTGCGCAATTCCTTGCGCACTTTCGCGTCGAGTGCGCCGAACGGTTCGTCGAGCAGCAACACCTTCGGCTCGACGGCGAGCGCGCGAGCCAGCGCGATGCGCTGCCGCTGACCGCCCGACAGTTCCGACGGATAACGCTGCGCGAGCCAATCGAGTTGCACGAGCCTGAGCAGTTCATGCACCTTCTCGCGGATCACCTTCTCGGACGGCCGCTCGCCGCGCGGCTTCACGCGCAGGCCGAACGCGACGTTCTCGAACACCGTCATATGACGGAACAGCGCGTAATGCTGGAACACGAAGCCGACTTCGCGCTCGCGCGCGCCGACCGACGCGACGTCCTGACCTTGCAATTCGACCTGGCCGCCGTCCGCGTATTCGAGGCCGGCGATCACGCGCAGCAACGTCGTCTTGCCGCAGCCCGACGGTCCGAGCAACGCGACGAGTTCGCCCGGCGGAAAATCGAGCGACACGTTATCGAGCGCGACGAAATCGCCGAAGCGCTTGTTCAGGTTCCGAACGGTGATACCCATTTACAGCTCTCCTTGCTTGAGCGGGTGTCGCTGCGACGCTGGCGTGGCGTTGACGACAAACGAGCGTGACGCGGATCGCGCCGCAGTGGGGCCCGCGGCGCCCGACGACGAAGCGCCGGCCGATGGTACCGGCCCAGCATGCGCGGGCACGTCGCCGGCAGCCGACGATTCCGCCGACATATGGCGCTCGGCCAGCAGCTTCAGCCCGAGGGTCACGAGCGCGAGCAGCGCGAGCAGCGAGGCCACCGCGAACGCGGCCGAGAAGTTGTATTCGTTATAGAGAATCTCGACGTGCAGCGGCATCGTATCGGTCTGCCCGCGGATATGGCCCGACACCACCGACACCGCGCCGAACTCGCCCATCGCGCGCGCATTGCACAGAATGACGCCATACAACAGACCCCATTTGACGTTGGGCAGCGTGACGCGGCGGAAAATCTGCCAGCCCGACGCGCCCAGCACGTGCGCGGCTTCTTCCTCATCGTTGCCCTGTGCCTGCATCAGCGGAATCAGCTCGCGCGCGACGAACGGGAAGGTGACGAAGATCGTCGCCAGCACGATACCCGGCACCGCGAAAATGATCTGCACGTTGTGATCTTCGAGCCACGGGCCGAACCAGCCCTGAGCGCCGAACATCAGCACATAGATCAGCCCCGAAATCACCGGCGACACCGAAAACGGCAGATCGATCAGCGTGGTCAGCAGCGCCTTGCCGCGAAATTCGAACTTCGCGATGCACCATGACGCGACGAGACCGAACACGAGATTCAGCGGCACAGCGATCGCGGCGGTGATCAGCGTCAGTTTGATCGCCGACAGTGCATCGGGATCGGCGAGCGCTTCGAAGTAAAAACGCAGCCCCTTGTTCAACGCCTGATAGAACACCGCGGCGAGCGGCACGACCAGAAACAGCGCGAGAAACAGCAGCGCGATGCCGGTCAGCAGCCAGCGCACCGCGGGCCGCTCGGTGACCGGATCGGGGCGGCGCGCAGCGTTCGGCCGAGTCATGGCGCGGCTCATTGCGCACCTCCAGGCACCGCGACATGCGTTGCGGCAGCCGGTGCCGGCCCCGCGCCGCCCCGGCTCGTGCGCCGCTGCAAGTACCACTGCAGCGTGTTGATCAACAGCAGCATCACGAACGACACGACCAGCATCACCACCGCAAGCGCGGTGGCCCCCGCATAGTCGTACTGTTCGAGCTTCGTGATGATCAGCAGCGACGTGATTTCCGACTTCATCGGCACGTTGCCGGCGATAAAGATCACCGAGCCGTATTCGCCGAGCGCGCGTGCGAACGCGAGCGCGAAACCCGTCAACAGCGCCGGGAACACGCCCGGCAGCACGACGCGGCGAAACGTCAGCCAGCGCGACGCGCCCAGGCACGCCGCCGCCTCCTCCTGCTCGCGCTCGAACTCCTCGAGCACCGGCTGCACGGTGCGCACGACGAACGGCAAACCGATAAACGTCAGCGCGACCAGCACCCCCGCCGGCGTGAACGCGATCTTGATGCCGAGCGGTTCGAGAAACTGGCCGATCCAGCCATTACCGGCGTACACGGCCGCGAGCGAAATGCCGGCCACCGAGGTCGGCAGCGCGAACGGCAGGTCGACCACCGCATCGACGATGCGCTTGAATGGAAACGAATACCGCACCAGCACCCACGCGACCAAAAAGCCGAACACCGCGTTGATCAGCGCGCCGCCGAACGCGGAGAAAAACGTCAGGCGATACGACGCGAGCACGCGCGGCGAACTGACCGCGCGCAGGAACTGCGCCCAGTCGAGCGTGGCGGTCTTCAGAAAGGTGGCCGCCAATGGAATCAGCACCACGAGGCTCAGATAAGCCACCGTGATGCCGAGTGTGAGGCCAAAGCCGGGCAATGCGCTCGGCTTGCGGAAGGTGAACGTCGTCATGCTCGATACTCTGTGGTCAGTTGATGCCTGCTCGCGCGGCCGCCAGCGGATCCGGCCGGCCCACAGCGCGCCCGGGGAGCGCGCCGGAAAAAAACCGGCGGGAAGCCATGCTTCCCGCGTCCGAACCTCGGCGCCCTCTTTGCTTACTGCGGCTGGTAGATCGAATCGAACACGCCGTCGTCCGCGAAATGGGTCTTCTGCGCATTGGCCCAGCCGCCGAACGAATCGTCGATCGTATAGAGCTTCAGCTTCGGAAACTTCGCGGTCAGCTCGGCCGGCACCTTGTTCGAGCGCGGACGATAGAAGTTGCGAGCGGCGATCTCCTGCCCCTCTTCGCTATAGAGGAAATTCAGATACGCTTCGGCGAGCTTGCGCGTGCCGTGCTTGTCGACGACCTTGTCGACCACCGCGACCGGCGGCTCGGCCAGAATGCTCACCGACGGCACGACGATTTCAAACTTCTCCGGACCGAATTCCT
>NZ_DASXHN010000409.1:0-21215 GCF_036488505.1 Paraburkholderia sp. | reverse complement strand
GAAATATCCGTCGTTCGTGCGCTCGGATGCATGACGACGGATGCCGGGTTGGCACTTTCGAAACGCAAAAGCAGTCCGCGGGCATGCGGCGTTGCTCGCGGGTTCACCATCTCGGTGTTGCCCGTTGCTTCCTGCCCTCATCCAATCCATGAACCGGAGCCACACGCATGCGAGCCATCCAGATCTATGAATACGGCGGACCGGATGTGCTTCGCCGGGTGGAGATCGATATACCGAAGCCGGGCGCCGGCGAGGCCCTGGTTCGCGTCGTCGCGGCCGGCATCAACTTCATGGATGTTCACACCCGGCAGGGCAAGTATCGCGATTCGCGCACCTATCCCGTGCGGATTCCGTGCACGCTCGGCATGGAAGGCGCCGGCGAGATCGTCGAACTGGGGACGGGCGTCACTTCGTGCCGCATTGGCGACCGTGTGGCCTGGTGCATTTCATGGGGCGCCTACGCCGACTACGCAGTCGTGCCGACCGCGCGCCTCGCGCGCATTCCGCCTGCGATCGACTACGACGTGGCGGCGGCATTGATCTTTCAAGGCTCGACCGCGCACTACCTGCTTGAAGATGTCGCGAAGATCGAACCAGGCACGAGGTGTCTCGTGCATGCGGCCTCCGGCGGTATCGGCCAGTTGCTCGTACAGTTGGCGAAGCGACGCGGCGCCGAGGTGTTCGCGACGACGAGCACGTCCGACAAAGCCGCCATCGCCAGAGCGCGCGGGGCAGACCACGTGCTGTTCTACGAGGACGGCGCTTTCGCGGACAGAATCCGCGAACTCACCGGTGGCAAAGGCGTCGACGTGGTGTTCGACGCCGTTGGCAACGCGACGTTGCGCGACAGCTTTCGCGCGACGCGGGTACGCGGGCTCGTCGTCAACTACGGTTCGGTGACTGGTCCGATGCGCGACCTCGATCCGTATGAGCTTGGCGAAGCGGGCTCGCTTTTCCTGACTCGCCCGCGCCTCGCTGATCATCTCGCCGACGGCCCCACGGTGCAGCGCCGCGCCGACGACATTTTCGGCGCCATTCTGGAGGGCGCGTTGCACATCGACATCAACGGTCGCTACGCGCTCGACAACGTAGAAGCCGCTCACGCCGCGCTCGAAGAACGCCGGCAATCGGGCAAGGCCGTGCTGGATATCGGCTAGCGATGCCGGAGGTTCACCCCGCTCCGCGGGCTATGCCCTGATAGCCCTGAAGGCGCAACATCAACGCGCGCCCCGGCACTCGTACCCCACGTCCCGCCTCCTCCGCCATCCGTCACTCGACGCGCATGCCGCGCCGCCGCATTCCCTCTTCGTGGCCACTGGCCAGGGAATGTACTGATTAGCGTACTTGTGTATACATTCGTATTCTGGGATGAGCAAAGCAGGCACACGGCCCCACGCGCCTGCACGCGAGCGAAACGCAAACTGCAATTCATCTGACCGACCGGAAAACGGAGCTCGATACATGGCTGACTATGACGTGATCGTGGTAGGCGCTGGCAATGCCGCACTCGCAGCGGCGGTATCCGCCAAGGAAAACGGAGCCGAGCGCGTGGTCGTGCTCGAAAAAGCCCCGCGCGGCATGCGCGGCGGCAACACGCACTGGAGCGGCGGCGTGCTGCGTTTCGCGTTCGACGATCCCCGCGAAATCGGGCCGCTGCTGCCGGGCGTGGAAGCGGAGTTCGAGGACTTCTATGCTGGCATCCAACCCTATCGCCGCGAGGATTTCCATGGCGACCTGATGCGCGTCACGAGCGGCCAGACTGATCCGGTACTGTCGCGGGTGCTGGTCGACAACTCGAAAGACACCGTCTTCTGGATGCGCGAAGCCGGGCAGATCAAGATGGAGCCGGCTGTCAGCCTCACCGGCGTACGAAAGGGCAATCAGATCATCTGGGCGCGCGGACTCGTGGTGCGCGCGGAACACGAAGGCGTCGGCCTGTCGCGCAGCTGGTTTGCGGCCTGCGAACGGCTGGGCGTCGAAGTGCGCTATGGCGCTGCGGCGCTCGCGCTGCTGCAGAACGACAGCGGCCGCGTGTGCGGCGTGCGGGTTCGCGACGATGACGGCATCCACGAACTGAAGGGCCGCTCCGTCGTGCTCGGTTGTGGCGGCTTCGAAGCAAACGTGCAGATGCGCACGCAGCATATCGGGCCGCTCGTCGGCGCGGCGAAAGTGCGCGGCACGCCGCATAACCAGGGCGACGGACTGCGCATGGCGATGCAGATCGGCGCAATGCCGTGGGGACAGTGGAGCGGCTGTCACGCAACGCCGATCAGCGCGGACTGGGGCAATTTCGCGCCGCGCGAGCTGACCGACCGCAGCAACCGCCTGAGCTACCTCTATGGCGTGATGATCAACCGCAAGGGCAAGCGCTTCGTCGACGAAGGCGAGGACGGCGCGATGTTCACCTACGCGAAATACGGCCGTGCAGTGCTCGCGGAGCCGGGCGCGAAGGCATATCAGCTGTTCGATTCGCAGACCGTGCATCTGCTCGAAGCGCGTTATGCGACGAGCGATCCGATAACCTCGGACACATTGGAAGGACTGATCGAGCAGCTCGATATCGACGATAAGGCGCAAGCGCTGAAAACCGTTCAGGAGTACAACGCCGCCGCGCACGACGCATCCGACGGCTTCGATCCGACCGGCAAGGACGGCTTGTCGACGCATGGCCTCGCGCCCGAGAAGACCAACTGGGCGCTGAGGCTCGACAAGCCGCCGTTCTATGCGTATTCGGCGACGGGCGGCATCACCTTCACCTTCGGCGGCGTGAAGGTCGACGAACAGGCGCGCGTGATCGGCACCGACTGGCGCCCGATTCCCGGCCTGACCGCATGCGGCGAGATGGTCGGCGGCCTTTTCTACGACAACTATCCGGCCGGCACGGGCCTCGTTTCCGGCGCGACCTTCGGCCGTATCGCGGGCCGCACGTCGGCACGCGGCTGAGCGGCGGAGGCACACCATGGACCAACAGACGACATGTGCCGGCACGAACGTCGATGCCGCTATCGCGAGGCGTCTTGCCGAGCGCATTGCCGGCTTCGATACGCGCAGCATCGGCAAAAGCGCGCGCGACGCCGCGCGGATCGCGATCATCGATACGGTCGGCGTGACGCTCGCGGGCTCGCAGGAGCCGTGTACGCAAATCCTGCTCGACGTGCCCGGCGTCGCCGAGGCGAGCGGGCCGTGCACGCTGTTCGGCACGACTCGCAAGACGTCCGCGCTCGACGCGGCACTGATCAACGGCACGGCGTCGCACGCGCTCGATTACGACGACTTCAGCCAGCCTTTCGGCGGGCATCAGTCGGTGCCGCTGGTGGCGCCGCTCGTGGCGCTCGCGGAAGCGGACAAGCGCTCCGGCCGCGCGCTCGTCGATGCCTACGTGGTCGGCATCGAAACAGAGATTCGTTTGGCGCGCGCGGTCAATTTCCATCACTACGACAAAGGCTGGCATCCGACCGCGACGCTCGGCATTTTCGGCACGGTGGCGGCGGCGAGCCATCTGCTGAAGCTCGACGAAGCGCGCACGGCCACCGCGCTGGCGATTGCAGCGTCGCTCGCATCCGGGCTCAAGGCGAATTTCGGCACGATGGTCAAGCCGCTGCACGTCGGCCAGACCTGCCGCAACGGCCTCTTTGCGGTGTCGCTTGCGCAGCGCGGCTACACGGCTAATGCGCTCGCGCTCGAACACAAGCAGGGTTTTTTCAACGCGTTCAACGGGCCGGGCACTTACGACGCCGAGCGGATCTTCGAATCGTGGGGCGAGCCGCTCGAAGTCGAGAGCGACACGCTCGGCCTCAAGCAGTTTCCGTGCTGCGGCAGCACGCATCCGGCGATCGCCATGGCGCTCGCGCTCAGACAGGAATCGCACATCAAGCCGGAGCAGATCGAAGCGGTTCTGATCCGCGCGCATCGCCGCCGTCTGCCGCATACCGACAACCCGCAACCGCGGAGTCCGCTCGCCGCGAAGTTCAGCGTGCAATATGTGGTGGCGCGCGCGCTGGTGGACGGCGCGGTGCGGCTCGATCATTTCGAGGGCGATGCGTATCGCGATGCCCGCGTTCAGCGGCTCCTCGCGATCACGCGCACGGAGCCGCATCCCGACATGCCTGAGAACTCACCGCATCAGTTCGGCGCCGAGGTCACGCTGACGCTGCGCGACGGCAACGCCCTGACCAGGCGCATCGACAACCTGATCGGCCGCGGCCCGAGCAATCCGATGTCCGCCAACGAGCTGTGGGAAAAATTCGAGGACTGCGCGAAGCGTGCAATCGGTCCATCGGAAGCGTTGTCGCTGTACGAACGGCTCGAAGCGATCGACGAAGTCGACGATTTCAGCACGCTGGCGCGTCTGCTGATGAAGCGCGCGCTGCCCGGCGCGTCCCGACCGACCGCAGCGCACGCGCCGCAACCGATTGCGCGGCCTCTGAACGCCGAATCGGTCGAAACCTCATGGGTGCCCTGACCCGCCGACGCTCACGGAAAGCAGGCACCACGCAGCATCGCAAGCGTAAGCACGAGAGAAGCACGATCACCGGCAGTGATACCAACACCATGGATGGAGACTCACATGCGGAACGTTTTCCATTTGACTTGCGGTGCATCCGGAACGCGTGGCGGCGCCCGCGACGGGCAATGGACGATGCGCGAGGTCGATCATGAATGATGAACTCATCGCCGCGCGGGTCGACCGGCTACCCGTCTCGCGCTTTCACTGGAAGCTGCTCGCACTCGTCAGCCTGCCGTTCTTCTTCGACATCAGCGACATCTTCACCTTTTCCTACGCGGCGCCCGCGCTCGTCAAGGAATGGGGCCTGTCGATCACGGCCATCGCGATGCTCACCTCGGGCGGCTTCTTCGGCATGTTCATCGGCGCGACGCTGGGCGGCATGCTGTCGGACCGCATCGGCCGCAAACGCGCGCTGACCTTGTACGTCGCGTTCTACTCGCTGTTCTCGCTCGCCAACGCGCTCGCACCCAACGTTCCGGTGCTGATGATCACGCGCGTGCTCACGGGCGTCGGCATTTCGTCGGCGACCGCGGTAGTCATGGCTTATATCGCCGAGATGTTTCCGGCGCGCTCGCGCGGCACGTGGCAAGGCTGGGCGATGGTGATCGCGCTCGCGGGCATTCCGATCACGAGCTGGGTCGCACGGCTGGTGGTGCCCTCGGGTCCGGACGGCTGGCGCTGGATCTTCGTGTGGGGATCGCTCGGCATCGTGTTCCTCGCGTTCGTCAAGTTCTTTCCCGAGTCGCCGCGCTGGCTGTCGCGCCAGGGCCGCATCGCGGAAGCGGACGCGATACTGCGCAGGATTGAAGCGGAGGTCGAGGAGAGCGCGGGACCGCTGCCCGAAGCCGTCGCCGCGGTGCGTCCGCCCGAGGTGCGCGCGCGCTGGACCGCGATGTTCAAAGGCCAGTACATCGGCCGCACGCTGACGCTGTGGGCGATCTGGATTCTGCAGACGCTCGGCTTCTACGGCTTCCAGGCGTGGGTGCCGACGCTGCTCGTCAAGCACGGCATCACGATCACGCACAGCCTCACCTACATCACGCTGATCAACGTCGGCGCGGTGCCGGGCGCGCTGATCGCAACCTATCTCGCCGACCGCTTCGAGCGCAAGTTCACCATCGCGGCTGCCGCGTTTCTGATTGCGGTGTTCGGGCTGCTGTACGGCCTGACGTTCCAGCCCGTGCTGATCGTGTCGTTCGGCTTCGTGGTCGGGATGCTGTTGCAGACTTTCGCCGCGCTCTGCTACGCCTACACGCCCGAGCAGTATCCGACCGACATCCGCAATACCGGCGCGGGCTTCGCGTACGGGATGGGGCGGCTTGCGAACGTGGCCAACGCGTTCATCATCGCGGCGATCTACACGAACTTCGGCTACGTGTGGGTGTTCGCCTATATCGCGGGCGCGTGGCTGTGCACGTCGGCTGTCACGCTGCTGTTCGGCGCGCGCACCACCGGACGCCGGCTGGAGACCATCAACCCGGTGCCGCTTCACGACACGCAGACCGAGCTCGACGGCTCGGCGCTGCGTCCCGGCAATCGCTGAGCGTTCACCGCAAGCAAGGCCATGAAACGATGACGACGACACCGCAACCCATCGCCCGCGCGCTGGCCGGATTCGCCTGCGCGCTGACGCCCGCCGCGTTGCCCGCCGCGCTGCGCCGCAAGGCCACGCATCACATCACCGATGCGCTCGGCCTCGGCTTCGCGGCGCGCCACTATCCATTCGCGGGCGCGGCGCTCGCGGGCATCGCAGGCGCCGGTTCGCCCGGCGTGGCGACCGTGATCGGCGAGCCGGCATCGCGCGGGCTCGCGCCGCGCGATGCCGCGCTCGCCAACGGCTTCCTGATGCATGGCCTCGATTTCGACGACACGCATCCGCTCGCGATCGTGCATCCCACGGTCGCGTGTCTACCTGCCGCGCTCGCGGTCGGCGAAGCGCTCGACGCCGACTGGGACGACGTAATCACCGCCTACATCGCCGGAATGGAAACGGCGATCCGCCTCGGCATCGCCGTGAAGGGCGGACTGCATCACGCGGGCTTTCATGCGACGGGGATCGTGTCGCACTTCAGCTCGGCGGTGGTCGCGGGCAAGCTGATGGGCCTCGATGCCGCGCAGCTGACAGCCGCGCAGGGCATTGTCGCGAGTACGGCGGCGGGCGTGCAGGTGTTCCTCGAAGAAGGCGCGTGGACCAAGCGTCTGCATCCAGGCTGGGGCGCGCTCGCTGGCATCACGGCAGCGCATCTGGCAAAGCACGGCTTCGCGGGACCGTCGCGTCCCTACGAAGGCCGCTTCGGGCTGTTCGATTCGCATTTGCAGGCGCACGCGGGCGACGTCGATCTGGCATCCATCACGCAAGGGCTCGGCGACACGTGGACGATGGAAGGGACCGCGATCAAGCCCTACCCGGTGTGCCACTTCATTCACGGTTGCGCGGAAGCCGCGTTGCGTCTGAGAGCGAGCGGTCTCGAGGTCGGCGACATCGAATCGATCGTCTGCCGCCTGCCCGCGCCGACGTTGCCGATCGTCGCGGAACCGGCGGCCGCGAAAGCGCTGCCGAAAACGGACTACGAAGCGAAGTTCAGCACGCACTTCGTGGTCGCCGCGTGTCTGCTACGCGGGCGCTTCGGGCTCGCGGAACTGGAAGACACGGTGCTGCAGGATCGCGCGATCCTGGCCCTCGCCGCGAAGGTGCGCTGCGAACCCCAGCAGGATTGCGATTTCCCGCGCTATTTCTCGGGCGAGGTGATGGTGCGGATGCACGACGGCAGCACGCACGGCGAACACGTGCCGGTGAATCTCGGCAGTGGCGAGCGCGCGCTCGGGGCACAGGAAATCGAAACAAAATTTCGCGGCAGCGCCGGACTGACGTTGCCAGAAGACAGGACGAATGCGCTGCTCGATATGCTGATGGCGAGCGGCAAGCGCAAAGTCCGGGCGGTCACGAAGCTATTGCAGGCGCCCTGACGCAGGTACCGGCTGCACAGGCTAAGCCGGGCGCGGCGCAATGTGGGAGCGTCGCGCCCGGCGCTTTGAATCAGGTTCCGGTTCCGCCGAACAGCATCTGCAGACGCAACTCCGTCGCCGCGCCCACATGCGCCTGGGCCGCGCGCTCCGCGCCGTCCGCATCGTGGCGCGCGATGCATGCGACGATCTCCTTGTTCTCCTTCAGCCCTGCCTTGATGCGTCCCGGCATCGAATAAGTGGTCGTGCCGAGCAGATTCAATGCATCGACCAGCACGTTCGCGCTTTTGTACAGATACTCGTTGTGCGCGGCCGCGACGATGATCTCGTGCAGACGCCGGTTGAGCCCGGCGACTTCATCCGGCGTCTTTGCCTTTTCCAGTTGCGATAGCACCTGCTGCATGGACAGGATTTCGATGGGCGACGCCTGCTCCGCCGCGAAGCGCGCGGCCGCGCCGACCAGCACCTTGCGCATCGCGTATAGCTCCATCACCTGCTTCGCGGACAATTGCACGACCACGAAGCCGCGCGGCGGCGCGAAACGAACCACGCCCTCCGCTTCCAGCCGCTTGAGTGCCTCGCGCACGGGCGTGCGGCTCACCGCGAGCCGCTCGGCGATATCCACTTCACGCAGACGGTCGCCCGAGGCCAGTTGCCGGCTGCGTATCTCCTGACGCAGTTGCGCATAAACGTATTGGGCCAGCGACCCCTGGCCGGTATCGACGGCCGGTTCGTTGTCGCCAACCGATGCGGCAGATTTGTCGTTCACGTTGCAGCCTTGTTCCGATAGGTCCGGTTCACGAGTATAGGCGGATGACCGCGCGGATACGCCTGTCTTTGCGCTTGCGCATCAGCGCAGCGCGGACATCAGGCGGCGCACCTCAAAAGGTCCGCTCATCGAGTCGGCGAGCGCCAGCACCTGCTGCGCGCGCGCCTCGCCCAATGCGCCGGTAAAGAGCGCGGCCGCCTTGTTGCGCACGGCGTCCGCGCCAACCGGACGATGCCAGCTGCCGAGCGGCGCCATGCATGACGCTTTGACGATCCGGCCGCCGCGCAGATGCAGCGCGATCTCGACATTCATCTTGTCGAGCGCGCCCGCGATCGACGCGTCGGCGTTCAATACGATGCGCTCGAGCAGCGAGTCCACGTCCGGCGCGAAGCGGCGCGTGTCCGCAAACGACGCCGGTACGACCTGTCCGTCGATCAGTGCGATGGCCACCGTGTACTGCCAGGAAAACTTGCCGTCGAGGCCGGTTTCCGGCTTGGGACGGTCGATATACGGCATCACCGGCACACGCAGTTCAATGCGCTCTATCTGTGCGGCGTCGAAGCCTTCGACCTGCGCGCGTGCATCCAGCGCGGCGGTGATCGCGTAGTGCGTCGCGAACTGCGATGGAAAGAGCTTCCACGCCAGCCCCGGTTCCAGCGCGCGGCCAGCGCCGATCGGCGCGAGCAATGCGTCGGCATCGAAACGGTCGCCAAAATAGCCGTGGCCCCAACCGCGCGGACCGCCCAGCGCGTCCGGACCCGCGGTGAAGCCGCGCGCCGCGAGGAGCGCCGCTTCGAGCCCGTGCGCCGCCGAATCGCCGCAATGCAGCGCCTTGGTCTGCGAACCGATGTTGGCAAGCACGCCGCCGCTGCGCGATGCGGCGATGCCAAGCGCGGCCGTCGCACACTGCCGGTCGAGGCCGAGCAGATTCGCGCATGCGAGCGCCGCGGCGAGCGGACCGACGATACCGGGCGGATGCAGACTCAGCTGCGCGGGCTCGATCTGCTGCGACGACAGCCTGAGCCTACCTTGGGCCTCGATGCCCTTGGCGAACGCGCGCAATAGCGCCTCTCCTTGCGCGTCGCCGGTTTCCTGCTCGCGTGCTTCGGCGAGCGCGAGCAGCGCGGGCAGAATCGACGACACTGCGTGATTCGGAGGATTCCACATAGGCTCGAAATCGAGCACGTGCATAGACATGCCGTTGATGCGCGCGGCGACGATGGACGGCGCCGCATAGCCGTGTCCGATCACGCTCGACGGCCCCTCGGCGATGTGCAGCGCCTTCGACAGCTCGGATACGTGCGTCGGCCCCGGCTCGCTCGAACCAGCGGCGGCAACCGCGAGGCCATCCAGCGCGATCTGGCGCACGCGCTCGAGCAACGCTGGATCGTCGGCGGGCCAGCCGAGTATGAGGTCGGTGAATTGGGCAGCGAGGCTCATGCGGCCGCCTCCAATGCGCGAGCGATGCGCGGCCGCCAGACCGCGGGCGGCGCCTTCGGCTTCAACGTAAGTCGCATCGCCGGTTGCCAGGGGAGCCGTGAGAAGAGCACTACCCTTCGTTGCTGTTGTCGCATCGCGCCTCCCCATCGCCGCGCACTTCCACGGCCGCTTGCCCGAATCCTGAGTACGATTGTATACGACAGAATGCCGTTGTGCGACGGTGTGTTGTCGGGCGCGAGCGGAGATAGGAGACCGGGACAACCAAACCTCGCGCGCCCGACATCCGTCAGACATCGATTGCGAGCCGCGAGCTGGCCAGGACCCTGTGTTCTGTCGTGGGCGATGTGTCTGCCCCGGCGCAGTCAGTCGCTCAGCACGAGCCGACGCGCAGCTGGGCGCAGATGTCCCAGGTTGCACGCTCAGCGTATGTCGTCGCGCGCCGTACTCACGCTGCCCAAATGGAAGTGGTCGCCCCAGCAGGGCTCACGTACGCTCAAGCGCACGTGGCCAACCATCCTCCGCGCAGGGGGCGCGACGGTCCGCGTTGAGATTTCGCGGTCGAGTGGTAGTCAAGAGATTGCGGCGCGGCTATCTGGACACCTGAGCCGCCAACAGGTCTTCGATCCGAACCGGAAGATCTCGCACGCGCACGCCCGTCGCATGATAAACAGCGTTCGCAATCGCAGGCGCAATACCCGCGATTCCAATCTCCCCGAGACCGCGTGCGCCGAGTGGATTCAATGCGAGATCCGGATAGTCGAGGAACGTGACGTCGATTTTCGGTGCGTCGGCATGCGTGACCATGACATAGTCGGCGAGGCTGCGGTTGAGTGGTGCACCGGAACGGCTGTCGTAGTTCGTCTCTTCGAATAGCGCCATGCCGACACCCATCACGACCGCTCCTTCGATCTGGTTGCGGGCCGTGCGGGCATTGATGATCTGGCCTCCATCGATCACGCTAACCACCCGACTGACTCGCAACCGCGCTGTTTCAGGCTGCCAGGTAACCTCGGCAAAATGCGCGCAGTAAGAGTGCACCGACACGCGCTTCGCGTCAGGATCGTCCTGATTCGGGCCGGACCGCCCTCTTCCCACCACCGCGTTGATACCCGCCGGCCTGAGAATCCGCTCAAACGGCACCCCTGCAGCCGGTGACGTTCCTTTGCGATAGACCATCCCTTGCTCGAAACCCAGTGCATCCACGTTCTGCCCGTTAAAGGGCGAGTTAGCCGCTTCGGCTGCCGTAATCAAAAGGTGCTGGACGGCGACCTGTGCCGCCTGCGCCACCGCCGGAATTAGCGACGCCGTAGCCCTCGACCCCCCGGACATCGGCCCCGGAGGCAAGCGTGTGTCACCGATCACGACTGAGATCCTGTCGAGCGCGATTCCGGTCGCATTCGCCACCATCTGGGCGAGTACGGTGTACGTCCCCGTGCCGATGTCCTGAGTCGCTGTCAACACGCGCGCCGTTGCGTCGGCGTTCAGTTCAACGATGACTTCCGCTGCAGATCGCTGGGCTTGCCACGACCCCGCTGCGACTCCCCAGCCGATAACCAGACCGTCATTGCGCATCGAACCGACCGGCGTCTTGCGCGCCGCCCAGCCGAATTTATCCGCGCCGCGCGTCAAGCATTCCTTGAGGTGCCGCGATGAAAACGGCACATTCAGGCTTTCGTCGATCGCCGGCTCGTTGACGAGGCGTAACTGGACGGGATCCATGTTGAGCTTGATGGCTAGCTCATCGACGGCCGATTCGACTGCGAACAAGCCAGGCACGGCACCTGGGCCGCGCATCGATGTGCTCGGCGCGATGTCCCGGCGCGCAGCGGCGGCCGTCACTTGCAGGTTCGGCGAGCTGTAGAGGTAGCCTGTCGCCTCGCCGCAATTCTCTTTTCGTGCATCCAGGCGGCCCGTTTGATAGACGTAGTGCTGCTGCAGCGATGTCAAACGACCATCGCGTGTTGCCGACAAGCGTATGCGCTGCTCCGTGGCCGGACGGTGGCCCACGTTCTGGAACATCATCGCGCGGCTCAGCACCAGCTTGACGGGCCGCCGCAGATTGCGCGCCGCGGCGGCGGCTAGTAGCGAATGGCTCCACGGAAACAGCTTGCCGCCGAATCCAGAGCCTAGATATTTCATGATCACGCGCACCTGATCTTCTGGCACACCAAGCATCTGTGCCATCAGCTGTCGCTGGTTGACGATCGACTGCGTTGTTTCGTAAAGCGTATAGTTCGTGCCATCGAAGAGCGCCACCGTGGCATGCAGTTCGATTGGGTTGTGCGTTTCGATCGGTGTCGTGTAGGTCTGGTCCAGCTTCAGCGCGTCAGAAGCGGCCGCGAATGCGGCCTGCGCGTCGCCGCGCTGCGTGTCGACAGACGGCGCGCCCTGCGCGGGCATCTGGACCGTTACATCGGGTTGGCTCTGCGCATATCGCGCCTTCACTGCATGCGCGGCGGCCGTTGCCTGCTCGAACGTATCGGCCACCACGAGTGCAGTGTACTGGCCGTAGTACGAGATGATGTCGTCGTCGAGCGGCGGACGCCTTTCATCGATTCTTGGTCCGAAGCCGACGCGAAAGAACTTTCCGATGTTCTCGCGCGTGAAGACAGCCCGGACCCCTGGCATTTTCGACGCAGCGGCCGTTTCCAGTCGATCGATACGCCCCTTTGCGATCGTCGCGCAAACCGGTACGGCGTAAAGCATCCCCGGAAAATTGAAATCCGACGTGTACGTCGCCGCACCGCTGACCTTAAACGGTCCGTCGATTCGGGCAAAGTCGCCGCCGATGACCGGCTGCGTTTTATTGCTAGCAAATTGCACGTTCTCTCCGCGTCACGAACTTGGGTCAAGAAATTTGTGTGGCCAACCTGAGTGCTTGCTGGATGCAGCGTTTAGCAAGCTCGACCTTGAATCCGTTCTGGCTTTGCGGGCGCGCCGACTGAAGCGCGGCCTCGGCCGCCGCCTGGAACGCCGCGGGCTCAGGCGCGCGGCCGAGCAACGCGGCTTCGGCCTCGCGCGAGCGCCAGGGCTTAACCCCGACACCGCCAAGTGCGATCCTGATGTGGACGATCCTGCCCGACGATACCGTCATGACGACCGCGGCCGAGGCCAACGCAAATTCATAGGATGCGCGATCGCGCAGTTTCAGATAGACGCTGCGGCTGCCGGGAGCCGGCGCAGGGAGCGTCACATGGGTAATGAGCTCGGCGGGATTCAGCGTGGTTTCGCGTTCGGGAGTGGCCCCGGGCAACAAGAAGAAGTCATCGATCGCAATGCTTCGCTTGCCCTTGCTGCCTTCGACATGGATCGTGGACTCGAGTGCAGTCATTGCGACACTCATGTCCGAGGGGTTCGTCGCGATGCAATGATCGCTGGCCCCAAGAATCGCGAGGTTTCGATTGAACCCACCGATTGCGGAACAACCCGTACCAGGCTCACGCTTGTTGCAGGGCGCGGCAGTATCGCGAAAGTACACACAGCGTGTGCGCTGCAACAGGTTGCCGCCGGTCGTCGCCATGTTTCGCAACTGCGCGGACGCGCCGGAAAGCAACGCCTGGGACAGGACGGGATAGTGCGACTTGATCAGCGGATGATTCGCGAGATCGGAATTGCGCACCGTCGCGCCAATGGTGACGCCGCCACCGTCGATCGCTTCGATCTGAGCGAGTGGCAGGCGATGGATATCGATGATCTGCGTCGGACGCTCCACGTCGAGTTTCATCAGGTCGAGCAGTGTCGTGCCGCCTGCCAGAAAGCGCATGGACGAGCCACTTTGCTGGCTGCCGTCGTCAGTCTGCGCGATGTCGAGTGCCTGCGCGACGCTGGAAGCGCGCTTCAGTTCAAAAGCTTGCATGGGTACGCTCCGCTTAGGCTTTCCGGAGAACTTGCTGGATCGCGGACACGATGTTCGAATAGGCGCCGCACCGGCAGATATTTCCGCTCATGGCTTCCTTCACTTCCTCGTCGCTGTGTCCGTAAGGCTCGTTGAGTAGCGCAACAGCCGACATGATCTGACCAGAGGTGCAGTACCCGCACTGAAAGCCATCGTGTTCGACGAACGCGGCCTGAATCGGATGCAGATTGCCCGGCCGGCCAAGGCCTTCGATGGTCGTGATCGCCTCGCCCTCATGGGTGGCGGCAAGGCTTAGGCATGAATTAACGCGCTTGCCGTCGACATGGACAGTGCAGGCGCCGCACTGGCCGTGGTCGCAACCCTTCTTTGTGCCGGTAAGGCGCAAATGCTCGCGCACGCAATCGAGCAGTGTCGTGCGGGGATCGATATCCAGTTCGTGGTTGGTGCCGTTGACGTTCAATCGGACGTGTACGTTGGCACGATCTGCACTCAGATCGTCGGCTCGTGTTTCGCCTTGCTCAGCACCGCCGGAAGCCGCATGCGCGACAGAGGAAAGTTGTCCGGCGCCAATCGTGATGCCGGCGGCACCTATGCGGCCCAGGAAAGACCGGCGTGACACGCGTTGGAATACCGTGTCCGCTTCGCTTTGGCTCGTGCTTCGTTCCTGCGACTTGTCGTCCATGAATCGAATTCTCCACTGAATTTATGGGTCGGCGAACGACGACGCAATGCGTCGGCGCATGTTCGACTGAGCTTTTCTTTCTAACACCGGGCATATAAAACTGGACCGACGACAAGATGAAACTCCTGACATTCTTGAAATCTCAGTGGTGAGCCTCGCGGGACCAGGCCGGGCGCGAGCGCGGTGGCTGCTTCGACCCGCACCGCTTCGCGAGGATCGCATGGGTAGAAAGAAGGGGTCCAACAGTACTTACGCCGGCAGGGTCAGCGGATCGACAACGGCTACCGAGAGAAGATAACGAAAACGTCACCCACGGGTCAGTTCAAAGACACTTCACTTGTCTACAGTACGAGTGTCAGATTGCAAACGCGGAGTAGATTCCATGAAGTTGATGAAACGTGTCATCTCAATCCTCGTGCCGTCGTGCATCGCGTTCGGGATGGCGGGCCATGCGCTCGCCGATCAGGATAATCAGGCACTCGCCCCCTCGTCCGACGCGATTCAGCGCACACCTGAAGAGCTGCAGCAGCTCGTTGCTCCCATCGCGCTGTATCCGGATCCACTGGTCGCAGAAATTCTTGCGGCAGCCACACATACGGCGGAAGTCGTCGCAGCGGACCGCTGGATGCAAGCGAATTCCGAAGTGACGGGGCAGGCACTGGCTGCTCAGGTCGATCAGCAGTTCTGGGATCCCAGCGTCAAGGCGCTTACAGAGTTTCCGGCCGTGCTCGCCGACATGGACCAGAACGTGGTCTGGACATCATCGCTAGGCGACGCGTACCTGAGCCAATCACAGCAATTGATGGCGGCCATCCAGACGATGCGGCAGCGGGCCAGCACCGCAGGTAACCTGGAAATCAACCCGCAGGAAACGGTAGCGAACGATGGTGGATTGATCAGCATCGTGCCAACCGATCCCGCAGTTGTGTACGTGCCCGAATACGATCCGTCTCTCGTGTACGGTGCGCCGGTGGCGCTCTGGCCCGGATGGTATCCCGATCCGGACCTCTACCTCGATGGGCCGGGGATCGTGTTCGGCGTTGGATTCGACTTGGGATACTTCGGCGGTTACGGATGGGGCTGGCGACACTGGAGGCCCGACTGGCATCATCAGGCGGTATGGTTCCATGGCGGCCAGTATGCGTGGCACAACCGCAGTATCGTTGACGTTAATCACTTCGCTCACAGCAACCAAGGTTTCAATCCTGCCCACGGCGCTGACGGCATGGGCGGCATGTACGGCGCGGCGCACACGCGTGTGCCTGCGATGTCGTCGCGAGAATTCGCCGGATCGCACCCGGTCGCGGGCGTCGGCTTCGCTCGATTCGGGGCCATTGGCCCCGAAGGTTTCGGTCGCTCAGAGTTCGGGCGCTCAGAGTTCGGGCGCTCAGAATTCGGTCGCTCAGAGTTAGATCGCGGGCGTTCGGGCTTCGGCGCGCTGGGACACGCGGGGATAGGACACGCGAGCGCAGGCGGGCATGCCGGAGGCGGACGCGGTTAAATGCCGTACCGGCGGCGCGCGCCGGCAGTCACCGCGTCCGTTCCTGGCGCTCGTGCAAAGGCGTCTGCTGGCCTGTTGTGAATCGCTTTATCCGGCACCTGCCTAACGCGCCAATCCAGCCTGCAAAAGTCGGCTATTTCGCCGGGGCGCTGACTTCGTTAAGCAGCTTCAAGTCTTCCGGGGAAAGTCGCAGGCGCGTCGCCGCCACCATACTTTCCAGTTGTTCCACCGAGGTAGTGCTCGCAATCGGCGCCGTCACGCTCGGCCGTGCGATGATCCAGGCGAGTGCCACGGTCGAGGGCGTAGTGTCGTTACGTTTAGCCACGTCAACGAGCGTATCGACGATTCGTAGTCCACGGTCGTTCAGGTACTTGTTCAAGAATGGACCACGTGCACGCTTCTCGATGTCCGCCTTCGAACGGTATTTTCCGCTCAGGAAGCCGCTCGCGAGGCTGAAGTACGTGACTACCGCCAGGTTATGCGTCTGTGCGACCGGTTCGAGATCCGTCTCGTAACCTTCCCGGTCGTACAGGTTGTACTCCGGCTGAAGCACCTGATAAGCCGGCAAACCCGATTCCTTCGATACCTTCAACGCTTCGTCAAGCCGCGCGCCGGTGAAGTTCGACGCGCCGATCACGCGCACCTTGCCCGCCTTGATCAGCTTCTGATACGCGCCGAGCGTCTCTTCCATCGGCGTCGTTTCGTCGTCGAAGTGAGAAAAATAGACGTCGATGTAGTCGGTCTGAAGGCGGCGCAGCGAATCCTCGACGGCTGCCTCGATATTCGCCGCCGACAGCCCCAGCCGCGTCTTCATCCTGCTGACCTTGGTCGCAAGCACGATCTTGTCGCGCTTGCCGCTTTCCTTGAACCACTTGCCGATGATCGTTTCAGACTCGCCGCCCTGATGCCCGTCGGCCCACTGCGAGTAGGCGTCGGCGGTATCGACGAAGTTCAACCCGTGATCGACGAACGCATCGAGGATGGAGAACGACGTCCGCTCATCGGCCGTCCAACCGAAGACGTTGCCGCCGAAGACGAGGGGTGCGACTTGAAGATTCGAGGTTCCGATGGTGTGTAGGTGCATGGCTTTCTTCCCTTACGGTGTCGAGTTCGAGACGAACAGAATGGGATACGCGCTAATACGGCCGCTCGCTTGCAACCGACGGAAACAGAGGAACTCGCGTGCAAGGCATCACGTCGGAACGCCGGCGTGCCACCCGGCATCACATGAAAGTGAAAATCTGCTCGCGCGGCAGGCGCGACTTCGGCAGCCTGGCATTGAAATCCTGCTCGCTGCGATGGCCGAAGGCCGCCAGCACAACGCTGGTGAGCCCGCGTTCGCGCAGCCCAAGCTCGAGGTCCAGCGCACGCGAATCGAAGCCTTCCATCGGCGTCGCGTCGATGCCGAGCACGGCCGCGCTCATCAGCAGTCCGCCTAGCGCAAGATACACCTGCTTTTCCATCCACTGAGGCACGTCGCGCAAGTCGTACCGGTGCATGTCCACATACGAGCGGCGGGCCTTGTCCTGCATGCTCTTCGCTCCATCCACCTGGAACCGCCCGTCGTGGGCTTCCTGCTCAAGGACAGCGTCGAGGTGATCCGCGTCCATATCGGTGCGCATACACAGCGCGATCACGTGCGACGCGTTCACGATTTTCGGTTCGTTGTACACGTAGGCGCCTTGCGTTGCCTTGGCCATGCGCGCGCGGCCTTCCGGCGTCGACGCGACCACATAGTGCCCAGGCTGCGAGTTGACCGACGAAGGACTGTAGTGAAGCGCGGCGAGAAGCGCATCGACCGATGCTTGCGGCAACGAACCACCCGGCTCGAACGCTTTGACGGTGTGACGGGTTTGTACGGCGTCAATCAAATTCATGGCGATATCTTCTTATGGAGACGGACTAACAATCGAAACAGAAAGCGGACCAGCAACTCAAAACCCTTCGAGAACGATCTTGCCGCGCGCGCGATTGCTTTCGATGAGGGCGTGCGCGCGCCGCAGGTTGTCCGCGTTGATCGCGCCGAAATGCTCGCCAAGCGTCGTGCGCAGCGTGCCCGCGTCGACCAGCGTTGCGATGCGCTCGAGAATCTCATGCTGGCGGATCATATCGGGCGTCTCGAATAGAGACCGCGTGAACATGAGCTCCCAGTGCAGCGAGATTGCTTTCAACTTGAGCGGCATTGCGTCGAGCGTTTCTGGATCGTCGATCACCCCAAGCTTGCCTTGCGGCGCGAGCACGTCGACTATCTGGGGATAGCGCGCGTCGGTGTGCGTAAGGCTCGCAACGAAGCGCACCTGCTCGACGCCAATCCGGCGCAACTCTTCCTGGAGCGGGCGCGCATGATCGATGACGTCGTGCGCTCCGAGATCGCGAACCCATTCTTGCGTCTGCGCCCGTGATGCCGTGCCGATCACGCGCAGCTTCGTCAATTGCCGCGCGAGTTGAGTGAGAATCGAGCCGACGCCACCGGCCGCGCCGATGATCAGAAGCGCATCGCCGTCGCCCCCGCCCTCGGCAACGCAGAGGCGATCGAAGAGCAGTTCCCAGGCTGTCAGTGAGGTCAGCGGCAATGCGGCCGCACGCGCGTCATCGAGCGTGGTGGGTTGGTGACCCGCGATGCGCTCGTCGACGACGCAGTACTCGGCATAAGCGCCGGCGCGGGCGACGGAGCCGGCGTAAAACACCTTATCGCCGACCCTGAATAGCGTGACGGTGGAGCCGACGGCTTCCACCGTTCCGGCGGCATCCCATCCAAGCAAGCGTGGCGTGTCGCCGAGCATTCCCGCACGAACCTTGGTGTCGACAGGATTCACGGCGATGGCGCGAATTTTCACGAGCAGATCGCGCGGACCCGGCTCGGGCTTCGGCAGTTGCGTTTCGTACAGTGCACGCGGATCTTCGATCGGCAATCCGTGCTGGTCATAAACAATGGCTTTCATTCGGCGTTACTCGCAGGGTGTTCGACAGCCAGCCGCTAGCGCGGCTCGGACCTTCGTTTAATGATGCACTGCACACGCATTTGAGAAAACAGGGAGAATCGGGAAGAACTTTCACTACAGGAATGAAAATGGTCCGGTTTGACGACCTGGCGCTGTTCATGCGCACCGCCGCCCTCGGCAGCTTCTCGAACGCCGCCCGCGAAGCGGCCCTGCTGCCAGGCCAGGTCAGCGCGGCAATTCAGCGGCTCGAGCGCGAACTCGACGTTCGTTTGTTCGCACGCTCAACGCGCAGCCTGCGGCTTACCGCCCAGGGAGAAGAATATTTACCGTACGCGAAGCGGGTGCTCGCGACATTGCAGGAGGGGCGCGAGTGCCTGCGGGGCGAGGCGGATGCGCTGCAGGGTACATTGCAGATCGCCGCGCCGTCGGATCTCGGCCGCAATGTCCTGCTGCCGTGGATCACTGCGTTCCGCGACGCGCATCCGAAGCTGTCGGTGCGGCTTTTTCTATCCGATCAACTGACCGACCTCTTCCGGGATCCGGTCGAAATCGCCATCCGCTACGGCCGCGCCGACAGCGCGAGTTACGTCGCGCTGCCGCTTGCCAGCGACAATCGGCGTGTGCTCGTCGCGTCGCCCGCCTATCTGCAACGGCATGGGCGGCCGCGCACGCTGGACGAACTGGCAGGCCACAACTGCCTGATCTATGTTCTGGGCGGCCGCCTGTACGACAAATGGATGTTCCCGGTGGGGGGCGCTCTCCACCAGGTTAATGTTGGCGGGCCGCTCTTTTGCGACGACGCGGACGTGGCACGACGCTGGGCGATCGAGGGCCAAGGTATTGCGTACAAATCGTGGCTCGACGTGTGTGCCGACGTGCAGACCGGCCGACTCGAACTACTGATGCCCGAGCAGCCCGGCGAGGCTGCCCCGCTGAACCTGATCTGCACGCATCGCAAACAGTTCTTTCCCGCGATCCGGCAGCTGCATGAAGTGCTGAAGGAGCGTGTATCGGCACTTACAGCGCTGTTGCCACAGTGCGCGCTCTAAGTGTTCTGTTCCGTTGTTCACTGATCCGTATTGACATCGCGTGTTGGTAGCAACGGAACGGGAGATACCGGCATACCCATGGGACGTCCTCTTTAACTGACGCGCGCCACAGTGGGCAAGTGGCGCCTCCGGTTCCACGAGCATCGTATCAACGGGCTGTTGGCATATGCATCGCATTCCCACCTACAGTTCGTGGCTTGACAGGTCGGAGGCTTTTTTGCGCCGCTCACCGAGCAGGCCATCCGCAGCGGCTCGTTCTGGCGCGGCCAATCCAACTGATCTGGGGTATCGATGTCAGCGGAACGGAATTACAAGATGACCTTGAGGCTGGTGTAGACGAGTCGCACGCCGATTACCAACAGGATGATGTACGCGAACTTATACAAACGCATGACGTTTAGCCGACGGTTCAGCCAAACGCCCGTACAGATCCCGAATACCGCAAAAGGCGCGAGAACCAGGCTGGCGAGCAAAGTGGTGCGCGTGAACAGTCCCAGCATCGAAAAGCTGACTAGTTTCGCTACGTTGACGACCGCAAAAAATGCAGCCGTGGTGCCGGCAAAGCTGCGCTTGGTTAGTTTATAAGGCAACAGATAGATGGCCAGCGCCGGTTCGCCCGCGTTCGCCATGAAACTGGTGAAGCCAGAGGTGGCTCCCCAGAAGATGCTTGAGCTCGGGTGCAAACGATGGTGACCTTCGCGTCCGGCGGGACGAGCTTGGAACCAGCGACGCCTGGCAAAGTCGATCGAGATTACACCGACGCCGAGTCTCAGCCATGCTTCCGAAAGATGGTGTATCGCCACTGCACCTAAGCCAATGCCAACGAGTGCGGCGGGGATCGCGATACGCAGCAATGGCCAATTCCATTCGCCGCGGTATTGCCAGAGCGTGACCAGATCGGTCAGGCAAAGAATCGGCAAAAGAAGTGTCACCACAACGGCGACTGGCAAGTGCAGTGCCATCAGTGGAACGGCCACCACGCCGAGGCCAAGCCCGAGACTACCCTTTGAGATGCTGGTCAGCAGGAGCGCCGGTATGCTCGCGACGTAGAACCATGGGTCGCTGATTAAGGAAGTACCAAACATCTAGAGAATTTCGGTGCCGACGCGTTACGAAGCTTGAGGCGACTATTCAACCACGGAGGGTTCGGAGGCAGTCGCCAGATCCGGCAGAACTGATCGAGCAGGTTGCATGCGATGCAACGAGATTTCAGGCGCGTTAGTAGCAGTGACTAACCACGCGAATGACCAAACGCAATTGCGGTACTTTCGAATGGGGCTGCCCGCCACAAAGCCGCACATGCGTGAAAGTTCGCATGCTACATCTACTAGATCGCGCACGCAATGAAACGATTATTACTTCTCTGCCGCCTTCACCCGACCTCAGATGAACGTCGTTACGATTTATTCATTGTCCAGATTCGGAAAGTTCACTCACATTGGGAAACGTCTGCCGCATAGTTCCGCATACGCGATCAGTTGTTGTTTGACCCAAAAACCCAACCG
>NZ_DASXHN010000333.1:0-6366 GCF_036488505.1 Paraburkholderia sp. | reverse complement strand
TTTAGCGTGCGGCTGTAGCTCAGTTGGATAGAGTACTTGGCTACGAACCAAGGGGTCGTGGGTTCGAATCCTGCCAGCCGCACCACCTCTAAAGGGCCTTCCAATCGGAAGGCCCTTTGTTTTTCTACAGACGCTTTTGTGTGCGGGCGTTCCGGCTGTTTAGTTTCCCGCGATCCACATGCACGTCCCGGCGGGCAGCAGCTATCGCTGCGGCAAGCACGTCATCGCGGCGGCGGTTTGATATCTCCGATCCGCCCATCCGGCGTCGGTAGATCCTCGACGATCCCGCCCACCGTTTGCTCGCTGATCGTCTGGGCTTGCGCGCCGGTCAGCGCCTGGCGCTCATGCAGCACGTCGCCCACCGTAGCGCCGAAATTGCTCGCGACGAACGCCCGTAGCAACGCGATGCGCATCGAGTCTCCCCGCCCTTCCGCAGCACCCTGGCCACCCGTGAATTCCGCGACGCATACCGCTTCCGTGTCGCCCTGCTCGCGCACTTCCAGCCGCCGCGCGCGCTCCAGCACCACGGCAGCCGTCTCCCACGACGCGGACGGTGTGAAGCGGCCGTCCCACGGACGACCGCGATTGTTGCCGCGGACCGACACGGTCTCGCCGCTATCGGTGAAGTAAATTTCGCGCACGAAGTCATGCAGACCACGCGCGACCCAGTAATCGAGCGCCACGCCAGTGAGTTCCGAAACGTTCATCAGCGTTCTCCCCGGGGGTTCAGGTGAGTTCTGCTTTTAGCCGGTGCATCCGAGGGGACGCACGAAAGATGCCTGCCCGGCCGACGGTATGAAGACATCGCGGGCAACAAAAGGCAGCAGAGACGCACGCAAGACAAAATCAGCGCACTGGCAAAATCCGCGCGGTCAAGACCGCTCGACCGCGCGATCGGCAAAGCACGCGGACTCAGTAATCCGCGCGCTCGCGATCGATGCGCATCCCGCCATCGTGACGGTGATGCCCTTCTTCGCTCGGCCGTTCGCGCGCAATGCGCATCACGTCGGGATTGGTGCGGACGCGGCGCATCACGTTGGCCAGATGGACGCGGTCGCTGACCTGGATCACGAAGCGCAGCACGGTGGATTCCTGCGACAGATCTTCGTCCATCGCGATATGGACGATGTTCGCGTCCGCCGATGTAATGTCGGCCGCCACGCGGGCGAACACGCCCTTCGTGTTCTTGACTAGCACCTTCACCGCGACGTCGAATAGGCGCCCCGGCTGCGGCGCCCACGCGACGTCGATCCAGCGGCCCGGATCGCGCCGGTGAATGCGCTGGGCAACGCGACAGTCGGTGGTGTGGATCGCCATGCCGAGGCCGATGCCGATATAGCCCATGATGTCGTCGCCCGGAATCGGACGGCAGCATGCAGACAGTTGCACCGACATTCCCTCGGTGCCGGTGATCACGACCGGTGGCGCATGCGGCGCCGAACCGGACTCGGAACGCGAGCCGTCGTCGTCGGCGTCGCGCCCGCTCATCAACACCTCGATGCGCTTGGCCATGACCGCCGCGACACGCCGGCCGAGACCGATGTCCGCGAAAATTTCCTGACGGTTCTTGTTGCCCGTCCACTGCACGAGCTTTTCCCACGCTTCGGGCGTCACATCCGAGAGCGCCAGCCCATAGCCCTTCAGCCCTTGATCGACCAGACGCTCGCCAAGCTGCACCGACTCGTTCAGGCGCATCGTCTTCAGATAATGACGGATTGCCGAGCGCGCCTTGCCGCTGCGCACGAAACCGAGCCACGCGGGATTCGGCTTCGAATACGGCGCCGTGATGACCTCGACGATATCGCCGCTCTTGAGTTCGGTACGCAGCGGCAGCAATTCGTTGTTGATCTTCACGGCGACGCACTGGTTGCCGAGGTCGCTGTGGATCGAATAGGCGAAGTCGAGCGCGGTGGCACCGCGCGGCAGCGCCATGATCTTCGACTTCGGCGTAAATACGTAGACCGCGTCGGGGAACAGGTCGATCTTTACGTGTTCGAGGAATTCGCTGGAGTCGCCCGCTTCGCTCTGGATGTCGAGTAGCGACTTGAGCCACTGATGCGCACGCTTTTGCACGTCGTTCAGATCCGCGCTGCCGTTCTTGTACAGCCAGTGCGCGGCCACGCCCGCTTCGGCGATCTCGTGCATCTTGCGCGTGCGCACCTGAAATTCGATGGGCGCGCCGAACGGGCCGACCAGCGTCGTATGCAGCGACTGGTAGCCGTTCACCTTCGGGATCGCGATGTAATCCTTGAACTTGCCCGGCACCGGTTTGAAGAGCGCATGCAGCGCACCGATGCAGGTGTAGCACTCGAGCGCGCTTTCGACCACCACGCGAAAACCGTACACGTCGAGCACCTGAGAGAACGACAACTGCTTGTCGCGCATCTTCTTGTAGATGCTAAAGATGGTTTTCTCGCGGCCGGTCACTTCTGCGTCGATCTTCGCATCCGCGATCGCGCGCTGCACCGATTCGAGAATCTTGCCGACCACCTCGCGCCGGTTGCCGCGCGCGGCCTTCACGGCTTTCTCAAGGGTCGCGTAACGGTGCGGGTTGAAGTTCGCGAAGCTCAGATCCTGCAGCTCGCGATAGGTATTGTTCAGGCCCAGCCGGTGAGCGATCGGCGCGTAAATATCAAGCGTTTCGCGCGCCACGCGGCGGCGTTTCTCGGACGGCACCGCGCCGAGCGTGCGCATGTTGTGCAGCCGGTCGGCGAGCTTCACCAGAATCACGCGCACGTCGCGCGCCATCGCGAGCAGCATCTTGCGGAAGTTTTCCGCCTGCGCTTCCTCGCGATTGCGAAACTCCATCTTGTCGAGCTTCGACAGCCCATCGACCAGTTCGGCGACCTTCGCGCCGAAGCGCTCGGCGAGCTCCGCCTTGGTCACGCCCTGGTCTTCCATCACGTCGTGCAGCAGCGCCGCCATGATCGACTGCGCGTCGAGATTCCAGCCCGCGCAGATTTCCGCGACGGCAACAGGATGCGTGATGTATGGCTCGCCGCTCTGGCGATACTGGCCGAGGTGAGCTTCGTCGCTGAAATGAAACGCCGCCTTGATGTCCTTGATCTCTTCCGGCTGCAGATAGCCGGACAGCGCTGACGTCAATCTGGCGATGGAAACGACGTCATGCCGGCGCGGCTGCTCCGGCGTGGCGGTCGGCCCGAACAGATGACGGAACGACTGTTCGAGGACCGCGTCGATGTACTTGCGTGCAGACGAAGGGGAATCTGCGTCGTGGTCCACTTCCGTGGCGGTGGGCGGGGTGGCACTCATGGTCGCCTCCGGAGCAGTCAGAATAGGACGCAGGTCTGCAAGTCACGCATTCCGGTGTGGCAAAGACCGGCCAAATCGAAAACGAAAAGCCGTGCGTCTTAAACCGGCACCTTCTTCAGCATTTCGACGCCGACCTGGCCAGACGCGATTTCACGCAGTGCGACGACGGTGGGCTTGTCGCGGCTTTCGATCTTCGGCGTGTGGCCTTGAGCGAGCTGACGCGCGCGATAGGTCGCGGCAAGCGCGAGTTCGAAACGGTTCGGGATCTGTTTGAGGCAGTCTTCGACGGTAATGCGGGCCATGTTGGTTTCCTTCTCAGTATGTTGCTTATTCTACCTTATGTGCTCGGCACAACGCCGCGCTCAGCCATGCGGCAGGTGGATGCCGAGCTGCATGAAAAGCTGCGTGTGACGCGCGTACTGCGACGCGAAGCGCGAGCGCGTCGCGCCGACCAGACAACGCAATTCCGCGAGCGCGCGATCGAAGTTCTCGTTGATCACGACGTACTCCGCCTCGGCCGCGTGCGCCATCTCGCCACCCGCGGCGAGCAGGCGCCGCGTGATCACGTTCGGTTCGTCCTGGCCGCGCTTTTTCAGGCGCTCTTCGAGCGCTTCCAGCGACGGCGGCAGAATGAAAATTTCAACCGCGTTGTGAAACTGTTTCTTGACCTGCTGCGCGCCTTGCCAGTCGATTTCCAGCAGCACGTCATGGCCGCTTTTCATCTGCTCTTCGATCCACACGCGCGACGTGCCGTAGTAGTTGCCGTGCACTTCCGCGCTTTCGAGAAACTCGCCGGCGTCGTGGCGCTGCATGAAGTCTTCGACGGTCGTGAAGTGATAGTGCTCGCCGTCCTGCTCGTTCGGACGCGGCGGGCGCGTCGTGTACGAGATCGACAGACGGATCGCGTCGTCGCCCGCGAGCAGCGCGTTCACGAGCGTCGACTTGCCGGCGCCCGACGGCGCGACGACCATGAACAGATTGCCGGGATAAGCGCCCGCGTAAGGATGGCGCGGCGCGCCGGGTTCGCGTGGGTGATGCTCGGTCATGGTGTGGTGCTCCAGCCTTATTCGAGATTCTGTACCTGCTCGCGCATCTGTTCGATCAGCAGCTTGAGCGTCATCGACGAATCCGCGAGTTCCTTCGCCGCCGCCTTCGAGCCGAGCGTGTTCGCTTCGCGATTGAGCTCCTGCATCATGAAGTCGAGCCGCTTACCGACCTTGCCGCCCTTCTCGATGACGTGACGCGTTTCGTTCAGGTGCGCGGTGAGGCGCGACAGTTCTTCGGCGATGTCGATGCGGATCCCGTACATCGTCACTTCCTGGCGGATCCGCTCGTTGATCTCTTCACGCGAGACGATCGTCGCGGCCGTGTCCGGCGCAGCGATGCCAAGCGCTTCCTGCAGACGCTCGACGATCTTTTGCTGATGCCGCGTGATCAACTCGGGCACGAGCGGCGTGATCTTCGTGACGATCGCTTCCATTTCCGTCACGTTCGAAAGCAGCATATTCGCGAGTTGCGCGCCTTCGCGCGCGCGCACGTCGATGAGGTCCGTGATCGCCTGCTTGCCGCATGCGAGCACCGCGTCGCGCAGCGTCTCTGGCGCAACGCCGCTTTCGGCGAGTACGCCGGGCCAGCGCAGGATTTCACCGGTGCGCAGACGGCCCGCTTCCGGAAACGTGGAAAGCACCGCACGCTCGAGCAGCGCGAGTTGCGTAAGCGCATCGCGATTGATCGCGCCGGCGTTCGCCGATTGCTCGCTGCGTTGCAGATTGACGCGAATGTCGACCTTGCCTCGCGACAGCTTGTTCATCAGCATCTCGCGCAGCGTCGGTTCGACGACGCGCACGTCTTCCGGCATGCGGAAGTTCAGATCGAGAAAGCGCGAATTCACCGTGCGCAGTTCGACCGACACGCTCACGCCACCCGTGCCCGAAGCCGCCACGAGTTCGCGCGTGGCGCTCGCATAGCCAGTCATGCTGTAGATCATCGTATTTCTCGCGATTGCGGCCACACGTTCGACGTTTGGCCTGAGAAGCGGATCGCCCGGCGCGTACGAGACGCGGGGCGCAGAACCGGCATTATCCCATTTTTGGCCGCGACATCCGGCCCAAGCCAGCGCGCATGCGGGCTGGCAACGTCCGGCTCGCAGCGGCCGACGGCGCGATTCGTCATCGATCCGCCGGCGTTGCGCCTGGTTGCGGATCGCGGTGATGCCCGCTCGCCCCATCGCAATACTTTTCAGATGTCCGGGCGTGCTCGTCGCGTGCCGGTTCGCGCGGCCGCACCCGTCACCGCCCTACCCGATCGGCGGTAAAATCGCGCTTTCCCCTCCGCCGTTCTTCCGGCCCATCCCCCACTCCATCCCGACATGAGCAACGACAACCAACGCCCCAGCGGCCGTCAGCCCAACCAGTTGCGCGACGTGCGCATCACGCGTCATTACACGAAGCATGCGGAAGGCTCGGTGCTGGTCGAATTCGGCGACACCAAGGTAATTTGCACGGCGAGCGTCAGCGAGAGCGTGCCGCCGTTTCTGCGCGACCGCGGCCAGGGCTGGCTCACCGCCGAATACGGGATGCTGCCGCGCGCGACGCACACCCGCAGTGACCGCGAAGCCGCGCGCGGCAAGCAGACCGGCCGCACGCAGGAAATCCAGCGACTCATCGGACGCGCGCTGCGCTCGGTGTTCGACCTCGAAAAGCTGGGCGCGCGCACCATCAATCTCGACTGCGATGTGATCCAGGCCGACGGCGGCACGCGCACCGCGAGCATCACCGGCGCGTTCGTCGCCGCGCACGACGCGGTCGCGAAACTGCTGGCGAGCGGCCGCATCGAAAGCTCGCCGATCACCGATTACGTCGCCGCGATTTCAGTCGGCATGTACGACGGCGCGCCCGTGGTCGATCTCGACTACGACGAAGACTCGCAGTGCGACACCGACATGAATGTCGTGATGACGGGCTCGGGCGGCTTCGTCGAAATTCAGGGCACTGCGGAAGGCGTGCCGTTCTCGCGCGAAGAAATGAATGCGCTGCTCGATCTCGCGAACGACGGCATCAGCACGCTGATCGCGAAACAGAAAGCGGCGCTGGG
>NZ_DASXHN010000318.1:0-13978 GCF_036488505.1 Paraburkholderia sp. | reverse complement strand
CGCGCAATCCGCCGAACAGGATCCGGCACAGCACCAGCAAACCGAGCGCGCGCGGATAGTCGAGCGGATGCGCATCGACGACGAGCGTGGGGATGACCCAGTTCCATAGCCTCATCACGATCCAGCCCGACAGCGCAATGATCAGCACGAGCAACAGCGCCTTGGCGAAAAATTTGCGGCGAAACTTCATTCCGACCTCCCTGGTTCAATTCTCTAAACCGTCGTACGACGATCGCAGGCGCTCGCGCAAATGCAGCACCGCGTAGCGCTTGCGCGCGAGCAGCGTGTTGATGCCGACGCCGCTCTCGGCCGCCATCTCCTTGAAGCTGCGGCCGTCCAGTTCGTGGGCAATGAAAACCTCGCGCTGGTTCGCGGGCAACTCGTCGAGCGCGGCGCGCAGCGTATCGAGCAACGCGGCGCGGGCGTAGGCGGCCTCAGGGCCCGTGTGAGCCGACGGCAGCGCCAGATCCAGACGGTATTCGGCGTCGTCCGCGTCGAAATCGGCGGGGTCGCTCGCATTGGCGGCATGGGGCAGCGGCGCTTCCTTCTTCTTGCGGAAGCGGTCGATGATCCGGTTTCTCGCGACGCGAAACAGCCACGCGCCGACCTGCTCGACGGGATCCGGCAGCCGCCAGGCCTGCACGAGTTGTTCGAAAACGTCTTGAAGGATGTCCTCGGCTTCGTCCTGATCCAGGACGCGGCGGCGGATGAAATTGCGCAGCCGCGGCCGCTCGCGAGCGACCGCATCGGCGATTTCGCGGTCTTGCGCGCTCAGCGTGCTCGGCGGATTCGGCGGTTCCATACGGTGATGACGATCCGGGAAGCGAAATATTGTGGCGCACGCGCAGATCGGAAAATGCGCCCGTCGAAACGATGGACCTCGCGCTGATGATGACGATCTGCGAAGCGAAACATTGTGCGCACGCGCAGGTCGGACAGTGCGGCCACCGAAACGGTGGACGTCGCACTACTGCATCGACCGGCCGCCGATCGGTCGTCGAGAAATCGTGCGTGTGCTCAGCCGGGTGTCGGGCACGCCGCGTCGCTGATCCTTGGGGGGCCGGCGCGGCACAGTCAGCCGTATAACGAGTCGGCGGTTGAACCGCGTTCGCCCTTTGGTGCCGCGATCGCGTCGGCGGCATCGCGCCACCACAGTGCGCCGCGATGCGGCGAAGCCAGGTCCAGCCGCTCGCCCATGCGCGGCGTCGATAGCGCGACACCGCGTGCGAGAGCCAGCCCCATCACCCGTTCGAACGGCTCCTGCCAGCGATGCATCGCGAGGTCGAAGGTACCGTTGTGAATCGGTACCAGCCAACGGCCGCGCAGATCGATGTGCGCCTGTACCGTCTGTTCCGGCTGCATGTGAACGTAGGGCCATTGCGCGTCGTACGCGCCGGTTTCGATCAGCGTGACGTCGAAGGGCCCAAGACGCTCGCCGATCGTCCGGAAACCGTCGAAATAACCGGTGTCACCACTGAAGAACACGCGCAAATCGTCGTCGACGATCACCCACGACGCCCATAACGTACTGTTGCCGTCGAACAGACTACGCCCGGAAAAGTGCTGCGCGGGCGTAGCGGTGAACTGCATGCCGCCGATCTCCACGCTTTGCCACCAGTCGAGCTGCCTGACCTGCGACGCGTCGATGCCCCATTCGATCAGCCGGTCGCCGACACCGAGCGGGGTCAGAAACACCCCGGTGCTCGCTGCTAGCGCGAGTACGGTTTCGCGATCGAGGTGGTCGTAATGGTCGTGCGACAGGATCACGCCGCGCAGCGGCGGCAAATCGGCCAGCGCGATCGGCGGCGCATGAAAGCGCTTCGGACCGAGACGCCGGAACGGCGACGCACGCTCGGCGAACACCGGATCGGTCAGCCAGAATTCGCCGCGCAGCTTCAGCAGCATCGTTGAATGACCGAGCCGGTAGAGGCTGCGATCGGGCGCCGCATCGAGCTGCTCGCGGGTTAGCGCATCGATGGGCAAGCTATCCGTGGGCACCGTGCCGCGCGGCTTGTTGAACAGCACGTTCCACATAATGCCGAGCGTCTTGCGCAGGCCTTCCGCGGGGCGTGGTTTGACGTTGCGAAAACGTTGGCCGTCATGCTGCGGCGAATGACTGGACAATGCGCGGCCGCGCTTCGCGGCAGTAACGCCAAGCATGCGGCGGACATGGGTGGTAAGCGACGTCATGAGCAAGGTCATCCCGGAAAATGTACACCCGGCAGTGTAGTTTATTTGCGCGAAAAGTAAACTGCCCAGTGTAAAATCTCGCGATGGATCCCGATACCTCCCACCAACGGCTCACTGACCGCAAGCGCGCCGCAATCGTCGACGCCGCGATCGAGGAATTTCTGGCCTCAGGTTACGACGCGACCAGCATGGACCGTATCGCCGCGCGCGCGAACGTGTCGAAGCGGACGGTCTACAACCATTTCCCCGGTAAGGAAGCCCTTTTCGCGGCGATTCTTCATCAGCTGTGGGACGCCAGCCAGGACGGCGACGCGCCCACTTACCGCGCGGACCAACCGTTGCGCGCACAGTTGCTCGACCTGTTGGGCCGCAAGCTGCGGCTACTGAACGACGAGGCCTTTTTATCGCTGGCACGCGTGGCGATAGCGGCCGCCATTCATTCGCCGGAACGAGCGCGCGACATGGTTGCTCGCCTCGGCGAACGCGAAGAAGACCTCACCGTGTGGGTCCGCGCGGCCGCCGCGGACGGCCGTCTGAAAACCGACGATCCACTGCTGGCTGCGCTGCAGTTGCAGGCACTGGTCAAGGCGTTCGCGTTCTGGCCACAGGTGACGATGGGCCAGCCGGCGCTCGGCAAACGGGAGCAGAGGCAGGTTGCCGAATCGGCTGCCGATATGTTCCTTGCGCGCTATGCGTGAGCGGTGAGCGTGCATCGTGGGGCGACGTTGCCCGCCGAACTTTCTGGACGCGCATTGCTCGCGCTTACCGCGCCGCACTGCGCTGCGCCACCAGCAACTGATCGACGAGCGCGATCTTCAGCGGCTTGTCGGCATCGAGCTTTTTCTTCTCGATCACATACTTCCAGCCATCGCCGCTGCCGGGATTGCGATAGAACGCAACGACCGCGACATACTCGGTGTCGGCTTGCATCGGTTGCGACAGGCTCGCCGACGCGCCCGGATTCAGCACCGATGCCATGCTTGCCTGCAGATCCTGCGCGAGCACGGTGCGATCGTTCTTCAGCAGGTCTTCGTACGATGCGTGATCAAACATCTTGCGGTCCTTCAACTGATAGACGCGCACCGCGACCGATGTCGCGCGGCCCGCGCCGTCGGGGTTGAGCGCGTCGCGCGCGGACAGATCGACGTCGAGCACCTTGATCTGCCTGAAGAACACCGCGCGATACGCATTCGACGACGAGTCCGACACCGTTTGCCATGCGCCGCAGGCCGACAGCAACATAACGGAGGCAACGCTGGAAACGGCAAAACGCAGATTCATTGAAAGCTCCTTTCGAGCGACGGTCATCACGTGGGTAGATTCAGATACGGATTGGGCGTGGGCTTCGGAAACGCGTCGTAGACGCCCAGCGCGACGTTGATCAGCCGTTCGCCGGCGGCGGGTAGCACGGTCGTCCAGCCGAGACGCGGCGCGCGACTCGCCGCTGCCGTGCGAACTGCATCGAGCGAGCCGGCCGCGTTGATGGCCGGCTGCGGCGCGAGCCGCGACGACATTTCCATGCGCAAATGCACATCGGCCTTCAGACCCACGTACAACTGCACGAACGCGATCAACTCGCGATGCAGCGATGCGCCGGGCAAAAGATCATGCGCCTGCCGTGCATCGGCGGGCCGCAGCGTCACACGCACCGCGCGGCTGCGATACGCGAGCCGTTTGCCGAGCACATACCCGCCGCCAAGACCGCGATGCACGCGATCGCCGCAAACCGCGCCAGCCGACGCCGATGACGACAGCGGTGGCTGGGCGCCGGCCGGCGTCATCACCGTGAAAAACTCGTCGACGCGAACCTCGGCCCCAGGCACCGCGAGCGCGATGACACCGCTGATCCCCTCCGCCGTGCGGGTGTGCTGGATCAGCAACCCCAGCAACGCGAGCATCCGCGAATCGGGCAAACCCGCGCGTCGTGGCTTGTCGCCCCAGCCAAAGCCAGCGAGACAGAGCAGATTGCGTGAATGCGCGTCGCTGCCGCCCGCGCGGAAGCTCTCCGCATAGCGATACTTCTTCCATGCGCGATACAGCAGCGTGACAAAGCGGTGATTGAACTGATCGAGAAACGCTTCGACCACCTCGTGCCCTTCGTCGCGCAACACGATCTCGTCGATCATGTGCGACGGCATCGCCGCATCGACGCCGTACAGCCCCATGAAGGTCGTGCGCACGGTCGGCGGTGCGGGCGGCCCGAATGCATCCGGATCGTCGTCGAATTCGACCGCCGCTATTTCGCCCGCCGGGAAGCCGGTACGCGCGCGCGGCCGGAAGCGCACCGGTTCATGTTCGGTGGTGTCACGCGCTCCGAAACCGACAAACGCGGGTACCCGCAATTCGAGCAGCCGGCACAACTGCATGAAGTTCATCCGCGGCGCGCGCGCGAGCAGCGCGGCGACCAGCGGTTCGAGATTCGGCGGCTCGTTGCGCGTCGCGAACGCGTCGGCGCCAGCGCTCATAACGGTGCCCGTTGCGCCTTGCTACGCGGCCACACGGTGCGGATTTGCGACGGCAGGCTGACGATCGACAGCTTCGTGAACAGGTTGAGCTCCGCGTACAGCGCGAAAAAGCGTTGCAGCAGTTCGCCGAACAGCATCACGTCGCCGTCGCCCGCAAACGCGTGCGAATCGAGCGTCACTTCGATGTGCACGCCGCGCTCGACCGCACCGCCCGATACTTCTTCGAGCAGTTCCTGCGATACCCACAGAATGCCCGCGAGGCGCCGGCGATTCAGTTCGTCGTTGGTCCAGTCGTATAACGCGAGTGCGCCCCGCAGCACTTGCGCATCCATCAGCGACAGGAAGTTCGGCGCGAGATGGGACAGCACGCGCCACTGGAAGCGATCGCCGGTCGGCGGATAAAGCGGCACCGTCGGTGCGACCAGATTTTTCACGCCGACGATATTCGGCGTGCTCGCCGCGAGTTCCGCGATACTCGCCTCGCGCAGACCCTTGCGCGGCAGCATCCCGTTGGTGCCGGTCACGCGCAGCGACAGACTTTCCTCTGGCAGCGTGTCCATCGTGTCCCACGCGTGACCGCCTAGCACGACCCATGTCTCGTGCAGACCGGCCGCGCCGGCCCGCACACGCGCATGGAAATAGCGCTCCGGCGCTTCGTGCCGCAGCATGCCGCCGCGATGCCGGAACGTCGCGAACGGCACGTATTCGTAACGCTCGGCGGAGTCGTGATCGAACGCCTCGATCGCGTCGACCGAATAGGTCTCGACGTGCTCGCCTTGGTGGCCGGCGGGCCGCACGCGGTACTCGGTTTCGTGATGATCGATCTCGATCGGCTCGGCATCCAGTTCGAACAGGTTGATGACCGGCGTGCAGAATAGCCGCACGTTGCGCGCATCAAAGCGCTGGTCGGACGGATAGGCGTGCTTGAGCACGATTTCGAGTTCGAAGCGCGTCGACTTTTCGGGCAGCTTTGTCACGTCGAGTCCGCACAGATCGACGAACAGGAACTTGTCGCGAAACGTAAAGTATTCGAGCAGCAGCTGATAGCCGGAAAACGCCGCATCGGCTTTCGGCCATAGACGCTCGCCGGCGGAGAATCCGGCCGGCTCGATCGACACATCGGCGAGCGGCACCGGCTCGCCGTCGCGCACTTGCGGGACGCGCCAGTGGATCGCATCGACCTCGCGCGTGAGCGCGAGATGCATCGCGAACGCGGTCGGCAGATCGGCGCTTAGATGCAGCCGCAGACGCGACAGATCGGTTTCCTTGCGACGCGCGGACTGATCGAGTTCGAAGCCGAGCCGGATGATCGAGCGGCCATCGTGGCGCACGCTCGGGCCCGCGTGCGTGATCGATAGCGGTTGCAGCGTGACCGGCTGAGTCGTCCGGTACAGGCACTGCACGGTCTTGGGCGCGGTGCCTTCGGCACCGCCGGCAGGCGGCACCGCGATCGGCGCCGAACGCACCGGCACGCCGGCTGCGACGATCTCAGTTCGCTGCAGCTTCTCGGCGAGCGGTTCGAGCTCGACGATCGACAGCGACGGAATCATCCGCAGATAGTGCGGCCACAGCAGGCTCACCAGCCCTTCGGTCAGCTCGGGCAGTTCGTCGTCGAGCTTCTGTTGAAGGCGTCCGGTGAGAAACGCAAAGCCTTCGTGCAGCCGCTCGACGTACGGATCGCGATCGCCGACGCGATCGAGGTTGAGCATGCGCGCGCGGTCGGGATGCGCGGCCGCGAATTCCTTGCCAGCCTCGCGCAGATAGCGCATTTCGGATTCGTAGTAGCGCAGGATAGGGTCGTCGTGTTCCATGCGGGGGTTCCGGTGAGACGGCTTAGGAAAGAGTCAGCGCGCGGGCCGGATCGAGCACGGTCAGTTCGGCTTGCAGCTCGCCGATGCGGCGCGTGAGCGCGATTTTGTCCGCGTCCTTGCGGTTGTTGAGCGCTTTCAGCGCGCGCAGCAGTTGCTGCTTGACCTCGAAGACGAGCGCCGGCTCCCAGCGCGCGAGCGGCAGCGAGCGCGCGCTGGTATCGAGTTCGGCGAGCAGCGCGAGCGCGGTGTCCAACCGGCCTGCATGATCGGCGACGCGCGCCATCACCAGACGCTGCAGATAGCGTTGGCGATCGGTCATTCGACCCGGCAGCGCTTCGAGCCACGCGAACGCGGCCTCGATGCCGTCCTGCGCGGCGAGATCGCGGGCCTGCGCTTCGATCTCGGGCCAGTCGCCGGTCGCTTCGTCGTCGCCGCCAGCCGATACCGGCAGCGGCGCGGGGCTTTCACCCGCTTCGAGATTGCGGACCACCGCGTGGCGCGCAATCCATTCGAGCGTCGCATCGTCGGCGAATGGCGTGCCGTCGTTGAACGCGAGCCGCTCGATGCCCGGCAGCCGTTCGAGAAACAGCGCGAAGTCCGCGCGCAACTGTTCCCGCCACGCGCGCTGCGCGCCGGCGGACGCCCCCCTTTGCGACGGCGCGCCGACGTGACCGAGCGCGGCGTGCTGGAAATATTGCAGGTCGAACCACAGGTGATTGGCACCCTCCATGAACGCGCCCTCGACGCGCTCCAGCAGTTCATGCCACTGCTTCTGCAATACCAGCCGCTTTATCTGCTGACGCAACTCGCCGCGCGGCGGCGCGACACGCGTGCGCGACGCCGCATCGGCGGGCGGCAGTTCGTGCAGCGTGTCCCAGCGAACGCTGCGCACGACGCGCACCGACGGCAAATAGCCGTTTTCCTGATCCCGCAACCAGACCGCCATCGCGCGGGCCTCATCGAGCAGATCGCGCGTGGACGCGATCGCTGCATTCGCGCTGCCCGCCAACGAAATGCCTGCCGACGCGAAACACGCGGCCGCGTCCGGCTCGACGCCGCGCGCCGGCTCCTCTTTCTGCTCGAAACGCGCGACGAGTGCGCGAAGGTTCGGTCGCGCCGCTTCCGGCCATGCGGCGGTGCGCGTAACAAGCAGATCGAGCGCGGCAATCGCGCGTTCGAGATCGGCTGCGGCAAATGCGCCACGGCTGTCAAGCAAGTCGATCATGCGCGTGGTGGCGAGCATATCGAGCGCGCCCTTCTTCGCCTCGGCGCGCGCGGGCAACAGGTTCTCGCCGAAGCGCTCGGCCAGCGACGCCGCGAGTTCCAGCCCGTCCGCAAAACCGGCCGGCCCATCCTGGCGCAGCCGCGCCAACGCGTAGTAAGCGGCGACGCGCAGATCCTTGCCGGTGTCCTTCAGCAACTGTTCGCACGACCGGACGATCAGCGCATCGTCAATGCCGGAAAGCTTGTGCGTTTCTTCGCGCAACTCGAAGAACAGGTCTTCGTAGCCCGGATCGCGGCCGACGCCATGCTCGCCCGGCAGCGGCTGCAGCCACGTGCTCCATGCATCCAGACGCGCACGCACGCGTTGTTCTTCATCGCGTGAAGGAAACAGCGTTTTCAACAAACTGGACAGCATTTAATCGGCCTCCCGCAACGAGCCCTGCGGCAACGGCACCGCCGCCTGATTCGCCGCGGCGAGCGCTGACGCCGGCAGCGGCGGTGGATTCGCTGCCGACAGCTTCAGCGCGCCGTTCGCCGCGCCGGTCTGGAAAATCCGCGCCGGCAGCTTGAAATGACGCAGCTCGAGCACCTGCAGCGGCCCCGAGGCCGCCTCGCTGCGCAGTTGCACGCGTAAGGGAAGGCTCTCGCTCTGATCGGGCAGCCACGACAGCAGATAGCGTGCGCCGTCCTGCTGCGACACCTGCGCGCGCTCGAGCAGACGGATCAGCGCGAAACGCCCCTGCGCATCGAGCGCCGAGCGCAGGCCGCCGTGCTCGGTCTGCCACTCGATATGCGCGAGGTTTTCAATCGAATCGCCGGGCCACAGGAACGGCGTCCATTCCTCCTTCTGGTTGAAGTAGTGCAGCTCGCGCCCCGACAGCACGAAGCGCATATCGGTGATGCCCGGTGTCGGCACCGCGCGCAGCTCGTAGCGCACGTGCGCGTCACCGGACGGAAACAGCACGGTGGCTGCGCGCATCAGCCGGTTCAAGCCGTCGAGGAACGCGGGATCGAGTGTCAAAGTGCCGTGGCTCGCGCCCTGGGCCGCGACCCAACGATCGCCCTGACGCTCGACGACACCCGCCAGTTGCGTCGTCACGAACTGCGCGATGACGCCGTTATCCGCGCGCATGAAGCGCGCCATTTCCGGCAGCGACGCATCGTTGTCGGAGTCGGCAAATGGATAGCGGCCGCCGAACGCACCGTTCCAGTCCGCGACGATCGCGGTACGCCAGATCTCGTTGATACTCGCCGCAGCCGGTTGCACCAGCACTTGCCAGGTTTGATCCAGCGGCGCCTGGAACAGCTGGCCGAAACCGGCCCACTGCTCGCCGAGACTCGCGGCGAGGCGGCTCGCGTAGTCGCGGCTGTCGGCGATGTCGGAGGTCTTGCCTTGCAATACGGCTTGCGCGGCGAGACGCGACATCGCGTCGGGGTCGGGGCTCGACACCATCTGCTCGATCTTCAGCCGCATCGCAGTCACGCGCTCGAGATAGCGCGCGAGGCTCAGATCGCCGGTCGCGGCCATTGGTGCGGTGACTTTGCCGTTAGCCGGCGCGGCGGCGGACGGCGAACCGCCGCCGCTCAGCCGCAGGATCGGCCCGAACGCGACCGCCAGCGGCGCGAGTTGCGGTTGTGCCTTCTTCGACGGATCTTTCTCGTCGGTGCCGACCAGTTGCTGCGCCTTGCCGATCAGCGTATCGGACAGCGACTGCGTGCTCGCGCCGGTGGCCGCCTGATAGACGATCGCGTTCATCAGCGTGACCAGCGGCGAGCGCTGTGGATCGCCGAGCAGCGTCAATTGATCGGCGGTCGCCGACAGCGTCGGCGCGGATTGCCAGCGCACGCTGTTGAGGAACTGCTCCCACGCGCGCGCGTAATCGTCGAAGTAGCGTTCGTGCAACGCGGCTTTCAGCGACGACGGCGGCTCGTTCGCGGCCTTCACGTCCGACAGCACCCAGTCGCCGGCGAGCTTGCTCTGCTCGCTGGCGTCGTCGATGGCCTTCGCGATGCGCTCGTCCCACGCGGCGCGCGTGAAGACGCCGGGAATCGTCGCGGTCGTGCTGAAGAGCCCATGGCTCGATGTGTCGCCGAGCAGCGTCGCGAGCGACACGGGCGGGTACTTGGCTTTCGCGTCATCGAGAATCTGCTGATAGACCGCGTCGGTCGAATTCTGGATGCCGCGCACGCCGATGATCGTTTGACGCGTCGCCGAGATGAGGCCGCTGTCGGGCACGATGGCCAGCGATGAACCGTTCGCCGCGACGCGCCGCCCGAAGTGCTTCGCGAAGAACGCGATTGCATGCTGGCGCAGGTCTTCCCATGCGCCGGGGGATAGCGGGGAGTCGTCGGGGCGCGTGGGGGCACTCGTTGCGGCAAGCTGTGGGGTAAGGAAAGCCGCGACTGCGCGCTCGGGTTTGGCCAGCATCATGTAGGCCTTTAACGTGTGGTAAGCGGCTTGTACCTGGGTGTTGCCGCCGCTCGCGATTTCGGCGTCGGTGAGCGAGCCCAGTTGGTGCAGATGCGCCTCGATCTGTTCGCGAATCGGGGCGACCAGAATACGGCCTGCGGCAATTTCGTAGCCGGGCCAGAGGGCGTCGAGTAACGCCGCGTCGCGGTTCAGGCCGAAGCGGGCGAACCAGGGGGCGCCGTCGCGTTGGCGCGATTCGAGTGTGTCGAGCTGCTTGTCGAGGTTCTCGAGCGTTTGCATCGACTGGGTGCGGTCTTGTGGGCGAGAGAGTTTCGCTAACGTGCTGCTCGCCGTATCGATCGTCGCGCGGTTGGCGAAACCGGAGAACATCGTGCCGGTGATCCAGAGCGCGAGTGCGGCGGTGGTGGCCCATGCCGCGGCCGTCGAGAGTGACAAGCCGATGTGGCGGCCGTGAAGTGCGCGGCTGTGGTTGGCGATGGTTTGCCAGATTGAGTGGTGTTGGGGGGTGGCAGGCTGGTCATCGTCTTCTGCTTCCTTCGCTTCGCCGGTCCTTTCTGTTGCCGCTGGCGGGGCGAGTTCCCGCGTCTTGAAAAGCGGCGCGAACAGAAGGCCGTGGACCGCCTGACGCCAGTAATGCGAATGCGCGGTCTGTATGACGAGTCCAGACAAAGCGCCGCCCAGGCGCTCGATGTGTTGCGACAGTTCGGCCGGATAGCGGTCAGCATCATTCCGCGCCATCCGCGTGACACCCGCGTCCGCGAGGTTGCGGATCAGCTCCTGCAGCGACGTATCGATTTCGCCGGCTTTGATGCGCGGGTTCGACCATGTGGTGCCGATGGCCTGGTCCGTGCCCTTCGATTCAATACCGAAGTCCGTCACGTTGAGCAGATACGCGGGCGCGGACCACCGAAGCGCGCGGGCGTGGCGAGCAACGCGTTGGCCGAGCGCGTCGGCGTCGAACGGGGAATTCGCCGACGTGCTGCGATTGCGTGTTACGGCCACGATCGCGTCGATCGGGCGGCGATGGCGCAGGCGGCGGATCTCGGTGAGCCAGTCGGTGTCGAGGGTGGTGGTGGTTTGTTTGGTGTAAAGCAGGACGGTGTTGCCGGTGATTATGTAGCCTTGCTCGACGAGGCCGGGGGCGAGGCGTTTGACCAACGGGAGATCACCGGCGATCATGATCCAGCGATCGCGATAGCGCCATTGCCGGCCGTGGCGAGCGCACAGAGCGCTACGTAATTCGACGATCTTTTGCGGTGCGGCGATATGCGCCGCTGCCGGACCTTCGCCGGCAGCGTGCGCTTGCCTTTTTATCGAATCGTAGCGAACCAGCCACCTCGTTGCGTGCATCGAGGCGATCCAGAGCAGGACAGCTTCAAAGTACTTGACGAGCATCAGTGCGATGAGCATGCCCGAGAACAGACTCAGTTCAATGATGATTCGCGTCTCATACGCCCATCCGCGGGTGCCCCCTTCGATCCAGACGGCCAGACCCACCGCAAAGAAAACGATGCAGATTCCGATGCCAATGAAAAGGCCTACCGGTTCAGACTTGTGTTCATTCATGCTTGTTTTCATTCATGCTTGTTTTCTGCACACGAGCGCGATCAAGTCGCTATTTTTCTGCGTAAGGACGAGTTGCGGCTTACCGCTTCGCGCCGCGAGCTCAGCCGCGAGTGCGGTCGCTAGCCAGCCGCCCGCATCCCCGCAATCTCCAACCGTGGTTCTGAGGTCAATTCTCGACGCTTGCTCGTCGAATCCGGCCGACGACCTGATTGCCAACTCCATTTCAGGCGAAACTCCATGACTCCAGATCGCCCCAAGGTTGTTCGACTTCGTGTTTCCCCAACGCGTAGCGCGTTGCACGGTCTCGCATACCGCATTGGCGGAACCGCGATCGGGACGGTGCAGAAGGAGAGAGTGAGCTTCCCCGTTCGTTCGGGCACGAGTTGGGTGCGCCAGCAGTAGTGCAACGCCCGCCTCGGCAACACCGTTCTGCAGGCGTTCGCTGACGGCGTTGCGCAGTTGAACCGCGACCAGCAGATGAGCGACGTCTGGCCTCATGCTGTCGAACCAGGCGTCCGCGCTAAACAACGAGAGGTGTTTGGTGGAGGATTTTACGGTCACGCGCAATGCCGGGAACTTCCCGCCAACGAGTTCCTTGAGTCGCGCTGACACATCGTTGTTTTCAAGCGCGCAACGCGAAACTGCTTCGATCTGAAGCGTCATACGCGCGGGAAGAGCAGCGAGTTGCGGCGTCAGGTTATCGATCAACTGGGCCAGAAGCCAGTTGCAGACCACGTGATGACGGGAATACTCCGTAAGTTCATTTCCGGCATGGAACTGCTGATCGGGGACTTCTATCCAGCGTGCTTCGACATCGGTATTCGGCTTGGCCTCGCTCGCCCGAGTTTCCAACTTGAGGCTGCCGTCGACAACTCCTTGAACGTCGTTCTCGTCGCGAGCGGCGGAGAAACGCCAGGCATGACCTATCAGTGCGAGTGGCACGCTGGCAAGTGCATGACATTTTTCGCTCTCGCGCTCGCTAACTCGATTTACGGCTATCGCTTCGCTGCGTCGCGCATACAAATAACCAAGACGACAGCACAGCAAAAACGCCCATGAAAGCATCGGATAGCCGATGACACACGACCAGAACCAGATCGGATTGGTCGGTGTGCGTTGCGACGCCAGAAAGATCGTTAGCGCAGCACCTAAAGACAGCAGGACGCAAAGAAGCGCTGCCCAGAACGGCTTTGATAGTTGCGGTGGCGGAGGCACCGTCATCCGTGGCGGCACACACGCGAAGTCGATCGGCATTCGTTTATTTAACCGTCGCGCCATCAGATAGAGCGATGAGGACGCTCCCGCACTGGGTCTTGTCTCCGTCACGTGAAAGCGGCGTGCCAGCATCCTTGATGCCGCCTGCGCCTTCAATAATTGGGTTGTCGCCATGAATCGGGCAGGACACGAGGTCTCCGACGCGTGCCGCGCGGCGGCCCCCGACCTTGATTCGATCCGAGCCGGTGAGGATCTTTCCGCCGTGACTCGTGCTGTCGCCTTGGTATGCTAGTTTTTTCATTCCGTCTCTCTCCCGAAGTCAATCCGTGTAAATTCCGTGAGTCGATACTGCCTTCTTCCTACGATTGCGGACGCCACCGACGCAGAGCGTCCAGCAAGTGCTTCAAGTGCTGCCGGTCGCGAACTGGAACTGCGTGAACGGCATGGTCCGGATCACCAACTTTTGCGGGGTTGTCACTGGTACTCACAATGAGCTCGCCGCCCTGCAGCGTTAGATAGGTTGGGGCGTAGCAATACGGGTTGTCCTCATCACTGGCGGGCTCTTTGTCGAGAAGGATGAAATCACTTGCGCGGAGCTTCGCGAGGTCTACTGGGTTGCAAAGGTTCCGGGCGCGGAATTTGTCTGGAATTTCCATATTTGGACTTTTCGCGAGCGTGCTCTTTTTGATGAACCGCCCGTAATTCAATCTGAAAAAAAGCCCGGCCTTCCCATCCACGACCCACACAACATCATCTTCAGAAGTATCTCCGGATCTGCACTGAATTAAGTATCTGTCAGTCGATCGCTTCCAATAGGCCAAAAAATCGATCGAATCGCAAAACTCCCGTAAAGCCGAGCTCTTACTACTCAGAGCAGCCACACATTCATCGTCCTCACTACAGTCACCCGCCAAAATTCCATAACCACTGGCGGGTTGTCCGATGACCAAAGTTTGCCACCCCATCAACAAAGTCAAGAGGATCGTCTTATAGCCTGCATACATACGTCAATACTCCACGAAACGTCTCAAAAAATATCTGCACGACGGTTGCATGCACCGCAAAACTTCTGTTTC
>NZ_DASXHN010000220.1:0-11510 GCF_036488505.1 Paraburkholderia sp. | reverse complement strand
AAGCGGGTCGGCGTATGCGGTACCGACTTGCATATTTTCACGGGAAATCAGCCGTATCTGGCCTATCCGCGCGTGATGGGCCACGAGTTGTCCGGCATCGTCGAACAGGCGCCGCCGCGCAGCGGACTCGTTGCGGGCGACCAGGTCTTCGTGATGCCGTATCTGTCGTGCGGCCAATGCATCGCGTGCCGCCGCGGCAAGACCAATTGCTGCGTGAACATCCAGGTGCTGGGCGTGCACCGGGACGGCGCGTTCACCGAGTACCTGAGCGTGCCCGCGCAGTTCGTCCACAAGGCCGAAGGCATCACGCTCGATCAGGCGGCCATGGTCGAATTCCTCGCGATCGGCGCGCATGCGGTCAGGCGTGGCGACGTGAAGCAAGGCGAGCGCGTGCTCGTGGTCGGCGCGGGACCGATCGGCATGGCGGTGCTGACGTTCTCCAGACTGCGCGGCGCGACGGTGACCGCCCTCGACACCCGTGCGGACCGGCTCGACTTCTGCGTGAAACAACTAGGCGCCGCCGCGGCGGTGCAGACCGGCGACGGCGATCACGCGCAATTGTCGGCGCTGACGGACGGCGACTTCTTCGATGTGGTGTTCGACGCGACGGGCAACCCGAAAGCAATGGAGAGGGGCTTCCAGTTCATCGCCCATGGCGGCCGGTATGTGCTCGTATCGATCGTGGCCGACACGATCACTTTTTCAGACCCGGAATTCCACAAACGCGAAGCCACCCTGCTCGGCAGCCGCAACGCGACGCTCGAGGACTTCGACACGGTCATCAAGGCGATGCGTGCCGGACACATCCCGGACCGCGCGCTCAACACGCATCGGCTCGCGCTGGCCGATGTGCCTGCGCAGTTCGCGACACTGCTCGATCCTGCCGGCGGTGTCGTCAAGGCGATCGTGGAATGTTAGCGATGGGCCCCTTCGCATCGCGAGGGGCCATGTGTTTGCGGGACTACCTGCATTTGCCTCACGGCTCCCGCAGATAACGTTCGGAAAGCGCTTCGTACAGCGGCGGCGCAAATAGACGCGACACGCGGCTCGCAATGAGCGCCGTCGCCATCAGCGAGATGACGAGGGCGTGCCCGTTGATCATCTCGATGACGATCACGAACGCCGTGATCGGACTCTGCGTGACCGCCGCCAGATAGCCGACCATACCGAGCGCGATCAGCATCGGCAGTTGCATCTGCGAGAACACCATGTGCACCGTATTGCCGATGCCTGCGCCGATCGCAAGCGACGGTGCGAACAGACCGCCCGGCGCGCCCGGCAGGTACGATCCCACCATCGAGACCATCTTCAACAGCGGATACGCGGCGCTGACATGCGCGCTGCCTTCCAGCATGCTGCGCGCCTCGGCGTACCCGCTGCCGAACGTATGACCGTGCGCCAGCACGCCGACGACCGCGATGACCAGGCCGCACACCGCGCCGAACAGCACGGGCCGCTGGCCGCGCAGCTCGAACAACGATTGCGGCATCCAGCGCTTCGTATTAAGCAGCAGCCAGCAGAAACACCCGCCCAGCACGCCGGCGATCACGCCGATCACCACGACAGCGAGGCTGAGCCATTCGGGCAGGCGCGAGCCGACATCGATCGTGCCGAAATACACATAATTTCCCTGAAGCCCCAGCGAAACGACGCCAGCGAAAATGATGGCCGTGATCAGCACGCCGCTGGTGCGCTGCTCGAAACTGCGCATGAGTTCCTCGATCGCGAAGACGACTCCCGCGAGCGGCGCATTGAATGCCGCGGACAAACCGGCGGCCGCGCCCGCGAGCGCGAGCCGGCTCTCCAGCACGCCTGGCCGGATCGTCAGAAAACGCCGCGGATAGAAGCGCCTGAGACTGAACATCAGCGCGGCGCCGACGTGAATCGTGGGTCCCTCGCGGCCGATCGTGAAGCCACCGAGGATCGCAAGAAACGAGACGAAGATCTTCCCGACCAGGATCCTCAGCGCCAGCAGTCGCGGGCCGAGTTCGCTCGGCCCGTGCAGCATCGCGATGACCTGAGGGATACCGCTGCCTTCGGAGCCATCGAAGAAACGGCGTGTAAGCCAGACCGTGACTGCGCCGGTCGCGGGCGCGACGAAAAGCGGCAACCACCACCGGTCAGCCGCGTAGCGCAGAAACACCCCGTAGCCGAAATCGATCAGCTTCGCGTAGAGCACGGCGACCAGGCCGACGGCAATGGCGCCCATCCAGAACACACCGTAATGTAGCCATAGCCGGTTGGCTCGCTGGAGGCTGCGCCGGTCAATCAGCCCGAACATGCGCACGATTCGTATCCCCTTTTCTAATACCCGCCTTTCGGACGATTCCATCGACGGCGTCACCTTCATGCCGGAGGCGGCAAACTCAGGCCTTGCACGGCGGCGGGCCTTCACACTGGCCGCGATTATAAGCCAGCATAAAGCGAGCCCCGAACGGGGCACGACACGGCGCACGCGCGTTCGTGCTCGAACGGCCAGCTGCCGGGAGCGTGAGGGCAATCGGGTACGAGCTGTGGCCGACGCCCGTGGCCGCGTCATCGCGGCCGCCTGGCGCGAGCATCGAGACGAGCGAACGCTGCGACACGAGCAGAGTATTGAAGTCAAGGAAGCACACGAACAGAAGCCCGGCACAATGACGTGTGCATGCGCGAGCGAGCCGGGTGACAGTTGGCCGACCGGCAAGCGGCCGATCGACGACGACTCCGGCAGATCGGCCAGCTTAGCCAGGACGGCCGCGAAATCGCCCTCGAACTGCAGACGCTGAGCGAGGAAGCTGTGCTCTGCCGCTTGCCCGACGGTGAATGGGCGCTGGAAGGTGCTGCCGGAAAGAACTAGAGGTCAGAACTTCTGACGCAATCCGACCCGCACGACCGCCTGCGAATTCGACGTCGACGGTGTCAGCAGATTAATCGCGGCCACTGCCTGCTTGCCGGTGGAATCGGTGCCGGACGCATGCTGGTACACGCCGATCACGTAGACCGTCGTGCGCTTCGACAGGAAGTATGCGCACACAGTTCTCCCTGATGATATTTCGCGCCTGGGTTCGCGTTCACGCCGTTGCCGTCCGTATAGTCATACGCGGCACCGAGCAGGACCGCCGGCGTGGGCCGGTATCGGAACTGATTTCCAAAAGCGTGCGTGAGCTTGTCGTCGATGGCGCATGGAAAGGCTACGCCACCTGGCTCGGCGATAGCGGGCACGACAGTCGACCATGATGGCCGTCTCGCACCGCACGCTATCGAAGCTCACGGTGCGTGACTATCACCATCCGCTCACTACTTCTCGATCTGACGATTCCAGCGCGCATCCCACTGCGCGCGGTGCGCATTGATCGCGTCCCAATCCACCACTGTCACTTTGCGCACCAGATCGTCGATGCTGCCGAGGCTTTGCTGCATCGACGGCGTCATCTTCGCGAGACGGTTGGTGGGAATCTGTTTGCCGGCTTCGGCGGCCTTCGTCTGAGCCGGGGCCGACAGCAGGAATTGCGCGAGCTTCTGCGCGAGTTGCGGGTCCGGGTTATTGTTGACCACGCATAGATCGACCATGAGCAGCACCGCGCCTTCCTTCGGATTCACGTATCCGACCGGAACGCCCTTGTCCTGCAGATCGCCGACGCCGGTCGGCGACAGCGGAAACAGACCAGCGTCGCCGGTTTGAACCATCTCGGAAATCTTCGCCGAATTCGGTATGTACTCGACCACGTTCGGGCCCACCGTACTCGGCCATTTGGTGAAGCCCGGTTCGACGTTCTGCTCGCTGCCGCCCATCAGACGGTTGATGGCAAGGAAGCCGTGCAGGCCAAAAGTGCTGCTCGAAGCCGATTGAAACACCACCTTGTCCTTGTACTTGGGATCGGCGAAATCCATCCACGAGGTAGGCGGCGCCCAGCCTTTCTCGGCAAACAGCTTCTTGTTGTACGCAATACCGGTCATGCCGAGTTGCACGCCCGCGCCCATATCGTCCTTCATGCGCGCAAACGGATAGAGTTCCTTCAGTACCGGTGCGTCGTCGAGCTTCTTGCACACGCCCATGCCGACCGCGCGCGCCATGACGCCATCGTCGAGAAACACGACGTGGATCTGCGGATTCGTCTTGTTGGCGAGCAGCTTGGCGAGAATGTCCGACGAGGTGCCCGGCACCACCACCACCTTCACATTGTTGGCTTTCTCGAAGTCGGGCAGGACCTGGCTCGTATACGCCTTCTCCATCGGCCCGCCGTTCATACCGATGTAGATGGTTTTGGCTTGCGACCACGCCGACGGCGCAGCGCCGAATGCGCACATTGCGGTCAGCGCCGCGAGCGTCTTGAACAGTTTCATCGAAGGTCTCCTGAGGGTCACTAAACGACGCGAGGGTTTAGGCGACCGGCGAGGTCGCGATAGCAGCAAAGCGGTCAATCGAGAAAGCATCGAGCGGCGTGGCGGTGGCACCGTCAACGACGAGTTCGGCGAGCACTTCGCCGACACCTGGCGCGAGCAGGAAGCCGCCGCCTGAAAAACCGAACGCATGCAACAGACGCGGCACGGTACGGCTCGCACCGATGATCGGATTGCTGTCCGGCGTTTCGCCTTCCACGCCGCTCCATGTGCGAATCAGCAGCGCCTCGCGCAACGCGGGCAGCAGCGCACACGCGTCGCGCATCACCACGCGCGTGGTTTCCGTCGACGGCTGAGCGTATTCGCCGTCGCCATGTCCCCGTCCGCCGCCGATCACGCAATTGCCGCGCGCGACTTGCCGCGCGTAGATCCCACCGCCATACACACCGAGGTTGTGGGTGATGAACAACGGCAGTGGTTCGGTGACCCACATGTTCGGGTAGATCGATTTCATTGGCGCGGCCTCGCCGAAGCAGGCCGCCACCGTATTGGCCCACGCGCCCGCGCAATTGATGAGCCAATCAGCACTGGTACGCACATCGCCAGCGCGCAACTGGAAGCGTGTGCCGTCGTGATGAATGTCGCCGAGTTCGGTTTGCTCGCGCACGTCCGCACCGGCGGCCCGCGCGGCTCGCGCGAATGCGGGGGATACGAGGCGCGGATTGGCATGGCCGTCGGTCGCGCACAGCGAGCCGCCGACGGCCGCCGGCCCGAGCCACGGATAACGTTGGCGGAACGCCGCACCGCTGATCAGTTGCGCATTCAGTCCATAGCCACGCGCCATGTCGGCCCAGTTTTGCAGCGCGAGGAGATCGCTCTCGCTGCGAGCGAGGCGCAAATGTCCCGATACCGTGAATTCGCCGTCGATGCCGATCAATTCCGGCAAGCGGTCCCAGACGCGCCGCGCGCGGATCGCAAGCGGCATTTGTTCAACCGGGCGTCCCTGGCAACGCACGCCGCCATAGTTCACACCACTCGCCTGGGCCCCGCAGTAGCGTCGCTCGAACAGGCCCACGCGCAGGCCGCGCCGCGCCAGTGCCAGCGCAGCCGAGGCCCCCACCAGCCCGCCCCCCGCGATCGCGACGTCGTAGTGCAATGTGTCACTCATCGCGCGCTTCCAGCGGAATTTCGGCGAACTCGTCGGCCATCGTCTGCGCAGACAGCGGAATCGGCTTGACCGGCGGCTGGCTGCGCAAGCGGCCCAACGCGTCGAGCGGTTTGCCGGTTTCTTCGGCAAGCAGGCTCAGCGCGGCTTCGCCGCACATGCGGCCCTGGCAGCGGCCCATTCCGGCGCGCGTGAGCGCCTTCAGACGATTGATTTCATGTGCGTCGCCGGCTCTGATGCAAGCCCGCAGCGTGCGCGCATCGATCTCTTCGCAGCGGCAAACGATCATGTCGTCCGGCCATTGCGACGTGCATCGCGCCGGCGGCGCGAAGGCCAGTTCGATGCCCTCGCGAAACACCGCGATGCGTTTCAGCCTGCGCGCGATCGCCGCGGCATCCGGCAGGCCCGGAGCCCGCGGATGCGCGATGCCAAGGTCGTCGAGCAACGCGAGCGCCGCCCGGCGCCCGGCCAGTTCGGCGGCATCCGCGCCGGCGATGCCGGCGCCATCGCCGGCGAGATAGACGCCGCGCAGCGAGCTGCGTCCCATCGGGTCCACCTCGGGGAGCCAGCAGCGATGGGTCGCGTCGAAACGGAAGCGGCAGCCCGCAAGATCGGCGAGCTGGGTTTCGGGTTTCAGCCCAAAGCTCACGCCGATACCGTCGCATGCAATCGTTTCAGTGCGCGAGCCTTCACACGAGCGCCGCCATTCGAGCGCTTGCACACCGTCTACACCGCGGATGCCGACCAGCATCACATCGCGCTCGATGCGCACGCGATGCGCTTTGAGCCAGCCAACGTAAGAGAGGCCTTTCGCGAAAGTGGACGGCAGATGCGCGAGTTTCGGCACCGCGGCGATCTGCTGCGAAAACGGACTCGTGTCGAGCACGGCGCTGACTTGTGCACCCGCCCTCACGTACTGGTATGCGACCAGATACAGCAACGCTCCGGTGCCGGCCAGCACGACGCGCCGGCCGATCGCGCAGCCTTGCGATTTCAGCGCGACCTGCGCCGCGCCCAGCGTGTAGACGCCGGGCAGGGTCCAGCCCGGCATCGGCAGCACGCGGTCGGTCGCGCCGCTCGCGATGATCAGATGCGAGAACGGCACGCTCAGCTCGCGCCCCGCGTGCAAGGTATCGAGACGGCCCGTTTCGCATGCCCACGCGAGTGTGTCCGGGCGATAGTCGACGTGAGGAAGCAGCGCCGCCATCGTCGAATGCAAGGCTTCGGCCTTGTGCGCTTCGAAGCCGTAGAGCGTTTTTTTCGACCGCTCGAAGCCACCATGAGCAGGCGGTTGCCGATAAATCTGCCCACCACAGCGGGCATTTTCATCGATCACGATCGGTCTTAGCCCCGCTGCGACCAGCGTCTGGGCGGCGCGCACGCCCGCCGGTCCGGCGCCGACGATCACGATGCTGCGCTCGCCGCTCATTGCGCGTCTCCGGCTTTACCGGTAGCGCCGCCTTGCGCAGCGGCAGCCCGCGTGAGCACGCGCATGCCTTCGGTCACGAGCGTCGAGCATGCGCGCACGCGCGTGCCGTCCTCGGCGCGCATCCAGCAGTCCTGGCATGCGCCGATCAGACAAAAGCCCGCGCGCGGCGCGCCGCTGAATTCGCTTTCGCGCAGGTGGCGCTGGTGCATCAGCACGGCGCTCAGCAGCGTATCGCCTTGCAGCGCGGCGACCTGCTCGCCGTCGACAAAAAAGTGCAGCGGTTCGCGCCGCGTTTCGGCCAAGCGGACGAATTGCGGCTCTCGGCGCGGCGCGCCGGCTTCAGCAAAGAGGGAAACGGACGGCATCAGAGCGTGCTTGGAAGAGGACATCAATGCTGGCCGATCAGGATGCGGTTCAGGCCATACACGCGGTCGAGCAACAGCATTGCACCGCCGGTAATGAAGATCACCAGCGCCGAGACGGAGGCCATCATCGGATCGATCGATTCGGTCGCATACATGTACATGCGTACCGGCAGCGTGACGGTTTGCGGCGACGTGACGAAGATCGACATGGTCAACTCGTCGAAGCTGTTGATGAAGGCGAGCAGCCAGCCGCCGGTGACGCCCGGCAGAATCATCGGGAAGGTGATGCGGCGAAAGGTGGTCCACGGATCGGCGCCGAGCGAGTGCGCGGCGTGCTCGATGCTGCGATCGAGCCCGCTCACCGAAGCCAGCACGAGCCGCATGACGAACGGCGTGATGATGATCATGTGCGCGACGACGAGCCACGCGAACGAACCGGTCGCGCCGATCAGCGCGAAAAAGCGCAGCAGCGCAATGCCAAGTACCAGGCCGGGGATCACGAGCGGCGACAGCAACAGGCCGTTCAGAAAGCCGCGGCCCGGAAAGCGCGCGCGGCCGATGGCGAGCGCGGCGGGGAGCGCCACGATCAGCGACAACGTCGCAGAAGCGAACGCGAGCCTCAGACTGTTGAAAAACGCGCCGATGAAATCGGGGTAGTCGAGGATCGCGCGGAACCACCGCAGCGAGACGCCGTGCGTGGGCAGCGTGAGCGTTTCGCCGGGCGTGAACGCGACCAGCACGACGATCACGAGCGGCGCGAGCACGAATGCGATCACGAGCGTATGGAAGATCAGCGCAATGGGGCCGTTTTTTCTCATGACGTTTTCATTGAGCGAGCCGATAAACTAGCCGAAACTTCTGGCGTACCTGCGTTCCACAACCCGGTAGTACGTGAGCATCACGATCAGATTCGCGACCAGCAGCAGGAGCGCGATGGTCGCGCCAAGTGGCCAGTTCAGCGAACCGAGGAATTCGTCGTACACGGCGGTAGCGGCAACTTTCAGGCGTCGTCCGCCGAGCAGGCCGGGAATCGCGAACGCGCTCGCCGACAGACCGAACACCATCAGGCTGCCCGACAGAATGCCCGGCGTCAGTTGCGGCAACACGATGCGGCGCAGCGTGGTGGCCGGCGACGCCATCAACGACAGCGCGGCGTTTTCGGTTTGCGGGTCGAGCTTCTGCAGCGCGGTCCACACCGGTATCACCATGAACGGCAGCATCACGTGCACGAGTGCAATCACGATCGCGAAGGTCGTGTACTCGAGCTTGTATGGCCCGAGCCCGAACAGGCCAAACGCCTGGTTCACGAGGCCGTTGGTGCTGAGCAGCATGCTCCAGCCGAATGCGCGCACCACCACCGACACCAGCAGCGGCGCGAGGATTACCAGCAGAAACATCGAGCGGTACGGGTCGCGCATGCGCGACAATACGTAGGCTTCGGGCGTGCCGATCACGGCACACAGCAGCGTGACGAGAAATGCAATGCCGAACGTGCGCAGAAAGATCGTGTGGTAATACGACGAACCCAGTACCTGCACGTAATTGCCGAACTGGAACGCGGCGATCGGACCAGTGGCCGGATCGAAACGATAGAAGGTCAGCACCAGCGTCATCAGCAGCGGCACCAGCACGAGCGCCACGAATAACAGAAAGGCGGGCGCGCACATCAGCCACAGAGGCAGATACGCATGCCAGCGCGCGCGGCCCACGTGGCCGGATTTCATCTCGCGGCCGTCGGTGGCCGGTAGCGTGCTAGCCATGATGCGCATCCCGTTGAATGAAGCGGACCGCGTCACTGTTCCAGTCGACACCGACGTTCGCGCCTTCGGCCAGCGGCTCGGTACCTTCATTCTGGCAGCACACCAGCACTTCGCCGAGCCGGCTGTCCAGCCGGTACAGCCATTGACTGCCGAGGAAGAAACGGCTTGCCACGGTGGCCGACATACGCCCCGCCTGCGGTGCGCACAGGCGCAGCTTTTCCGGGCGGATGCACAACGTCACCGCGTCGCCCACGCCGACCACGGGCTCGCTCGCCGGCAACTGCCTCGTGTGCCCCGCCTCGGCGATGTCGTGCCCCAGGTCGATACAGATCGCGTCGCCGTCGCAGGCGACCACGGTGCCCGGCAGCATGTTGGCCTTGCCGATGAACTGCGAGACGAAGCGATTTTCCGGGCGTTCGTACGCTTCGTATGGCGTATCGATCTGCGTGATGCGGCCGGCTTCCATCACCACCACGCGATCGCTGATCGATAAAGCCTCGGATTGATCATGCGTGACCATGATGGTGGTCGTGCCGATCTTGCGTTGAATGCCGCGCAGCTCGAACTGCATGTCTTCGCGCAGCTTGGCGTCGAGATTGGACATCGGTTCGTCGAGCAGCAAGACCGGCGGCGCGATCACGATCGCACGGGCAAGCGCCACGCGCTGCCGTTGACCGCCGGAGAGTTCACGCGGAAAGCGATGCGCGAGCGTGTCGAGGCGCACCAGCGAGAGCGCCTCGCGAATCCGCTCGTTGCGCTCCCGCTTGTCGATATTGCGCATCTCCAGGCCGAAGCCGACGTTGTCAGCGACGCTCATGTGCGGAAACAGCGCGTAGCTCTGGAACACGATGCCGAGGCCGCGCTTATTCGGCTTCATGTGCGTGATGTCGCGGCCATCGAGTGTGATGGAGCCACGCGTCGTCTCGACGAAGCCCGCGATCATCTGCAAGGTGGTGGTCTTGCCACAGCCGGACGGCCCGAGCAACGAAACGAACTCGCCTTTTTCCACTGACAGGTTCACATCGGCGACTGCTTGCAGATCACCGAATGACTTCGTTACGTCCGTGAGTGTGAGGAACGACATGCTCTGGCCTTTGGAGGATTCGACGCCGGTTCAATCGACTGACTGTGTCGAAGACCGACTCTAGCCAGCCAAATTACCTCGAGTCAATTTCAAATTCCGTTCAGCGATATGCCTTTTCTTTTGATTCCGTTGGATGGAAGACTTCTGAGTTATCGGTCGCTACCTATTCCGCTGCGTGATGTCCGGTGAATCCCCTACGGTCTTGCCCAGGCAGAGCAATCTCGCAGACCGGTACGCAATCATTGCCTTCCGCCGCAACGCCGTATAGTGTTCCGGTCATTGAAATAACGCCCGCCACATCATGATGAATGCCGCCGTCAAACGAAATGCCACCGCCGACGCTACCGCGCAGCCCGTGGCCGGCCCCGGCATGCTGGAACGCGCGTTCGCAGTGATCCGCGCATTGTCCGAAGCGCAACCGGACGGCGGGCGTGTCACGCGCGTCGCGAAAGCCGTCGGCCTCACGCAAGGCACGGTGCATCGCATCCTTCATGCGCTGATCGCGCAAGGCGTCGTCGAACAGGACGAAACGTCCCGGCTATATCGGCTCAGCGTGGACTTCTTTGCGCTCGCGGCGCAAGCGGGCAATCCGAGCGGCATGCGCACACTGTGCCGCCCCGCACTGCTGCGCCTGTGCGCCAGTCTGGGCGACACGGTGTTTCTGCTCGTCAAAAGCAGCTTCGACGCGGTGTGCCTCGATATCTGCGAGGGGCCGTTTACGATCCGCTCGTTCACCGGCGATGTCGGGGGGCGTGTGGCACTGGGTGTGGGCCAGGGAAGTCTGGCGATTCTGGCATTCCTGCCCGAAGCCGAGCGCGAAGAAATCATCCGCTTCAACGTGCCGCGCGTGCGCGGCTACGGCGTGGTCGACGAAGTCTATTTGCGCACCGAGATCGAACGCGTGCGCCAGTTGGGCTACGCGGGTCGCAACAGCGGCGTACTCGACGGCATGGCGGGCGTGGCGGTGCCGATTCTCGATCGCACGGGTGTGGCAGTCGCAGCGTTGAGCGTCGGAACGCTGGCAGCACGTCTTGGCGATGATCGTCTGCCAACGGTGGTCGAATTGCTGCGGCGGCAGGCCGAGGCGATCGGTCCGCAGATCAACCCGTTCGATATTGCTCTACGTCGGCCGGCGGGCGGAATGGCGCGAGTGATGAGCACCGATGGCGTGAATTGAGCGGCGAACGTTCGTCGCCGTATCACCGGCTCCGGCGAAACTGCACCGCAACACTCACCAGAATCGCCAGTGTCCCAACCGTTTCCAACAACGCACTGAGCACGATTTCCTCCAAGGGATCAACGATGCGTGAACGCGGGCGCATATATTTTCAAAAAGAACGCCAGCGTGATACATGACGTGATCACGAGCGTGATCGCGCGAACCATT
>NZ_DASXHN010000263.1:0-2068 GCF_036488505.1 Paraburkholderia sp. | reverse complement strand
TCGATCGCGACCACCGGTTTGCCTGTCGTTACCGCCGCGCCGATGGCGAAGCCCATACCGATACCCAAGATTCCCCACGTGCCCGAATCGAAGCGTTTGCGCGGCTCGTACATGTCAATAATGCTGCGCGCGTAGTCGAGCGTATTCGCGCCCTCGTTGACGACGTTGATGTCCGGGCGCGTCTTCAGCACATCGCGGATCGCACGCAACGCACTGTGGAAATTCATCGGCGACGGATTCTTGTCGAGCGTTGCGGCCATCCTGGCGAGATTCTTGTTCTTGCGCTCGGCAATCGCGCCGGTCCACTCAACGCCCGGCTTCGCGAAACTCGCATCGAGGCCTGCGCGAAGCGCCGCCATGCACGAACCGATATCGCCGATCACCGGCGCGGCGATCGCGACGTTGCTGTCGATTTCGGTCGGCGAGATATCGACCTGCACGAACTTCTTCGGCTCCGCGCCCCACGTGTTGCCCTTGCCATGCGCGAGGAGCCAGTTCAGACGCGCGCCGATCAGCATGACAACGTCGGCCTCCTGCAGCACGAACGAGCGCGCCGCCGCCGCCGATTGCTCGTGCGTGTCGGGCAACAGACCTTTGGCCATCGACATCGGTAGATATGGAATGCCGCTTTGTTCGACGAACGCGCGAATCTCCGCGTCAGCCTGCGCGTACGCCGCGCCTTTGCCGAGCAGGATCAGTGGACGTTTGGCGCTCTTCAGCACATCGATCGCACGCTTGACCGATTCCGGCGCCGGCAACTGACGCGGTGCGGCGTCGACCACTCGCACTAGCGACTGCTGCGCCTTCACGGCGTCCAGCGTCTGAGCGAGCAGCTTGGCCGGTAAGTCCAGATACACGCCACCGGGCCGGCCAGACACCGCTGCACGGATCGCACGCGCCACACCGATGCCGATGTCCTCCGCATGCAGCACGCGATACGCGGCCTTTGCGTAAGGCTTTGCCGCGTTCAACTGATCCATTTCTTCGTAATCGCCCTGTTGCAGATCGACGATCTCACGTTCGCTCGACCCGCTGATCAGGATCATCGGGAAACAGTTCGTGGTCGCGTTGGCCAGGGCTGTCAAGCCGTTGAGAAAGCCTGGTGCCGACACGGTCAGGCAGACGCCCGGCTTCTGCGTGATGTAGCCGGAAATCGCCGCCGCGTTGCCGGCGTGCTGTTCATGACGGAAGCCGATGAAACGCATCCCTTGCGCTTGGGCAAGCCGCGCGAGGTCGGTGATCGGAATGCCGACCAGCCCGAAGATGGTATCGATGTCGTTCAGTTTCAGCGCGTCGATGACGAGATGGAATCCATCGGTCGTTTGGCTCGCCTGTTGTTGGGACGTAGTGTCGGTTGTGAGCTGGTCGGCTTCTGCCATGACATCTCTCCTGGGTAGCGGGGCGTGATGGGTTGATAGTGAGCGGCGGGCTCACGAGATCGTTCAATCAGACGAGCCGCCGGACGACGGTTGCAGCCGTGCCCCGGCGACGGCCGCACCGGCTGGCGCGCCTGAGTTTTCGATCCAGCGCTTTCTCATAGGGGCGAGAATGAATTTCGCGGATATGGCGGCCGCGATCGATATCACGGCCGCTGAGATAAACACGGTGCTCCAGCCACCGGTAGCGGACAGCACCGATGCAACCGGCACCAGCATCGCAGCAGTCCCTTTCGCGGTGTAGAGCGTCCCCGCATTCGCTGCGGCGTATTTGCTGCCGAACGTGTCCGCACAGGTCGCCGGGAAGATCGAGAAGATTTCGCCCCAACAGAGGAATATGGCAGCGGCGAAGAACATGAACGCGTACGGGTTATGACCGAACTGCATCAGTCCGAGCAGCGCGACCCCTTCGCCGAGAAAAATCATGAACATCGTGTTTTCACGGCCAATGCGGTCCGATAGAAAACCGCACAGAGGGCGAGTGAAGCCGTTACACAGATTGTCGATGGACAGCGTCATCGTCAGGAGCGGTAGCGTGATGCCCAACAGGCTGACCGGCATTCTGGCGAAGCCGTATTCCTTCGCGATCGGTCCTAGCTGAGCGGTTGCAATGATGCCGCCGGCCGCGACGA
>NZ_DASXHN010000254.1:0-1930 GCF_036488505.1 Paraburkholderia sp. | reverse complement strand
AGGTTCGCCTCGATCATCTCGCTCTTGGCCTTGCGCATCTTCGATTCGGCCGCGACCATCTGGCGGTTGATCTCTTTCAGATGCTTGAGCGGCAGCGAAACCGTTGCTTCGATGTCGACGAGCTTCTGTTGCTCGGACTGGATCGCCGGCAGATAACGCAGGAGCGCCGCGCCGTATGCCGATGCACCGGTGCGCGCCGCGCGTTCGGTCCAGCCGAGGTCGGTTTCGGTGCCAGCAAACGTCTCGATGAACTTCTCACGCGGCATGCCGGCTTTCGAGACGGCGATCTGCAGGATATTGCGCTCGATCGCGCGCACCTGCGCAACCTGCTGCTGCACGTCACCGCACAGGCGGTCGATCGTGCGCGCGGTGAAGCGGATCTTCGCGAGGTGCTGTTGGATTTCCTCACGTGCGCGCAGATAGCCCTTCGAGCTGACGTCGCCGCGCGTATGCGCCGCGTTCATCTGGTCGTACAGCATGCCGACCTGGGCGAAGATTTCGAGGCACTCGCTCGTGAGCTGCTTCAGACGCGCTTCATCTGCCGCCGCCGAATCCGCCGCGACATCGTCGTCGTCTTCCTCTTCTTCGCCGCTTTCATCGACGTTGGCGTTTTCATCGCTGTCCGCGTCGGCGCTTGCTTCCTCTTCCGCGGCGACCGTTTCTTCGTTCAGACCGTCGACCAGTTCGTCGACGCGCAGTTCGCCGTCGGCGACCTGCTGGGCGCTCGCCAGAATCGCGGAGATGGCGAGCGGGCATGCGGCAATCGCCTGCACCATTTCGTGCAGACCGTCTTCGATGCGCTTCGCAATCGCAATTTCGCCTGCGCGCGTGAGCAGCTCGGTGGCGCCCATTTCGCGCATGTACATGCGCACGGGGTCGGTGGTGCGGCCGAATTCCGAGTCGACGGTCGACAGCGCGACTTCGGTTTCTTCGTCGGCCTGGTCGTCCGAGACCACGGTGGGGGCGTTCGAGTTGAGCAGTAGGGTTTCCGCATCCGGAGCCTGCTCGTAGACCTGCACGCCCATGTCGCTGAACGCGCTGACGATACTGTCGATCGCGGCCGTCTGCGTGAAATTGTCGGGCAGGTGGTCGTTGATCTGCGCGTGGGTCAGGTAGCCTTGCTCCTTACCCAGCTGGATCAGCGCGCGCATCAGGCGCTGGCGTTCTTCGGCTAGCTGCGGCGGCAGTTCGGCTGCCGTGGCGATCGCTTTGTTGGCGCCCTTGCCTTTGGCCGAGCGGCCCGAGGGAACTTTGGCGGTGAAGGCGGCGGTTTCGTGTTGCGAATCTTCGCGATCGAAAGGGTTCACGTAATTTCCTCTAGAGGCTTCGCTATGAGACGCAAGACGCTACCGTCAGGCGTTTCGAGCAGGGCTCAGTATCACCTGATGTGACTCAACGCGGTTGTTGGGCTGTGCTCTGGGGAGCAAAAAAGATGAGCCCGCTTGAAGCGGGCCGATGGATATGCGAAATTTTGCGCGGCTCGCATTATATACGAGCCTGCGTATTCGCGCTCATCGTGCGCATCAATTGGTCGTGCTTGTCGGTGTCGCTTGCGTGCCAGTTAGTTTATCGGTCAGCCAGGCGCGTGGCTTTAGCGCTGCACCGCGGATTGCTCGCGCGTCTACGTAGATGGGGCGCACGTTGATCTTTTCCAGAGGGAGACGCCTTTGCCTTGTTCCATACGGGCATGCATCTTTGCACGCTTTCTTCAAAGAAATTCGCGGAAGGGGCTTGACGCGATGTCACCCGCTCTCCATAATCTCGCTTCTCTGCTGCAGACGCAGCGACGTGAAACGAGGCGGCACCGGTGGTTGCGGTGCTGCGCGATTCGCGCAACGATCTTTAAAAACTAACAGCCGATAAGTGTGGGCGCTTGATGCGGAATGCGGGCCGGTTCTTCGGGACTGGCCAGGGCAGCAGTATCAGAAGC
>NZ_DASXHN010000208.1:0-6555 GCF_036488505.1 Paraburkholderia sp. | reverse complement strand
CATCCGGCCTTGCACGCCGGCATCGAGCGAATGGTTGATGAACGCATGAATCAGATCGAGGTCGCCAGGGTGCGATTTCGGAATCACCGTGAACATCAGTTGCGTGGCGAAGCCTTCCTTCATGCCGTAGGTCACGCCCATCTTGTATTCGGGTTTCCTGATCTGGTCGGGGAAAAACGCCGGCGAATAGATGCCGCCGATATCGAGCGAGCCTGTGCGAAACAGGTCGGCGACCTGATTCGGATTCTCGCCGAGCGTCATCACCCGGTCCTTCAGCTCCGTGAGCTTCTTGAAGCCCGGGTCGATGTTCTGCTGCGAGCCGCCGGACATCTTTGCGGCGATGATCGCCAGATCGACCGCCTCGGCAAACTCGGGCGGCGGCAAGAACAGGCGGCCTGCGTATTTGGGGTCCCACAGCGCTTCATAGGACGCCGGCGGCGTCTTCACGGTCGACGTGTTGTAGATCAGGCCGTCGGACCACAGCAGGTAGCCGACACCGAAGCCGTCAGCGCCCGTTCGATACCGCGCGGGCACGTCCTTGAGGTTCGGCAGCTTGTCGAGATCGGGCTTGACGAGCAGGCCTGCATCGCCGAGACCGGAGGCGCCCACGCCTGCGAGCGTGATCACGTCATAAGTGGGACGGTCGCCCGCGGCCTTCACCTTGGCTACCATGCCGGAGGTGCCGTCCGCGCGGTCTGCGATCACCTTCGCGCCGGTTTTTGCCATGAATGTCGCGGCGATATTGTGCAGCGCGGCCGTCCCTGTATCGTCCGACCAGGTCAGCAGACGCAGCGTCTTGCCCGAGAAATTGTGTTCCTGCGCTCTCAGACTGACGAACGGCGCCGGTAGCGCGGACACCGCGAGCGCTGCGCCGATCGTCTTGAAGGCTTGCCGCCGTCCTGTGCTGAATTTAGTCATCGCCGACTCCGTGAGTGGTTAAATAAGAGGTCCGGCTCATGCGCCGGATGAGCGGCTGAATTCATCTGAATTCGTCCGCGCATGAAAAATGTTAGGAGCGCAAAATAGCCATCACAATCGATATATCGTCATGTCTGCCATGACCAGGGCGCATGGGTTGCTTGCTTGTTCTTTGGTTCTCGCAGGTTCTGGCAGGTTCTTACAGGCAGCGACATGCCGGCCATGCATGGCACGCCGCTGTTTCCAGGCAGCCTACGCCCGGTACTGCACCTTCGGCAGCACGCACAACATTTCATAGAGCAGGTTTGCACCGACCAGCGCCGTGTTGCCGGACGGGTCGTATGGCGGCGAAACCTCCACCAGATCGCACCCGACAATATCCAGCCCACGGCAGCCGCGGATGATTTCGAGCGCTTGCCAGATCGTCAGGCCGCCGATTTCCGGCGTGCCGGTACCGGGCGCGAAACTCGGGTCGAGGCCGTCGATGTCAAAGCTCAGATACACCGGGCCGTCGCCCAGTTTCGCGCGCACCTCGTCCATGACCGGCGCGACCGACTTGTACCAGCACTCCTCAGCCTGCACGACACGGATGCCGTGCGAGCGCGACCAGTCGAAGTCCTCGGCCGTATAGCCGGTGCCGCGCAGGCCGATCTGCGCGACGCGATTGCCATCGATCAGCCCTTCTTCTATCGCCCGCCGAAACGGCGTGCCGTGAGCGATCTTCTCGCCGAACATGGTGTCGTTCACGTCCGCATGCGCGTCGACATGAACCACGCCGAGCGGACCGTATTTCTTCTTCATCGCGCGCAGGATGGGCAGCACGATCGTATGGTCGCCGCCCATCGTGAGCGGTACGCAACCAGCACCAAGGATCTCGTCATACGCTTCGGTGACGATGTCCATGCTCTTCTGCAGGTTGAACGTGTTGATCGCGACGTCGCCGATGTCGGCCACCTGCATGCTGTCGTACGGCGCCGCGCGGGTCGCCATGTTGTACGGGCGCAGCAGGCACGATTCAGCCCGGATCGCGCGCGGGCCGAAGCGCGCGCCCGCCCGGTTCGACGTGCCGGTATCCAGCGGCACGCCGACGAAACACGCATCGAGCCCCTCGGCCGAGGTCGCCGTCGGCAGGCGCATCATCGTCGCCGGACCGGCGAAGCGCGGCATCTGGTTGCCGCCGAGCGGCTGGTTGAACGGGTTGTCGGAATGGTTATCGTGCTTCATCGCAAATCCTTTTAAGTTGACGGGCTAATTGGCCTGACGACGCGTCAGCACCTGCTTGATTTCCTGGAAGGCGGCGAGCCCGAACGGACCCAGTTCACGCCCGATACTGCTGCGCTTGTAGCCGCCCCACGACGTCTGCGGATAGATCAGTTGCGGCGTGTTGACCCACACCACGCCGGCCGCAAGGGCACGAGCGGCCCGCTCGCCGCGAGCCTCGTCGGCGGTGACGACAGTTGCCACCAGCCCGTACTCGCTGTCATTGGCGAGCTCGATGGCTTCCTCTTCCATGTCGAATACGCGCACACACAATACCGGGCCGAAAATATCGTCGCGCCATAAAGCGCTCGCCGGCGGCACATCGGTGAAAACTGTCGGCGCAATGAAAAACCCTTGCTCCGGCGCGCCGGCTGGCCGGTCACCACCAGTGACGAGCCGCGCACCGTCGGCAATACCCTGTTCTATATGGCCGCGCACCCGGTCGAATTGGGCACGGCTCACGAGCGGCCCCATCTGCACGTCCGGCGCGAACGGGTCGCCGACGACAATCCGCTCCGCGCGCTCGACAAGCCTCGCCAGCAAGGTCGGCGCGAGTTCGCGCGCGACCAGCACCCGGCTCGTCGCCGAGCACATCTGGCCGCTGTTGAAGAAGCCGCCCGCTTCGACGAGGTCAACCGCGAGGTCGAGGTCCGCATCGTCGAAGACGATGATCGACGACTTGCCGCCGAGTTCAAGACTCACGCCCTTCAGCGTGTCGGCGGCAGTCTTCATCACCGTCTGACCAACACCCGTGCTACCGGTAAACGATGCTTTCGCGACCCCGGGATGCGCGACGAGCGGAGCGCCCACATCCGCACCGGTGCCCGTCACCGCGTTGAAAACGCCCGCCGGCAAGCCGGCCGATGCGATGGCCGAGGCCAGTTCGAGTTCGGGCAGCGGCGTGATCTCGGAGGGTTTGAGCACGACCGTGCAGCCGGCCGCGAGCGCCGTAGCGAGCTTCCACGCCGTGGTCACCATCGGGAAATTCCACGGCACGATCAGCGCGGCCACGCCGCAGGGTTCGCGAAGAATCCGCGCACGGTGCTCCGTGCTGGAGATGCTGACTTCTGCGCCGCTCGTGTCGTCCAGTTGCTCGGCCAGTTGGGCGTAATAGCGCAACGTCGCGATCACATCGTCAACATCCAAGTGCGCTTCTGCTTGCGGCTTGCCATTGTTCATCGACTGCAGCATCGCGAGACGCTCGCGCCGCCCCTCGACCTCCGCCGCGATTGCGCGCAGGTAGCCTGCACGCTCGGCGCCGGTCGTTTGCCGCCACGCACGAAACGCGCGGGCCGCGCTGGCCACCGCCAGTTCGACGTCGTGTGCGGTACCTGCGGCCACGTCGGCCAGGCGGGCCCCCGTCGCAGGGTTAACCACGGCAATCGTGCGGCCCAGTGCGCCGTCGACCCAGCGGCCGTCGATATAAAGCTGTGTCAGGAATCGCGTGTCGTTCGGTGCGTTCATGCCGGGCCTCCCGGGACGTGGTCGAACCACTTCTGTTCGTCGATTTCGATCAACGTCGGGACGCGGCGCCTCGCGGCCTGCTTCAGTTCGTTTGCCAGCACGGCAGGCGTATGGGCAGACGCGGCGCAGCAGCCGAAGCCGAGCGCCAGCGCGAGGAAGTCCGGCGTGTATATGTCGACGCCGATCGGCTCGATATCGCGCTCAACCATATATTTCCTGATTTCGGCATAACCCCGGTTGTTCCACAGCAGCACGATGACCGGTACGGCGGCTTCAACAGCGCTCGCGAGTTCGGGCAGCGTGAACTGCAGCCCACCGTCGCCGATCAGGCAGATCACGGGCCGCTCGCCCGATGCAAGCCGCGCGCCGATCGCGGCGGGCAACCCGTAGCCCAGCGTGCCGTAGCCCGTCGAGGAATTGAACCACGACCTCGGCGCAGCCGCCTCGAAGACGAAGTTGCCCGCGTAGACGGGCCGTGTCGAATCGCCCACGATGATCGCATCGGGCAGGGCGTTCAGCACGGTGTCGAAGAGCGCCGCCTGCGAACGAACCGGGGCGTCGTAACCGGCATCGAGAGCGGCACGCGCGGCGCCTACGCGCGGCGCGCCCCAGGCGGCATCGCGCGGCGGCAGCGGGCGCGTGGCGAGCCGATGGTCCAGCGCGGCGAGCACGAGCTTCGCGTCCGCTGCAATCGCTACGTCAGGCCGGAAATTGCGCATGACCTGCTGGGCGTCGATGTCGATCCTGATCAGCTTGCCGTCGATCGCGAAGCCGTCGTCGAACACCACGTCGTAGTCGGTCTCGCCTAGTTCGGTGCCGACTGCAAGCACCACATCGGCCTCACACACCAGCGCGCGCGTCACGGCGAGCGACTGGGTCGAGCCGATCGACAGCGCATGGCCGCGCGGCAACAGGCCCTTCGCGTTGATCGTGAGCGCCACCGGCGCCTGCAGGCGTTCGGCCAGCGCGCGCAAGTCGGCCGCGGCCTCGATAGCCCCGCCGCCGGCCAGGATCAGCGGGCGGCGCGCGGCGGCGAGCAAGGCGGCAGCGTCATCGAGGGCGGCCGGTGCGCCGGCGGGCTTCGCGGGCAGCACGACCGCGCTCGATGCCGTGTCGCACGCAGGCGCGACGATCACATCGAGGGGAATCTCGATGTGGACCGGCCGCGGCCGCGCAGTCGCGAACACGGCGAACGCGCGGGCCAGGACTTGCGGGAGTTCGTCCGCATTGAGCAGCGTGTGGGAGAACGCGGTGAGCCCGGCGAAGACGTTGCGCTGCGACGGCAGTTCGTGCAGGCGGCCAGTTCCGCCGCCAAGCTGACGCGTGGTGTTGACGCTGGAAATCACGAGCATCGGGATCGAATCCGCATAAGCCTGCGCCATCGCGGTCGCGATATTCGTCATGCCCGGCCCGGTGATGATGAAGCACACTCCGGGTTTTCCCGTGACGCGCGCATAGCCGTCCGCCATGAAGCCCGCGCCTTGCTCGTGGCGAGGGGTGACGTGGCGCAGCATCGAGGTTGCCAGTCCGCGATACAGCTCGACGGTATGGACGCCGGGAATGCCGAACACCACTTCGACGCCGTAGTGTTCAAGCAGTCTCACGAGCGCTTCGCCACAGGTCTGCGGATTGGCCGGCAGGGGCGGGCGGCGTCCGCTCGCGTGGCTGAACAGCGAGGTATTTTCAGGCGAATTCATGAGACTCCTGCGTATGGGTCCGTTGCCGGGGCATGCTGTTCTCCGGAGTTTGCGTGTTCGTCCATTCTTGGCGCATGGCACGCGAACGGCAATCGATGAATTTGCATGCTCACCATGTTCTTCGCTCATGGGCTTATTCAGCCGGGCAATGCTTTCAGGGCCAGCGGGAAGCTCAATTCGGTGTATATATAAGGGCTTGAATCAAGGGCTTGAATCCGTATCCGTATAAGACCCTCTGGCCGGCAAGCACACCCGGCCGTCATGATTTTTTGAAATGCAGTGAGGGAACGAAAATGCGCCGCCTGCCGCCGCTGAATGCGCTGCAAATCTTTGAAACGGTCGCCCGCCACCGCAGTTTCACGCGTGCCGCCGATCACCTCTGTCTGACGCAGGGAGCCGTGAGCCGCCAGATCCTGACGCTGGAGGAGTACTACGGGTTTCCGCTGTTCACGCGGCACTCGAAAGGGCTCGCGCTGACGAACGAAGGCGAGCAGCTATTGCCGACCGTGAAAGAGAGCTTCTCGCGGATCGAAGAGATTTCGCTGCGCCTGACCCGGCAGCGCACCGACCTCGCACTGAAGGTGCCCACTTGCCTGATGCGCTGGATCCTGCCGAAGATCATGCGCTTTCAGGCCGAGTACCCCGAGATCCAGTTGCAGCTCACGACCACCTGGCAGCACGACGTCGATTTCCAGGTCGAGCCGTTCGACGCGGCGATCATCTATGGTTCATCCCCAGGCGTGGACGTTCATTCGATCGAGCTTTTCGACGAACAACTGACGCCTGTGTGCGCGCCTTCGCTGCTGGAGGAAAAGTCGCTCGACAGCGTCGCCGATCTTGCCCGGCATACGCTCCTGCACCCGACGCGCGACCATCGCGACTGGAAGATGTGGCTCGCCCATGCCAATGCGCCCGAGATCGATGCCGACCTTGGGCAGAGTTTTGAAACGCTCGATCTTGCAACGAATGCCGCGACGCAAGGTTTCGGCGTCGCGATCAGCGACTGCTCGCTCGTGAGTGAGGATGTTGCGTCAAAGCGCCTCGCGATGCCGTTTGATATCGTACTGACGACGGGCGCACGCTATTACTTCGTCTACCCGAATTGCCTCGCGCACCAGCACAAGGTGAACCTGTTTCGCGAGTGGATCGGAGCGCATGGGGAGGCCTGAGCACGGGACGTGTTCGACGAGGGCAGCATCAATCTGGCTGCATTAGC
>NZ_DASXHN010000175.1:0-4309 GCF_036488505.1 Paraburkholderia sp. | reverse complement strand
GCGCGGCTTCGCTGCTGAGCGCACCACTCTCGGCGCCTGACTCAGTACCGAGCGCTTTGCGTGACTGCGCGGCAAACCGGTCCAGAAACGCCGCGATATGCCGGGTGACCGCCGCATCGGTTGCATAAGGCAGGCCGAATTCGACGATGGCGCCGCGCGGCCGCCCCGGCCGTTCATGCGCGGCAACCTTCGGAAAGAACCCATCGACGATGATCTTCTCGACCTCATCGCGCGTGAGCTGAGCGGTGCGCGCGCCGCCGACCAGCTTCGAACCCGCGCCGAGCAGCGTCACTGGCGCCGATTCCGGCGCCTGCTCGCCGAGCAGTTGTTCCTTGACCGCGCGGCAGCGCTCAACGAGCTGCGACAGGCTCGCCGCCGACAGCCGTTGCGGCGCTGGCGTAGCGTTGCCGGCGCCACCCTCACTTGCGGCGCCACCCGGCAAGCGCGCCTCCACCAGATGCGCGAGCGCGAGGTCCATGTTGTCGCCGCCGAGCATCAGATGATTGCCGACGCCGATGCGCGTCAAGCGCGGCTCGCCGTCGTTGCCGAGCGCGACTTCGATCAGCGTGAGATCGGTCGTGCCGCCGCCGACGTCGCAGATCAGCACGAGGCGCGTATCCGCGAGTTCGTCGGCGAGGCCCTCGCGATGATGAAACAGCCAGTCGTAGAACGCCGCCTGCGGCTCCTCGAGCAGCCGCAGCGACGGCAGCCCGGCGAGCCGCGCCGCTTCGACGGTCAACGCGCGCGCGCCTTCGTCGAACGACGCAGGCACGGTCAGCACGACATCCTGCTGTTCGAGCGGCGCATCGGCAAAGTGCTGGTTCCATGCGGCGCGCACGTGCGCGAGGTAGCTCGCGCTCGCCTCGACCGGCGATACCTTGCGGACTTCGTCGGGCGCGCCCCAAGGCAGGATCGGCGCGACCCGATCGACCGACGCATGCGACAGCCAGCTCTTCGCGCTCGCAACGAGCCGGCCCGGCACCTGCGCACCGAGCACGCGCGCGAGCCGGCCGAGCACGACCGGAGGCGCCGCTTCTTTCGCCGCTTCTTTCGCCGCATCTTTCGCCGCACCGGCGCCGGTGCGACGCATCGCCGAACTCCACGGCAACTGCAGATCGGCCGCGCTCAATTCACCGTCAGCCGCGTGATAGCGCACCGACGGCAGCAACGGCCGCGCGGCGACCTCGCCGGGGCTCACGAGCTGCTCGATCTCGAAGACGCGGATCGTTGGCGATCCGCGTTCCGCGTAAGCCAGCACCGTGTTGCTGGTGCCGAGATCGATGCCGATGCTGTACCGCTTCATCTCACTCATCCATGCGCGTTGCCGCGTACGTCGAATTCGACCTTCCAGCGTTCATCCGAGCCGCGCGGGATCGCTTCGAGTTCGAGCGTGCCCGCCTCGGTCACGCGCGCATGCAGCTTGACGGGCACCACTTCGCCGGCGGTGCGGCCCGCCGCGGGCAGCGTCGCCTCGATTTCTTCGAGCTCCTGCAGTTCCTCGGGGCCCCAGAAGTCGAGCAGCGTGCCGACCTGATCCTGACGACGCACCGACGAGCCGAAGAAACGGAAATGCACCGGCTCGCCGACCACCAGGCCGAATTCCTGCGCGGGCAATTCGGCGTCGGTGCCTTCCTCCATCCCGAACGGCGCGACGCACAGCGCCTGCACCGGCGGTTCGAGCCCGGGCACCGCCGGCATCGCCGATTCGATCGCGATGTAGTACGCGCGCGCGGTACCGCCGCGAATCCGTACACCACGGCCGCGCCGCACGTAGCCGTAGTAGGCCGCGCCGCGCGCGACCGCCAGATCGAGATCCGCGCCGCCGAGCAGGCGCGCGGGCGCCGCGCCCTCGGCCGCGAGCCATTGGTTCAGCGTGCCCATGGTCCGCTCGACTAGCAGTGCCGACTTGAACACACCGCCGTTGAACAGCACGGCGGTCGGATGCAGAAAGCTCGCCCCTTCCTTCACGTGTTCGCGCAGTCCTTCGAGTTCGGCCAGCGCGCCGACCTGACGGCCGAGAAACGCCGCCAGATGGCGCGTGATGCCCGCGTCCTGCGCATACGGCAGGCCGAGCTGCGTGAGACCGACACGCGCGCGGCTGACCGGCCGCGCGGCGCTATCCACCTGCGGGAAAAAGCCTTCGAGGATCGTCTGCGTGAGTTCGACGCGCGTGAGTTCGGTGCGGATCGAGCCGCCGATCAGCTTCGAGCCGCGGCTCGGCACGACGAGCGGCACGGTGTCGGTGGCGGGGTCGCTCAGCAGCGTTTCCTTCGCCGATCGACATGCGTAGGTGAGGGCGCGCAACTGCCACGCGTCGGCCTGGGTGCCTTGCGCGGCCAGCTTGCGCGCGACCACGTGCGCGAGCGCGAGGTCCATGTTGTCGCCGCCGAGCAGAATGTGTTCGCCGACCGCGATGCGATGCAGTTCCAGATTGCCGTCGCGCTCGATCACCGCGATCAGCGACAGGTCGGTGGTGCCGCCGCCGACGTCGACGACCAGGATGATGTCGCCGACCTGCACCTGTTTGCGCCACTGGCCGCCGCTTTTCTCGATCCAGCTATAGAGCGCCGCCTGCGGCTCTTCGAGCAGCGTCATGCGAGTGAAGCCTGCCGCGTTGGCCGCTTCGGCGGTCAGCTCGCGCGCGGCCGGATCGAACGACGCGGGGATCGTCACCGTCACGTCCTGGTCGGCGAACGGCGCGTCCGGATGCGCGTGGTCCCATGCTTCGCGCAAATGCGTCAGATAGCGCACCGAGCTTTCCAGCGGCGACACGCGCGCCACTTCTGGTGGCGCATCGTTCGGCAGGATCGCCGCGCGGCGATCGACGCCCGGATGGCACAGCCAGCTTTTCGCGCTCGATACCAGCCGGATCGGCGTGCCCGCGCCGCGGCTGCGCGCAAACTCGCCGACCGCGAAGTCACGCTGGCCGGTCCACGGCAGGTGGAGGTCGCCCGCCGCGAGTTCGTCGGGATGCGGCAGGTACAGGAACGACGGCAGCAGCGACAACGTGTCGATCGCGCCAGGGCCCGTGAGCTGCGCGATCGGCAGTACCTGCTGCGCGGTGTTTTCGCCGTCGCTCGCGTGCGTGTCCACGTAGGACAGCGCGCAGTGTGTCGTGCCGAGGTCGATGCCGATCGAATAGCGTGCGTCGCTCATAGTTCCACCTCCGCGGGGGCGACGATTTGCGCGTTATGGCCGTCCGCGAGCTTCGGCAGACGCACGTCGTCGACGCGCCAGCCGCGATGGCTGAGGCTGCCGCTAAACGGCGCGCTGCCGACCACGTTGCCGGTCAGGCGGATCGCGCTCGCGTCGAAGCCCTCGGCGAGCGTGACGCGGCTGCCTTCGGCCTCGTCGCGCACCGGGCGGATCGTGAAGTGCTCGCGCAGGGTCGCGCGGCAGCCTTCGTGGACGAGGCGCGCGGCGGCGCCGATGTCGGCGTCGCTATAGCTCTTGATGTCTTCCTCGACGAAATCGATGAAGCGCGCGTCGCGTTGCAGCAGGCCGAGCAGTTGCAGCGCGGCGTCGGGGCTCGCTTCTTTCAGTACCGGCGTGGGTTGCGGCTTCGGCTGCGGGACGGGAGCCGAAGTGGCTGCCGGCGCCGGGGCTGGCGGCGCGCCGATTTTTTCGCCGTTACGCAGCCGCAGCACATCGGCGGCGAACTCGGCATTGCCGAGAATGCTGAAAAAGCTGCCGACCGCCAGTGAAATCCGACGGACGAAGGATGGGTTCGAATCGCTCATAAAGGCTCCTGATTTGCTCTGTCAAAGGACGAGCTGTCCTTGCCGCGCGCGGGCGCCGAGCGCTGAACGCTCGGCGGCGGGTCTGCATGGGCCGCGCTGTCGTGGACCGGCATGCCGCCGGGAACGCTCGCGTTGGCCGTGGCGCTGGGCGGCGAGCCGCCTGGCTCTGACGCGGGCGAGCAGCGCTCGACCAACCGGTTCGGCCGCGCATCCGGCGCGCGCAAAACCTGTATTTTGCCTTGCGGCGCACCCCTACGCGGGCAAAGCCGGCAATTCTAGCGGGCAATGGGGTGGGATTGGCGGGAGTGGGGGACGGACGAAGCGGCGCGGACGGACCCGAGCCGCGCGATGGAGCTAATACGGGGTAGCCGCGCGATGAAGGCTGCCTCGTTGGAAACGTTGTGGACGGTGGCGGTGACGTGTCATGCAGGCGGTGCCGGCTGCCGTCATGGCAGCCGGCGAGGGGTGTCAGGCCAACCTCGGGGTCGGCGAATTTACGACTTCTTCGTATCCTTCGTATCCTTCGACTTCGGTGCCGGTGCGGACCGTGCCGGCCCGGCCGCATGCAT
>NZ_DASXHN010000152.1:0-10830 GCF_036488505.1 Paraburkholderia sp. | reverse complement strand
AGATGTGAACCCATCCTCTATCGGGGCCGTAGCCAAGCGCAGCAAAGTGAGCGCGAGGCAGGTACGAACGCCGACAAGATGGATCCAGGAGTCAGTGATGAATCTGATTGCAAAACTTGAGCAGGAAGAAATCGCGCGCGTTCTCGGCGAAAAGACCATTCCCGATTTCGGTCCGGGTGACACGGTCATCGTTAGCGTGAACGTGGTTGAAGGCACGCGTAAGCGTGTGCAGGCTTACGAAGGCGTCGTGATCGCCAAGCGTAACCGTGGTCTGAATTCGTCGTTCATCGTCCGTAAGATTTCGTCGGGCGAAGGCGTTGAACGTACGTTCCAGACGTATTCGCCGCTGCTGGCGAGCATCGTCGTCAAGCGTCGTGGCGATGTGCGTCGGGCGAAGCTGTACTACCTGCGCGAGCGTTCGGGCAAGTCGGCTCGAATCAAGGAAAAGCTGGTCTCGAAAGACCGCGCTGCTTCCCAAGCGTAAATGCTGTAAGAAAAAGCACCCCTCGCGGGTGCTTTTTTGTTGGCCAGGTCAAAATAGCGGCATGTCCCCGCTTATCAGAGAACCCGTTGATCCGCCCCGTCTTTGAGCCCGAATCCCTGCCCGTCGTCGCGACCGGCGCCGATCTGCCGCCGGTGGCCGGCGAGCGTCTTACGCCCGATGGGTTGCGTGCGCGTTTCAAACGGCGCTTTGCCTGGACACCCGAGAAAATCGCCGACGCGCCGTGGCGCAATACCGATCTCGACCCCCGCGTGGCCGCGGTACTGATACCGCTCGTGGTGCGCGAGCATGGTCTGACCGTGCTGCTCACGCAGCGCGCGGACCATCTGAACGATCATGCGGGGCAGGTCAGTTTTCCCGGTGGTCGTCAGGAACCGTTCGACGCAGACGCGATCGCAACGGCGCTACGCGAAGCCCAGGAAGAAGTCGGTCTCGATGCGTCGCGCGTGGAAATTCTCGGCGCGTTGCCGGACTATCTGACGGGCACCGGTTTTTGCGTGTCGCCGGTGATCGGCCTCGTGCATCCGCCGTTCACGCTAAAGATCGACACACTCGAAGTGGCCGAGGTCTTCGAGGTACCGCTCGCGTTCCTGATGAACCCGGCTAATCACGAGGAGCGCCTGTTGCGCTACGAGGGCGGCGAACGACGCTTCTTCGCGATGCCCTATCCACGCGGCGAATCGGTGGAGGTCGCGCAAGCCGCGCAGCAACAGCGAGCCGCACGAGCGATGCAGCCGAGCGGGCAGGCAGACGCTTCAACTGCCATCCGAGGCCATCATTTCATCTGGGGTGCGACGGCGGCGATGCTGCGTAACCTGTATCGTTTCCTCGCCGCATAAGCCGATCGTCCGCGTCGAGCCGGCGAAGTCGCGTGGTCGACGCAGTGGCCGCGGGTTTGTCCGCGTCCGCGCTCAGTCGCATCCGACCCTGTGCTATCGTTATAAAACAATCGCAAAACTCAAAAAGCACGGCGCATCGCATGACTTTTTTCTCCGTATTGCTGGCTCTGATCATTGAACAGGCCCGTGCGCTGTCACCGACCAACCCGGTGTCCGCGCTGCTTCAGTACCATGCGGAGTCGGCAGCGCAGGGATTCGACGCCGGCAAGCAACGTCACGGTCTGCTGGCATGGCTGGTGGTCGTAGTGCCCTGGACGCTCGCGGTGGCGCTCGTCTACTACGTGCTGTATCACATCCATTTCCTCCTCGCGTTTGTCTGGAACGTCGTCGTGCTGTACTTCACGCTCGGCTTCCGGCAGTTCAGCCATTACTTCACCGACATCCATCTCGCGTTGAACAACGACGACGTGCCGCGCGCGCGCGAAATTCTCTACGAGTGGACCGGGCTTGACACCGTCGACATGCCGGTCAGCGAGATCGTGCGTCATACGCTGATTCATGCGGTGGTCGCATCGCACCGCCATGTGTTCGGCGTGTTCTTCTGGTTTCTGATTCCGGTCGGTCCGGCCGGCGCAGTGCTGTACCGCTGCGCCGAATATCTGGCGCGGGCATGGGTGCGACCGGCCGACGATCGCACCGTGGCATTTTCGACTTTCGCGCAGCGTGCGTTCTTCGTGATCGACTGGGCGCCGGCGCGGCTGACATCGCTGGGTTTTGCGATCGTCGGCAATTTCGAGGATGCGATCTACGCGTGGCGCAACCACGCGCGGCAGTGGCCCAATGCAAACGACGGCGTGTTGCTGGCCGCGGGCAGTGGCGCGCTCGGTGCGCGCCTTGCCGGACCGCTCGCGGAGCCGTCGAGTCTGGACGCACTCGCGACTGGGGACGGCGGCCCAATGCAGGTCGGCGACGACTGCACGCCGCGCACGCTGCAATCGGCGGTGGGTCTCGTGTGGCGCGCGGTCATCCTGTGGATGATCCTGCTGCTGATGCTGACGATCGCGGTGTGGCTCGCTTGATGTGATCTCGCAATAAGGCGCGGCAGCAGCGCAAAGCCTGGGCTCGCGACCATGCCGTTCAGTGCAACAGCTGAACGGCATTTTTATTTTCCGATTGGGTCCCGCCAGTCGCTCGTGTGCGCCCCAGCCATTAACCCATGCCATTGCGCTCGCTGATCCAATCCCGAAAGGGATCCAGAAAATAACGCGGTGTCAGCCCTTGTCCGGTCATTTCCGCTTCTGATAACCGTACCGCCCCGCGCGGTCACCGCCGCGCAGCCGCTTGCCGCATCAATTCTTCAACGGATCTCTCGCGGTCCCGCATTGCCAGCACACGGTGAACTGCGCCTCCAGCATCTCGCCGCATTGCTGACACTGCCAGCCGGGTGCATCCGCCGCCGGCCCTTGCGATGCGGCTTCGATCAACCGCCGCGCGATTGCTTCATCGCGCTCGTCGACGAGCCACAGTTCGGGCGCGCATTGATCGGCCGGAATCTCGCCAAGCGCGCCGTTCAGATAACGGTTATGGAGCTCGCAAGCGATGCCCGCGGTCGCGAGCACGTTGACCCAATGCTGCCCGGTAATCAGGTTCGGCGCGCGCATCAGCTTCATATCAGCGGACGACCTGGCTTGCCTCATGCACGAGCTGCGCATAAAGCGCATGCCGTTCGCGGCGGATGCGGCCGTCGGCGACCGCCTCGAGAATCGCGCAGCCGGGCTCGTGCAGATGATGGCAGTTATAGAAGCGGCAGTTCGGCAGCAGCGGCCGGAACTCAGGGAAAGCGCGTTCGAGCCGCCCTTCGCTCAGGTGATGCAGACCGAACTCCTGGAAGCCGGGCGAATCGATCAGCGCACCGGCCGAACCGATGACGGCGACCGCGCCATCCGCGGCCGGCAGCGGATAAAGACGCGTGAACGTCGTGGTATGACGCCCGCTGTTCAACGCGGTCGAAATTTCGCGCGTGGCGACATCGGCATCCGGAATCAACAGGTTGACGAGCGTCGACTTGCCCATGCCCGACTGGCCGAGCAGCAGCGTCGCGTGACCGCGCAGATGCTCGGTCAACAGCTCGCGTGCCGCATCCGGTTGCATCCGGATCGACGCTTCGATCACCGGATAACCCAGCGCGCGGTACGCCTGAAGCCGTCTGCGCGCCCCTTCCAGAGCGACGGTGACGTCGATCTTGTTCAGCACGATCAGCGGCTTCAGTTCGTTCGCCTCGGCCGCTACGAGCGCGCGGCCAAGCAGGTCCTCGCTGAAATGCGGCTCGGTCGCGAGCACGATCAACAGTTGATCGAGATTCGCGGCGAACAGCTTCGACTTGTACTGATCCGAGCGATACAGCAGATTGCGCCGCTCGCCGATCTCGACGATCACGCCCTGGTCCGCGGAAGTCGGCTCGTAAATCACGCGATCACCGACCGCGACCTCGCTGCGCTTGCCGCGCGGAAAGCATTGCAGAAACGCGCCGCCGTCCTCGGGCGCGACCAGATAATGACGGCCATGCGCGGCGACCACCAGCCCGCCCGTGCGCGTGCCGGCTGACGCGCGCGGCGTCTTCTTCGGGGCGCGGCCGCTCATGCGTGCCGCAACAGTCGATCGATCCGCTGCGAGGCTGGCGGATGCGAGTAGTAGAACGCGGTATAGAGCGGATCCGGTGTCAGCGTCGATGCGTTGTCTTCGTACAGCTTGACGAGCGCGTTGACGAGATCGTGTGCATCGGTCTGCGTCGCGGCAAACGCATCGGCTTCGAACTCGTGCTTGCGCGAGCTGAGGCTGCCGAGCGGCGTGACGAAAAACATGAACACCGGCAGCGCGAGGAAGAACAGGACGAGCGCGAGCCCGCTATTGCCACCGATAAGCGACGGCCGCACTCCGAGCCCCTCGTAGAACCAGACGCAGCGCGACAGCCAGCCGAGCAGCGCGAGCATCGCGAGGCTGATTGCGAAGGTAACGAGCATGCGTTTCATCACATGGCGGCGTTTGAAATGGCCGAGTTCGTGCGCAAGCACCGCTTCGATCTCGCGGCCGGACAGGCGCGCCAGCAGTGTGTCGAAGAAGACGATGCGCTTGCTCGCGCCAAAGCCGGTGAAGTACGCGTTGCCGTGCGCCGAGCGGCGGCTGCCGTCCATCACGAACAAGCCCTTCGCGGCGAAGCCGCAGCGCTTCATCAGCGCCTCGATGCGGCTGACCAGCGCTTCGTCCTTCAGCGGCTCGAATTTGTTGAAGATCGGCGCGATAAAGGTCGGGAAAATCAACAGGCCGAACATCTGGAACGCGACCCATACGACCCACGCCCACAACCACCACAACTCGCCTGCGCGGTTCATCAGCCACAGCACGACAAAGAGCAGCGGTAGACCGAATGCGATGCCGAGCAGCGTGCCCTTGACCCGATCGAGCATGAACAGGCGCTTGCTCATGCGGTTAAAGCCGAAGCGTTGCTCGACCACGAATTGCCGGTAGTAATCGAATGGCAGATCGATCGCGCTGGTGATCGCGATCACGGCGGCGACGAGCGCAATCTGGCCGACGTAGTCGCGGCCGAGCCAGCCGGAAATCGCGAAATCGAGTGTTTGCACGCCGCCAAGCAGGGTGAGCCAGATCAGCACGGCCGCGCCGACGACGATCTCGATCATCGCGAGCCGCGTGCGCTCGACGGTGTAGTCGGCCGCGCGCTGGTGCGCGGTGAGCGCGATGGTGTTGGCGAACTGGCTCGGCACCTGTTCGCGGTGAGCGGCGACGAAGCGGATCTGCCGCGACGCGAGCCACAGTTTGGTGCCGACCATCGCCACGACGGCGACGACGAACAGGACAGTGAAGTACAGGGTAGGCATCCGGGGATTCCGTGGTATCTATGCGAGAATTATATGTTTCTTCGCGCCTCGCGGCGGGACGATACGGCTCAATGAGCGGCTCAGTTACCGGCACAATCAGCAGCTCAAGCGGCGGTGCAGGCAGTGGTGCAAGCAGCGGGTCAGGCAGCGGTCCAAGCGGCGACGCTTCAAACCGCACCGCTCAAAGCCGCCGCCCCGCGCTTGCGCACCGCCAGCGGACCGCAAATCCATTTCAAACCAACACGCGCCGCGGCGCGCGGCTTCGCGCGAAGCCCGTCGCCCGGCCCTCAGGGTTGCCTTCATGACTGACATCCTCGTATCCACCGAACAGCCGCCGCTCGTGCGCAGCGACATGAATCTGGTCTGGCTGGACATGGAAATGACCGGGCTCGAGCCCGACACCGACCGCATCATCGAGATCGCAGTGGTGGTGACGAATTCGACACTCGACAGGATGGTCGAAGGGCCAGTGCTCGCGATTCACCAGAGCGACGAGACGCTCGCAAAAATGGATCAGTGGAATCAGAACACGCACGGCCGCTCGGGACTGATCGATCGCGTCAAGGCGTCGACGGTCAACGAGGCCGACGCCACCGGACAGATCCGCGAATTCCTCGGTCAGTACGTGCCGCCAGGCAAATCGCCGATGTGCGGCAATTCGATCTGCCAGGACCGCCGCTTCATGGCGCGCTGGATGCCTGATCTCGAGCGCTTCTTCCACTATCGCAACCTCGACGTGAGCACGCTGAAGGAGTTGTGCCGCCGCTGGCAGCCAACCATCTACAAGGGCTTCCAGAAGCGCGCGATGCACACGGCGCTGGCCGACATCCACGAGTCGATCGACGAGCTCAAGTACTACCGCGAGCACTTCCTGGTGCCGTCGCAGCCCGCACCGGACGTGGCGAGCGACAAATAAGCGACAAGCGAGCGACAACTGAGCGACGGAAAAACGCCCGGGCCCGCGTGGCCCGGCTGTGCAGCCGTTCGCCTCAAGCCTGCCGCGGAGCGCGCACCGCGCTCTTCGGCCGGAACGCGTTGACCACGCCGGGGTTGGTTTCCACATACGGGCCGCCGATCAGGTCGATACAGTAGGGCACCGCGGCGAAAATCCCCGGGACCTTCAGCGCATTGCCGTCGTTCGCATCGCGCAGACCTTCGAGCGTCTCCCTGATCGATTTCGGCTGTCCCGGCAGATTGACGATCAGCGCGGCGTGCGCGCCCGTTTCGCGAATCACCGCGACCTGGCGCGACAGGATCGCGGTCGGCACGAAATTCAGGCTGATCTGCCGCATCTGCTCGCCGAAGCCGGGCATTTCCTTTGTCGCGACCGCCAGGGTTGCCTCCGGCGTCACATCGCGGCGCGCCGGACCGGTGCCACCGGTGGTCAGCACCAGATCGCAGCCGACTGCGTCGACCAGTTCGACCAGCGTTGCCGAAATCGTCGGCGCGTCGTCCTGAATCACACGCGTGACGACCTGCCACGGCGACGTGAGCGCGTGGCCGAGCCAGTCCCGCAGCGTCGGAATGCCCTTGTCCTCATACACGCCGGCCGATGCGCGGTCGCTGATCGACACGAGGCCGATCAAGATTTCATCGGGATGGTTGCGCTGCTTGCGTTGATCAGGCGTCGCGGTCGTCATCGTCGTGTTCCGGGGGGAGGTCGGTGTCATGCGAGTCGCCGGTGCCGGCTTCAGCGTCCGTGCCGGCCGCGCTCTTGATCCATTGGAACAGTTCACGGAAGTAGCGCGGCGGCTTGTTCTGCTGCGCTTCCTTGCGCGCGTTGCGGATCAGCGTGCGGCCCTGCTGCGGATCGGCGTTCGGATGGTGGCGGATGAATTCGGTCAGCGCGGCGTCGTCGGCGAGCAGTTTCTCGCGGGTGCGCTCGATCCAGTGGAGCTTCGCGGTTTCCGCCTTGTTGATGCCTTTGTACGAGTCGAGCGCGGTGCGCAGCGCGGCGGTTTCCGTGTCCAGCAGCGAGCGCATCACGCGGCCGACGTACTGCAGCTGACGGCGTTTGCCCTCGTGATCGGTGATGCGGCGCGCCTCGCGCACCGCATCGTCGAGCTTGTCGGGCATCGGCATGCGCTTGAGCGCATCTTTGGGCAGCGCGATCAGCTCCGCGCCCAAGTCCTGCAGCGCCTGCATGTCGCGCTTGAGCTGGGATTTGCTCGGACGGTCGTAGCCGTTTTCGTCGACTTCGGTGACGACGGATTCGATCGGTTGAATGCGGGTTTTGCGTGTCATGGCGCGTATTGTAACGTGCCGCACCCGCGCGGCTCGCGCCGGCTCTGGCGGATTTTCGCGTTGCCGTTGCGCGTGATCCACGTCGTTCCCGGACCGCGCAAACGAGCCTTCGCCAAGGCCAGGCAAAGTGCCCGCCGCGCTCACGTATCGGCCCGCGAATGCCAGGTAGGGCGCCGCGTACCTTGCTATGATCGCGGGATGCATTTATCCCGCACCGATGTGTCCATACGCACGCTCTCGCGTGGCCTCGGGCGAACACGGTGCGCATACCCAGGGCCGCGCGGCCCCGAACAGGACGGCAACGACAATGGCAGCAGACATGGACGTCAAGCAGCGCTTTTTTCCGCATACCCAGGATGAACTGAAGGAAATTGCGTCGGACATCCTCCGTCACGCGAAGGCGCTCGGCGGCACCGACGCCGCAACCGAAATCTCCGAAGGCGACGGCCTGTCCGTGTCCGTGCGCCGCGGCGAAGTCGAGACGATCGAGCACAACCGCGACAAGATGGTCGGCGTGACGGTGTTCATCGGCAACAAGCGCGGCAACGCGAGCACCTCGGACTTCTCGCCGCAGGCGTTGAAGGACACGGTCGCGGCCGCGTACAACATCGCGCGCTTCACCGCGGAAGACGATTGCGCCGGCCTCGCCGAAGCCGAACTGCTCGAAACCGCGCCGCGCGATCTCGATCTGTATCACCCGTGGAATCTGTCGGCCGACGAAGCGGTCGAGATCGCGCGCCGCGCCGAAGACGCCGCATTCGCAACCGATCCACAAATCAAGAACTCGGAAGGCGCGAGCGTGTCAGCGCAGCACTCGCAGTTCGTGCTCGCGACATCGCGCGGCTTCCTCGCCGGCTATCCGTATTCGCGCCACTACATCGCGTGCGCGCCGATCGCCGGCAGCGGCCGCAACATGCAGCGCGACGACTGGTATACATCGACGCGTAGCGCCGATGAACTGGCCGATCCGGAAGCGGTCGGCCGCTACGCCGCGCAACGCGCGCTCGCGCGCATCGGCGCGCGCGGGCTGGACACACGCAAAGTGCCGGTGCTGTTCGAGGCGCCGCTCGCGGCCGGGCTGCTCGGCGCGTTCGTGCAGGCAACGAGCGGCGGCGCGCTGTATCGGAAGACGTCGTTTCTCGTCGATAGTCTCGGCAAGCCGGTGTTCGCACCGCACGTGCAGGTGGTCGAAGACCCGCACGTTGCGCGCGCGATGGGCAGCGCGCCGTTCGACGAGGAAGGGGTACGCACCCGCCAGCGTTCGGTCGTGAAGGACGGTGTCGTCGAGGGCTATTTCCTGTCGACCTATTCGGCGCGCAAGCTCGGCATGCAGACCACCGGCAACGCCGGCGGCTCGCACAACCTGTCGCTGCTCAGCACCAATACGCGCCCGCAAGACGACTTCGAGGAAATGCTGAAGAAGCTCGGCACCGGGTTGCTGCTGACCGAACTGATGGGTCAGGGCGTCAACTACGTTACCGGCGACTACTCGCGCGGTGCGTCGGGCTTCTGGGTCGAGAACGGCAAGATTCAGTATCCGGTCGAGGAAATCACGGTCGCTAGCACGCTGCAAGAGATGTTCCGCCATATCGTCGCGATCGGCGCAGATACGATCACCCGCGGCACGAAGCAGATTGGCTCGGTGCTGATCGAGAAAATGACGATCGCGGGGCAGTAAGCCGCGTGGATTGCGCGCGGTTCGTATGACCGCGCAGTCCCGTATCAGTGAAAACGCCACGCAACGAAGGCTACGTGGCGTTTTTCATTGCACAGTGCATGCGGGCAGCTGGCCGCTCAGACCCGGCGGCGGGGCCTTCACACGTCCCTGCGCTGATACGTGACAAACGCGTAGTCGAAATCGTTTGGCGCGTTCGAGTGATGGGCTTCGCGCGCGATTTCTTCCCATACGTTCCTGTCGATCGGGGGGAAGGTCGCGTCGCCGTCGAAGTCGGCGGCGATCTCGGTGACGATCAGCTTGTCCGCGTGACGCAGCCCTTCCTCGTACAACTGCGCGCCGCCGATCAGAAACGCCTGCGGCGCCTGGTCCTGCGCGGCGAGCCGCAGCGCGTCGTCGAGATTGGTGGCGCAATCGCAGCCCTGGAAGCGCCGCGTGGCATCGCGCGTGACGACGATATTGCGGCGTCCCGGCAACGGCCGGCCGATCGACTCATGCGTCTTGCGGCCCATGATGATGGGCGCACCCATCGTGGTGCGCTTGAAGAACCGGAGGTCTTCGGGCAGTCGCCAGGGCAACTCGTTGTCGCGGCCGATCACGCCGTTGCTGGCGCGAGCGACGATCAGCGTGAGCGTCGTCATCGAATGGAAAAGGGAGGGTAACCGGGCGATTCTACCCGACGGCGGGAGGCGCCCCCGCGCGTGAGCGGCGCGCGGGGGCTCGCGCCGGCTGTCCGCCGTTCGGCGTTGGCGTGCCGCGAGGCTCTGTCACATTCGCACATCGCCCTAGGCCGCACGCGCGGCGTCGACCGGAATGGGCAGCGGCGACGGTGGGGCGATCTCGTCCCACAGCGTCACGTGATTGCGGCCCGCTTGCATCAGTCGCGGCGTCGGGGCCACCGTCGACATGCGAAGCGCGCCGGCGCGTTGCCGCGACAGTAGCTGATCGTCGAGCGAAATATCGTTCACCGATGCAGCATCGTCCGGCGCGCGGCTGGCGCTCGCGACCGGCTGGGCGTCGCAACCTGTGCTGGCGGGCGCGGCACGTCGCGCACTGGCCGACCGGCTCGCGAGGGTAGGGTTGGGTTCCGCCAGCCTGGCGGACCGGTCCGGCGCGGCTTGCGCTGCCTGTGCGCACGTGGCCGGCGGCAGCCCGCCGGAAGCGAGCGCCGCGCGAATTGCGAAGCGTGATGTGCGGCCAATAAGTTCGATGCCAAAAGCGACGCGCATGGTGTGTCTCCGATGTGCACGCCATTTAGCGAAACTTGTGCCATGGGTCCCAATGCATTGACACGTATGGATGCGGCTGGGATAACAGCCGGTAATGCGGCCGAAACCGGAAAAAAATGTTTCAGCGCTGAAACGGCACAGCAGAAAATACCTATAATCGTTTAAACGAAAAGGTACGAACTACCTCGCCGCGAACCGCTGTAAAACGGCGTTCGGTATCTTTTATTTGTCGGCTGAATAATTTGCTGTGGTGCGGCCAAAACCCTGATGGACAAAGGCTCCCCGATTAAATTCGCATAATTGTTTTCGAACTGGCGCCCGTATAGTAAGCTCTCGAAAACAGACTTTGAATTTTTAAAAAAGGCTCGTAACGGGCCGTCTCAAACACACACGCCGCTTTCTTGGGGATCAGCTGTCCGCACGGAATGGAATGGCCGTTCGGTAT
>NZ_DASXHN010000125.1:0-2641 GCF_036488505.1 Paraburkholderia sp. | reverse complement strand
CAGACCGCCGTTTCCATCCATGTCTATGGCGTGCCAGGCGCGCAAATCTCGACACACGTGAACGATCTCGTCACGCTCGCCGCTTAACGCGCGACGGCAAGGGCGTCGGGCTAATACCGATGCCGAAACAATCGCGCTACGCTTTCCCCGGCTCCGACGCCGTCGGAATCTGGGGCGGCACCTGAACTGATTGGTCGGTCGGTGGCGGCGCGGGCTGCGGCTCGTGCGACACGTCCCGGGCTTTCGCGACCGCGCTCCGTTCCACAGGCGATAACGGCACCGGCTCCGTCACTTCCTCCATCTCCTCCCACGACGTGTCTTTATTCGCTGATTCACGCGACACGCGTACCTGCATTTGCGGCACGGGAACGTCCATGCCGATCTCGTCCATCTTGCGCTTTACCCTTACGTTGAACGCCCGCGCGACGCTCCATTGCTGCAGCGGCAGCGTCTTGATCTGCCCTTTCACGACCATCCAGTTAGGATCGAAACGGTCCAGTCCCCACACTTCGACCGGCCCCAGCATCTCGCGTCGATACCGGAAGTCGGCCATCAATTCCGCGCCGACTTCGCGAATCATCTGCGTGATCTGGTCGACATCGGCCGAAAACGGCACCCGTACTTCGAACACCGCATAAGCGAAATCGCGCGACAGATTCTTGACCACCTTGATCTGCGAGAACGGAATGGCGTGAATGGCGCCCTGCCCGTCACGCAGCCGCACCGTACGGATCGTCAGCGTTTCCACCACGCCCGCATGGCCGCCGTCGACCTCGATCGAGTCGCCAACGGAAATGGTGTCCTCGATGATGATAAAAAGCCCCGTGATCAGATCGGCCACCAGCGACTGCGCGCCGAAACCCACCGCCAGGCCAATCACGCCGGCGCCGGCGAGCAACGGCGTTACGTTCAGCCCGAGATTGGCAGCAGTAACAATCGCCGCGACGCTCAGCAGTCCGACAAACAGCACATTGCGGATCAGCGGCAGCATGGTGCGCGCACGCATGCTCGGACCGCGCCCCTTGCCGCGTGGCGTATTCGGATTGAGCGCCTCCTGAATCCCCGTATCGATCAGGATCCACGCCAGCCACGCGATGAGAATAGTCAGCAGGATCGCACTCACCGCGTGTGTGATGCCGCGCGCGGCAACGCTCTGTTCAGCGAGTTTCGTGAGCGAAAAACCCCAGAACCGCGACGAGAGTTCGAGGAAGACCAACCAGATCACCAATACGACCAGGCGGCCAAAAAACTTGAAAAGCCGTCGCACGTAGGCCGATTGCCGGCGCGTCTTGCGCTGCGGCAGACGCGTCACGCGCAACACGACGGCGCTAAGAAACAGTCCGACCACCAACAGCCCAGCGGTTGCGATCGCCATCTGCAGCACGTTCTCGGAGGTCCCGATGCCCGAGAGCGTGGCGATCACCGACGCCGACGCAAGCAGCAGCATCGGCACCTGCCAAAGCGAGCCCACCACTTCGAACGTCTCCGTCGCGGCCTTGTGCCGGCTGCGTTGCTCGTACGCGCGGCTGCGGATCAGATGGGACACCGGCCGCTGGAACGCGAGCGTGAAATAGCCGGTCAGGACCGCCGCGCTCATGTTCGCGACCGTCGAGAGCAGTGCGGACAGATTCGTGCCAAGTTGTTGCGCAACGTCATAGTTCGACGCCGCGTCGCCGAGTGCGCCGAGCGTTCCGATCAGGAACAGCAAGCGACGCGCGTGCTGAATCAGCAGATTCACTGCCACCCGGCGATGCGCCGAGCCGAACAGCGAAAACATGATCAGGCAGATCGACGAAAACACCGCACCCGCGTCGATCGCGTAAGCCGTGACCATCGCGAGGGTGCGGCCGAGCGACACCGGCATCAGCCGCACAAAAGTGAGCGCCGCGATGAACGCGAAGAGATACGGCCCGACTCGCCGCAGTGCGAAGATCAAGAGTTCGCTGGTGGTCGGATTGGGATGCAGCCCGAAATGAACGTTGTAGCGCGTGTGCAAGTACCGCTGGAGGTACACCAGTAGATAAGCGCACACGCCCCAACCTGCGAGCGTCAGGAAATAGTTGGACAGCGTATGGCCAAAATTTTCACGGCTTTGACCCGAGACAATGGTGAACAGCTCGTTGTAGGCTGCGTTCAGGCGGCCGCCCCAGTAGTTGAGCGGCGTATGGCCGCGACGGATGTCGGCCTCGATATTCGCCAGCCCCGACGCAATCGCACCCAGCAACCCGGTTTTCGGCGTGATGGCTGCGACCACGGCCGACGCTGCCGTCGATGAGCTCGCCGCCAACGATGCAGACGCGCCTGCCAGCGCTGCCGCACCCGTGCCGTCGGACGCCGCGGCTGTGCCGGCGGGTTGCGCGGCGGCATCGGCGTCGCGCTTGGCGTCGCGGAGCTTTTTCAGCTGTGCGACCAGCGCCGTGCGTTGCCGGTCGCTGTCGAGCGTCGAGATGACCGTGTCGAGCGAGCGCGCGAGATCCGCGTCGCTGGCCGGGTTCACCGCTGCGCCCGACGTACCGGAAGCGGGGGCGGAAGCCGATGCCGGACCGGGTGCCGCAGGTTTGTTGAGGAGCTCCTGAAACGACGGCAACGTGAGCGCCGGCGGTGCGGCATTTGCGTTCGGAGAGATAATGGTGAGCGCCGC
>NZ_DASXHN010000115.1:0-21108 GCF_036488505.1 Paraburkholderia sp. | reverse complement strand
ATAAGGTTCTCGGGCGTGTCGCCAGCGAAGTGGCACACCGTCTTCGCGGCAAGCACAAGCCTGAATTCACTCCGCACGTCGACACCGGTGATTTCATCATCGTTATCAACGCCGGCAAGCTGAAGGTCACGGGCAACAAGGTTACCGACAAGAAGTACTACCGTCACTCGGGTTACCCCGGCGGTATCTATGAAACGACGTTCGGCAAAATGCAGGAACGCTTCCCGGGCCGCGCGCTCGAGAAGGCTGTCAAGGGCATGCTGCCGAAGGGCCCGCTGGGCTACGCGATGATCAAGAAGCTGAAGGTCTACGCAGACGCAACGCATCCGCATTCGGCACAACAGCCGAAGGCGCTCGAGATCTAAGGGGAGCCCACATGATCGGCAACTGGAATTACGGCACGGGCCGCCGCAAGAGCGCCGTCGCACGTGTGTTCATCAAGGCAGGCAAGGGCGATATCGTTGTGAACGGCAAGCCCATCGCCGACTACTTCTCGCGCGAAACGTCGCTGATGATCGTGCGTCAGCCGCTGGAACTCACTAACCACGGCGCCACGTTCGACATCAAAGTCAACGTGACCGGTGGCGGTGAAACGGGTCAAGCCGGCGCGGTTCGCCACGGCATCACCCGCGCGCTGATGGACTATGACGCAACGCTGAAGCCGCAACTGTCGCACGCTGGCTTCGTTACGCGCGATGCGCGTGAGGTCGAACGTAAGAAGGTCGGCTTCCACAAGGCACGTCGCCGCAAGCAGTTCTCGAAGCGTTAATCGTTTCGGGCGCGAACCGGCCTTCCAGCCGGTTCACAGCGAAAGCCGCCGACGCTTATGCGAAGGCGGCTTTTTTCATGGCTTGTCCGGGCTGGCGAGCGAGTCTTGGAACGACGCTCCAGTGAATCGATGCGCGGCCACTCAGAGAGAAGAACCCATTGATTTTGTGGGCTTCAGCACGATATTCCGATCAGCCCTACAATAGCGGCTAAAGCTTTTTGGAGAGCTCGAATGAACGCAGTCACCGATACCCCCGTAACCGAGATGCCGGCCCCCTTCGTTTTCACTGACGCAGCGGCTGACAAGGTCAAGCAACTGATCGAAGAAGAAGGCAATGCGGACCTCAAGCTGCGTGTGTTCGTGCAGGGCGGCGGCTGCTCGGGCTTTCAGTATGGTTTCACCTTCGACGAAGCGATCAACGAAGACGACACGGTGATGAACAAGAGCGGTGTCCAATTGTTAATCGACTCGATGAGCTACCAATACCTGGTCGGTGCTGAGATCGACTACAAGGACGATATCAACGGCGCGCAGTTCGTCATCAAGAATCCGAACGCGTCGACCACCTGCGGTTGTGGCTCATCGTTCTCGGTCTGAGCGCAACGACTAGTCAAGCAGTAAAAAACGGGGCTTCGGCGTGATGCCGTTCAGTCGCTTGATTGAACGGCATTAGGCTGCGGCCCCGTTTTTTATTTTGCGACCGCCGCCGGAAACGCGCGCGGCGGCGCGAGCGGGACCCCGTCGCACCGGACCGCCTCAGCGCGGATAGATCGCGCCCAATACCCTCTCCCCTGCCGCGCCGGTCACACTGGGCAGGTTACCGGACAGCCGCGCCACACAGCGCATTGCGAGCCACGCGAACGCGAGCGGCTCGACCTGGCTTGGCGGCACGCCAAGCGCATCCGTCGTCAGCACCGATACACCACTCGTGCCGCTGTCTTCGAGCGCCTGCTGCAACGCCGTCATCAGTTCCGGATTGCGCGCGCCGCCGCCGCACACATAGACCGCGCGCGCGTCGGACGCATGCCGCTCGATTTCGCGCGCGACCGTCACCGCTGTCAGAGCGACTAGTGTCGCTTGCACGTCGGCGGGAGCGAGGCCGGCGAACGGCTGAAGTTTCGCATCGAGCCACGCGGTGTTGAACAGATCGCGGCCGGTGCTTTTCGGTGGCTGCTCCGAAAAAAACGGCTCGTCGAGCAACGCGTTCAGCAACTCGCGATTCACATTGCCGCTCGCCGCGAAATGGCCGTTCTGGTCGAACGGCTTGCCGAGATGGCGCTCGACCCATGCATCGAGCAGCGCGTTCGCCGGCCCGCAGTCGAAGCCGCGCACGCCGCCCGTCGCGTGCAGAATGGTGATATTGCTGATGCCGCCCAGATTGCACACCACGCGCGTTTCGTTCTTCGCGCCGAATATCGTCGCGTGAAAGGCGGGCACGAGCGGCGCGCCTTGGCCACCGGCGGCGACGTCGCGGCTACGAAAATCGGCGACCACATCGATATGCATCATTTCCGCGAGCAGCGCCGGGTTGTTGATCTGCCGCGTATAGCCCTTTTCCGGCCGGTGTCGCACCGTTTGCCCGTGCACGCCGATCGCGCGGACGTCCTCCGCGGCCACGCGGCTGTCCCGCAGCAAATCGTGGCAGCACACGGCATAGCGCGTCGCGAGCGCGTTGGCGGCCAGCGCCTCGCGCTCGATCTCGTTGTCGCCCGGTTGCTGAAGCGCGAACAGCGCCTCGCGTACGCCGGCGGAAAAACCGACGAACGCCTCGGCCAGCACTTCAGGCGGCTTCCCTTTGGCAAACCGGACAGCCACGCCGTCCACGCCGTCCATGCTCGTTCCCGACATCAATCCGAAATAGATGCCGTCTGCGGGGTCTTGCGCCACGTCGTTGCTCCTGTCGAGGTTCATTGCGATTCGTTCTAGCAGATTATCGACGCAAGCGCGGCTGAAAGTAAGCGCGTCACCGCCGCGACGACTGCCGCGCGATATGCAGCTCACCGCCGAGCGCGTCTTGCCTGTCGGGATCGCGCGCCAACGCGCAGCCTGAGTCGCTTGAGTGGGCGCGGCGGCGCGCATCTATGGGACAATCCTGTTTTTTCGCGACTTCACGTTTCCAGCATGAGCACCGAGTCCACCAAGCCCGCCCCCGCCTTTCCGATCACCGACGAAGTCCGTCATGCCCTGGCTGTCACCAAACGCGGTATCGACGAACTGTTGATCGAAGACGAATTCGCGCAAAAGCTCGCAAGGAGCGCGGCTACGGCCCGGCCGCTGCGCATCAAGCTTGGGCTCGATCCGACCGCGCCCGATATCCACATCGGTCACACGGTGGTGCTCAACAAGATGCGCCAGTTGCAGGACCTCGGTCACACGGTGATCTTCCTGATCGGCGATTTCACGTCGCTGATCGGCGACCCGTCCGGCCGTAACGCGACCCGCCCGCCGCTCACGCGCGAGCAGATCGAATCCAATGCGAAGACCTATTTCGAACAGGCCGCGCTCGTACTCGATCGCGACAAGACCGAAATCCGCTACAACAGCGAATGGTCGATGCCGCTTGGCGCCGACGGCATGATCAAGCTCGCGTCGCGCTATACCGTCGCGCGGATTCTCGAGCGCGAGGACTTCACGAAGCGCTTCCAGAGCGGCGTGCCGATTTCGATCCACGAATTCCTGTACCCGTTGATGCAAGGCTACGACTCGGTCGCGCTCAACGCCGACCTCGAGCTCGGTGGCACTGACCAGAAGTTCAACCTGCTGGTCGGCCGCGAGCTGCAAAAGCAGTACGGCCAGGAACCGCAGTGCATCCTGACGATGCCGCTGCTCGAAGGGCTCGACGGCGTCGAAAAGATGTCGAAGTCGAAGAACAACTACATCGGTATCAGCGAAAAGCCGAGCGACATGTTCGGCAAGCTGATGAGCATTTCCGATACGCTGATGTGGCGTTACTTCGAGTTGCTGTCGTTCCGTCCGATGGACGAGATCGCCGGTTTTAGAAAAGAGATCGAAGCAGGCCGCAATCCGCGCGATTTCAAGGTGATGCTGGGTCAGGAAATCGTCGCGCGCTTTCACTCGCCCGCCGACGCCGAGCGCGCGCTCGAGGACTTCAATCATCGCGCGAAGGGTGGTGTGCCCGACGATATTCCGGCGGTAACGCTCGCGGGTGCGCCGCTCGCGATCGGCCAGCTGCTGAAGCAGGCGAACCTCGTGCCGTCGACGAGCGAAGCGCTGCGCAATATCGAACAGAGCGGCGTGAAAATAGACGGCGCGACGGTCTCCGACAAGGGGTTGAAGGTCGAAGCGGGCGAATATGTCGTGCAGGTCGGCAAGCGCCGCTTTGCGCGCGTCACGCTGACGGCTTGAACCTCCCCGCGACGCTGACGATGACGATGACGAACGCAATCGCGATACAGCGCGCGCCGGTCGCGGGGCCGGGGCCATGATCGCGCTGATCCAGCGGGTGCGGCGCGCCGAAGTGCGCGTCGCCGACCGCGTGACCGGGGCGATCGAAGCGGGGCTGCTGGCGCTCGTCTGCGCCGAGCGCGGTGACACCGACGCGTCCGCCGACCGCCTGCTCGCGAAAATTCTCGGCTATCGGGTATTCAGCGACGCGGCCGGCAAGATGAACCTGTCGGTGCAGAATCTCGACGGTGCCGGGCGGGTGGGCGGCTTGCTGCTCGTGTCGCAGTTCACACTCGCGGCCGATACCAACAGCGGCCTGCGTCCGAGCTTCACGCCTGCCGCGCCGCCCGACGAGGGCAAGCGCCTGTTCGACTACTTCGTCGCGGCGGCGCGCGCGAAGCATCCGATTGTCGAGACCGGCGAGTTCGGCGCGGACATGCAGGTCTCGCTCGTCAACGACGGGCCGGTCACATTCTGGCTGCAGACGAAGGCCTGAACTTCCCGTGCGTCCCGGCCCACGCTCAATACCTTCGGCACCCCGCGCGCGTGCATCGAACCTGCTGCGGCGCCCGGTCGTGGTGCCCACCGCGCGCACCGGCCCGCTCGCCGCTTTTTGCGACCATAACGGCCCGGCATAGTCGGCGAACGGCTCTCCTGTTCTTCTCATGACCACGCAGATTCTGTTTATCCGACACGGCGAAACTGACTGGAACCGCGCGAAGCGCATCCAGGGCCACATCGACATTCCGCTGGCAACGACCGGCGTCGACCAGGCGCAACGTCTTGCCTGGCGCATCGCGGACGACGTGAAGCACGGCGCGCGGCTTGATGCGATCTATTCGAGCGATCTGCTGCGCGCGTTGCAGACCGCGCAGCCCATCGGCGACGCGCTTGGCTTGCCGCTACAGTTGCGCGAGAACTTGCGCGAGCGCTCGTACGGCGCCTTCCAGGGCCACGACAGCGACGAGATCGCGCTTCGCTTTCCGGACGAATACGCGCAATGGCAAACTCGCGATCCGGCTTTCACGCCGCCCGCGGGCGAATCGCAGCGCGTGTTCTACCACCGCATCGTCCATGCGATCGAGCCGTTGATCGCCGCGCATCCGGGCGGGCGGATCGCCTGCGTCGCGCACGGTGGCGTCCTCGATTGCGTACGCCGCTTCGCGTGCGGCTTGCCGCTCGATGCGCCGCGCGATTATCAGTTGCTGAACACGAGTGTGAACGTCGTCGATTTCGATGACGGCCACGCGACGATCGTCTCGTGGGCGGATATCTCACACCTCGATGCGAGCAGCGTGGCTGATGACGGGTTTGCGAAGGCGGCCGCGCCAGGCCGGTGAAGCGAACGCAGCGAGGCCCCGCAGTAGCCTTGGCCGATCAGTCCTGCTCTCGGACCGCCGCCGCCCGCCTGCGGGCCCGCTTCGACACGCCGTTGACCAGCGCCCAGCGAATCACCGGCGCCACGAGCCGCACGCCCGGTCGCGCCAACCTCCGGCGCAGCGCCGCGTAGCGGTTCAAGCCGAGCATCGCCTGCGCCCACACCGGTAACAGATCGACACCCGCGTTGAGCATCAGCGTGCCGGCGGGCCGCATCGCGAGGCTGGGCGCCGGCGCATTCATCAGAATGCTGACGACTTCACGGGTGCGCTCACTTGCCACCAGCGCGGGGCGCATCGCGAGCAGGTACGCATCGATCTCGGCGCGCGAGCGCGGAATCTCGGTGGCGCCGAGCATTTCGGCGATGCGCGCGGTTTCCGCGAAATATCGATCCTGGTCGGCCACGGACAGCAGCGGATTCACATAGCGCAGATGCGCGGTCATGAAGCTCGACACTTCCGCGACGTGCACCCAGGTCAGCAGCGCGGGCTCGCTCGCGCGATACGGCTGGCCGTCGGGCGCGACGCCGGTCACGCCGAGATGAATCGACTTCACGCGCTCGATCAGCGCGAGCGCATCGTGCCGGCTGCCGTACGTCGTGCCGGCGATGAACGTCGCGGTGCGGCGCAGGCGTCCGAGAATGTCGCTGCGAAAGCTCGAGTGGTCCCACACGCCGGCGAGCGCCAGCGGATGCAACGCCTGCAGCAGCAGCGCGCTGATGCCTCCCGCCATCATCGACGTGAAGTCGGCGTGGACTTGCCAGCAGACGGAGTTCGGCCCGAACAGGCCGGGGTCGCCCGGCGGCGACGAGTAGTCGAGCATGGGGCCGCTGCCGGTCGTCAGATGCGTGATACCGGCCGCGAGCCGCGCGCGCAGCCGCTGCGTGAGCGCCTGCGCGAAGTTGCCGGATGCGCCGCTCGGCGCGCTGCTGGATGAGTTGGGGGAGGAGCCGGTCTGGCGGGGCTGGTCGGACATCCTGATCGCTCTCGCGCGGCTCAGTTCGCCGGATCCCACAAGCCCGGCAGCGTGCTCGACGCATCCGGCGCGCTCAGACCGAAGTGCCGGTAGGTGAGCAGCGTGGCGATGCGCCCGCGCGGCGTGCGTTGCAGGAAGCCTTGCTGGATCAGATACGGTTCGAGCACGTCCTCGATCGTGTCGCGCTCCTCGCCGATCGCCGCGGCAAGGTTGTCGACCCCGACCGGGCCGCCGTCGAACTTGTGCAGAATCGCTTCGAGCAGTTTGCGGTCCATCAGATCGAAGCCGACCGCGTCGACGTCGAGCATCTTCAGCGCCGCGTCGGCCACCTGAGCGGTTATGTTGCCGTCGGCCTTGACTTCGGCGAAGTCGCGCACGCGGCGCAGCAGCCGGTTGGCGATACGCGGCGTGCCGCGCGCGCGCCGGGCGATTTCAAACGCGCCGTCCGGATGAATCTGCGCGTTCAGCAGCGACGCCGAACGCGTGACGATGCGCGCCAGTTCCTCGGCGTTATAGAACTCGAGCCGCGCGACGATGCCGAAGCGGTCGCGCAGCGGGTTAGTCAGCATGCCCGCGCGGGTGGTCGCGCCGACCAGCGTGAACGGTTGCAGGTCGAGCTTCACGCTGCGCGCGGCGGGACCTTCGCCGATCATGATGTCGATCTGATAATCCTCGAGCGCCGGGTACAGGATTTCCTCGACGACCGGCGAGAGCCGGTGGATTTCGTCGATGAAGAGAACGTCGTTCGCTTCGAGATTGGTGAGCAGCGCGGCGAGGTCGCCGGCCCTTTCAAGCACCGGTCCCGACGTTTGCCGCAGATTGACGCCCATCTCGCGCGCGATGATGTGCGCGAGCGTGGTCTTGCCGAGGCCTGGCGGCCCGAACAGCAGCACGTGATCGAGCGATTCTGAGCGGCGTCTGGCGGCTTCGATGAAGATTTCGAGCTGGCCGCGCACCTTTTCCTGGCCGACGTATTCTTCGAGCTGGCGCGGGCGCAATGCGCGTTCGAATGCTTCTTCGTTCGGCGACGCAGGCGTGGCCGCGATGATGCGCTCGGCGGCGAGTTTGTCGGTTTCGATCATGCGGCCATTGTAACGCGCGCGGGTGGTGCGTCAGCCCTTCGACAGCGCCTTCAGCGCGAGCTTGATGCCCTCGGACACGCCAGTGCCGGCCGGCACGTTCTTGATCGCCGCGAGCGCTTCTTTCTCGGAGTAGCCGAGCGCGAGCAGCGCGTTGAGGATGTCGGATGCGTGGTCGGATGCCGACGCCGCGCCCGCCATCGCGCCGAGGTCGGCGCCGAGCTTGCCCTTCAGTTCGAGCAGCAGCCGCTCGGCGGTTTTCTTGCCGATGCCGGGCACGCGCGTCAGACGCGCCGCGTCCTGCATCGTGACGGTCTGCGCGAGTTCGGCCACGCTCATCCCCGACAACACCGCGAGCGCCATGCGCGCGCCGATGCCGGAGATTTTCAGCAGTTCGCGGAAGGTCGCGCGTTCCTGCGCGGTGCCGAAGCCGTACAGCAGATGTGCGTCCTCGCGCACGATCATCTGCGTGAGCAAAACGATGCGCTCGCCGGTCGACGGCAGGTTGTAGAACGTGCTCATCGGCACGTCCACTTCATAGCCGACGCCGTTGCAGTCGACGAGCAGATGCGGCGGGTTTTTTTCCAGCAGAACGCCGGCAATGCGACCGATCATGGCGGAGTCAATGGTGAGAGTCGGGTGGAAAAGGGCGAGTGTAGCGCAGCGAATCGGCGGCGCGTACGCGGTGGTCGGGCGGGGTGCTTGGCTATCCCACCAGGCGTCCGCGCCGCACCCGCAGTCCCTTTTTCGCTAGCGCCGGTGCAATGCCGCCGAGCGTGCTCAAGATCGTGCCGCCGTGCGCGTGGCAGATCGCCATGCCGAGCGCGTCGGCGGCGTCGGTGCCCGGCACGCCCGACAGGCTCAGCAGACGCACGACCATTTGCTGCATCTGCTCCTTGGTCGCGCGGCCGTAGCCGACGACGGCCTGCTTCAGTTGCAGCGCCGTGTATTCCGCGACCGGCACGCCACCGGCGACGAGCCCGCAGATCGCCGCGCCGCGCGCCTGACCCAGCAGCAGCGTCGACTGCGGATTGACGTTGACGAACACTTTTTCGATCGCCGCCTGATCCGGCGAATGCTCGCGGATCAACGTGGAGATACCTTCAAAGATGGTGCCGAGCCGCGAAGGCAGATCGGCGTCGGCGGTGCGGATCACGCCGCTCGCGACGTAGGTGAGCGCGTGGCCATGTTGTTCGATCAGGCCGAAGCCGGTCACGCGCAGGCCGGGGTCGATGCCGAGAATTCTCATAAGGTGCCGCAGATGCGATAAAAACCAGGTGCCTGCGATACTACAACGAACGCACCGCGCGGCGTCCGCGGATAGTCGGGGCCGGCGGAATAAAAACTGCTGGCGTTTTGCGCGAGGAGGCGATTGCAGATGCAGCGTTACGGCAATCTCAGTGGCGATTCAGGTGTCGATGCGTATGAAATCGGTGACGATTTCATCAAGGTGCGTTTTCGGACGGGCGTCGCCTATTGGTACACAGAACGAAGTGCCGGCGCAGCGCATGTCGCCGTGCTCAAGCGTCTTGCGCGGCGAGGGCAGGGTCTGGGCACATACATCAGCCAGCATCCGGAAGTGCGGGATGGTTATGAGAAGAAGGATCCCGACGATTGAGCGCAGCCGTCGAGGTCGCCGCCACAACCGAGCGAAAAAACAAACGGCCCGGCGGAAAATCCACCGAGCCGTTTTCTGGCGGCCATTCCGGTTACCGCCGCGTTACGCTGTGACGGTCACGGCAACCGCGAAAAACGCAGCCGCCGTTGCCAAGGCCCTCGTGATCTCAATGCCGGAAGTGACGCACGCCCGTCAGCACCATCGCGATATTGTGCTCGTCCGCCGCGCTGACCACTTCGTCGTCGCGCATCGAGCCGCCGGGCTGGATCACGCAGGTCGCGCCCGCGGCCACCACCACGTCGAGACCGTCGCGGAACGGGAAGAACGCGTCCGACGCGACCGCCGAACCGTTCAGCGTCAGGCCGGCGTTCTGCGCCTTGATGCTGGCGATGCGCGCCGAATCCACGCGGCTCATCTGGCCCGCGCCGACGCCCAGCGTCATGCCGCCCGCGCAGAATACGATCGCATTCGACTTCACGTACTTCGCGACGCGCCATGCGAACAGCAGGTCGTCCATTTCCTTTGGCGTCGGATGCCGCTTCGTCACCACCCGCAGCTCGCGCGGCTGCACGTTCTTCGAATCGAGTGACTGCACCAGCAGCCCCCCGCCAACGCGCTTCAGATCGAACGTGTTATGGCCTTCGCCTAGCGCGATTTCGAGCAGACGCACGTTCTGCTTGGCCGCGAACAGCTGGCGCGCTTCGGCGCTGAACGACGGCGCGATCAGCACTTCGACGAACTGCTTCGCGACCGCTTGCGCAGCGGCCTGGTCGACTTCACGGTTGAACGCGATGATGCCGCCGAATGCCGAGGTCGGATCGGTCTGGAACGCCTTCGAGTACGCTTCGTGCGCATCCGCGCCGATCGCGACGCCGCACGGATTCGCGTGCTTGACGATCACGCAGGCCGGCACGTCGAAGGTCTTCACGCATTCCCACGCCGCGTCGGAGTCGGCGATGTTGTTGTAGGACAGCGCCTTGCCCTGCAACTGGTTGTAGTTCGCGAGCGCGCCGTCCGGCACCGTCAGGTCGCGGTAGAACGCCGCGCTTTGATGCGGGTTCTCGCCATAGCGCAGATCCTGCACCTTCTCGAACGCGATGTTGAAGGTCGCCGGATACGTGTTGCGCGACGAGTGCTGCAGCTCGTCGGTGAGACTCGTCAGGTAGTTCGTGATCGCGCCGTCGTATTGCGCGGTGTGCGCATAGACCTTCGTCGCGAGACGGAAGTTGGTCTTGTACGACACCGTGTTGCCGTTCGCGCGCATCTCGTCGAGCACGACCGCGTAATCCGCCGGATCGACCAGGACCGTCACGTCGCGGTGATTCTTCGCGGCCGAGCGCAACATCGTCGGGCCGCCGATGTCGATGTTCTCGATCGCGTCTTCGAGCGAGCACTCCTCTTTCGACACCGTCTGCACGAACGGGTACAGGTTCACGACCAGCAGGTCGATGGTCGGGATGTCGTGCTTCTGAAGCGCGGCCATATGCTCGGGCAAGTCGCGACGCGCGAGAATGCCGCCGTGCACCTTCGGATGCAGCGTCTTCACCCGCCCGTCGAGCATTTCCGGGAAGCCGGTGTAGTCGGCGACTTCGGTGACGGACAGGCCCGCGTCCGCGAGCAGCTTCGCGGTGCCGCCGGTCGACAGGATCTTGATGCCGAGCTCCGACAGCGACTTGGCGAAGTCGACGATGCCGGACTTGTCGGAGACGGAGATGAGCGCTTGCTTGATCATGATGAAGACGAAAAGCCGAAGGGGAACGTGGCAGGAGCGCCAGGAACTACAGCAAACCGTGTTGTTGCAGCTTCTTGCGCAGCGTATTGCGGTTGATGCCGAGATACTCGGCGGCCAGCGACTGATTACCGCCGGCCTGCTCGAGCACCACTTCGAGCAAGGGTTTTTCCACGCATGAAATGACCATGTCGTAGACGTCGTGCGGATTGGAGCCGTCGAGGTCCTGGAAATACACATCCAGGCTGTCGCGGACAGATTGTTCGATATTGTTCTTGCTCATGCTGCTAGTCGGTCGGTGTGGTCCTCGCCCTGGCTGTCGGCTGATTCGTCGACGTAGACGAGGCGTTCTGAGATCGCCTTCTGTGCGTCAAAAAACTCGTTGACGGCGACGAGTTGTTCGCGCGTTGTGTCCAGCGTATTCATGCGATGCCGGAACAGGTTGGCGCCGGAAAGGCCGCGAGTGTACCAGCCGATGTGCTTGCGCGCAGTGCGCACGCCGGTAAATTCCCCGTAGAACGCGTAGTGATCTTCGAGATGCTCGTTCATCACCTGCTGGATTTCGTCGATGCGCGGCGGCGGCAGCAGTTCGCCGGTTTGCAGAAAGTGCTCGATCTCACGGAACAGCCACGGCCGGCCCTGCGCGGCGCGGCCGATCATGATCGCATCCGCGCGAGTGGCGGCGAGCACTTCGCGCGCCTTTTGCGGCGACGCGATATCGCCGTTCGCGACCACCGGAATGCCGACTGCCGCTTTGACCGCGGCGATCGTTTCGTACTCGGCGTCGCCGTGATACAGGTCGGCGCGCGTGCGGCCGTGCACGGTCAACATCGAGATACCGGCTGCTTCGGCGAGACGGGCGACATTCAGTGCGTTCCTGTTCTCGCGATTCCAGCCGGTGCGGATTTTCAGCGTGACGGGCACCGCGTCGGGGCCGACGCCGACAGCGTTCACGACCGCCTCGACGATGCGCTGCACGAGCGGTTCATTCTGTAGCAGTGCGGAGCCCGCGGCGACGTTGCAGACCTTCTTGGCCGGGCAGCCCATATTGATGTCGATGATCTGCGCGCCGTTCGCGACGTTGTAGCGCGCGGCTTCGGCCATCATCGCGGGATCGGCGCCGGCGATCTGCACCGCGATAGGCTCGACTTCGCCGTCGTGGTTTGCGCGGCGCATGGTTTTTTCGCTTTTCCACAACTGCGCGTTCGACGCGACCATCTCGGACACCGCGTAGCCGGCGCCGAGCCGTTTGCACAGCTGGCGAAACGGCCGGTCGGTCACGCCGGCCATCGGGGCGACGAACAGGTTGTTACGCAGATTGTGAGAGCCGAGAGTGGGCATGCCGTGAGCGTGCGCGGGCGGCTGTGCGATTTAACAATCGGCGCCACCGCGAAATGCGAGGGAAAACGGCCATTTTAGCGTTAACAGATAAGCGGAACCCGCCATCTGTATCTCGTAACCCGTTAAATCGTCTATGAAAGTCATGCTAATAGAGCCGGGCGCGCGGCTCGAGCGCGCCGCGCGCCAGTATGAAAAGTCGTCGCGGCGCGTGGCGGTCGAGGGCGCGCGGCGCAGCGCGCCCGATGCGGCTAGCGGCGCTGGCCGAACATCATCTGCCGCGCGAGCGCGGTCTTCACCGGTGGCACGAACTCCAGCGCGGTGAGCGCAAGACCGCGCAGCACAGCGAGCGGCGCGAAGTCGACGGTAAACAGCCGCGCGAGCGTGTCCGTTGAGCCGATCGTCAGGCGCCGGTCGAGCGCGCGGCGTCGCGCGAATGTCGCGAGCGCGAGCGGCGTCGGGCCTTCGGCCGACAGCGCATCGGCGAGCGCGTGCGCGTCGCGCAACCCCAGGTTCAGGCCTTGGCCTGCGACCGGATGCAGCGTCTGCGCCGCATTGCCGATCGCGACGATGTGGCCGTGCACGAGCGTGTCGGCGGCGTCGAGTCCGAGCGGGAAAGACGCGCGTCCGGCGATGTGGGTAAAGCGTCCCATCCGATCGCCGAACGCGGCGTCGAGTTCGCGCAGAAACGCTTCATCGCTCAGTTGCGCGCGGCGCGCGGCTTCGTCGGGGGCGCAACACCAGACGAGCGCATAGTCGGCGCCCCGCACGCCGCCTATTGGCAGCAGCGCGATCGGGCCTTGCGACGTGAAGCGCTCCCACGCGACATGCGGGCGCGGCGCGGACACGGTGACCGTGCCGACCAGCGCGGTCTGGCGGTAATCGCGCGAGCTGATGCCGCCGACTTTACCGACTGCGCCGCTTGCGCTGGCGACCGCGTTGGCTGCGGTTTCGGCGGCGCTCCCGGCCGCCTCGGCCAGCGCTTTGCCGGCACTGTTCCCCGCGCGGCCGCCGCGCTTCTGGTCGCCGAATACGCCGCCCTCGGCGTTCACCAGAATGCGCGTGCGCAACTGCCGCGTGACGCCCGCGGTGTCGATCGGCAGCGTCACGCCGTCGAGCTCCTGAGCCGGCGCGCCAGCCGACGTCGAGCGGAACCAGTGGACCGGCGTCGCGCGCACCGCGTCGGCGAGGCCGTGCACGATCGAGCCGTAGCGCAGCACATAGCCGAGCGCGGGCAAGCCGTGTTCGCGGTGATCGATCAGCGTGCGGCCGAAGTGGCCGCGCTGCGACACATGGATGCGTTCGATCGCGGTTGCGTCGGCGGGCCAGCGCAGCGGCTCGAGGATCATCCGGCTGCCGTGCGACACCGCGATCGCGCGCGGATCGGCGATCGAGTCTTCCGGTTCGCGCGCGTCGACCAGTGCGATTTTCAGTTCCCGGGTCACGCTGCGGCGCGCGAGCCAGCCGGCCAGCGCGAGGCCGACCGGCCCGGCGCCGACGATCGTCACATCGAAATCGAATGCTTGCCGGTGCGAGGCGGGCTTGAGGATCACCGCCGATGGAGAGGCCTGGTTCATCGTGCTTCAGCTCCCCGTTGCGTGCACGGCCCGCGCTTCCTGCATCAGCGCTTCGATCTCGGCGGCGGCCACCGGCACGTCGCGCGTGATCAATTCGCAGCCGCCGCGCGTCACGATCGCGTCGTCTTCGATGCGGATGCCGATGTTCCAGTAGCGCTCGGGCACGCCCTCTGCCGGCCGGATATAGAGCCCCGGCTCGATCGTCAGCGTCATCGACGGATGCAGCGTGCGCCACGGCAGTGCGCCCGTCTCGTCGCGCGGTGCGCCGCGCTCGCGGTAGTCGCCGCAGTCGTGCACGTCCATGCCGAGCCAGTGGCCGGTCCGGTGCATGTAGAAAGGCGCGTAGGCGCGCTCGGCGATCACGTCGTCGACCGACGCGAATTTGTCGCGCGCGACGATGCCCGTATCGAGCAGCCCTTGCGACAGCACCCGTACCGCCGCCTGGTGCGGCTCGTCGAAACTCACGCCGGCGCGCGTCGCATCGATCGCGGCCTGCTGCGCGGCCAGCACGATGTCGTACAGCTCGCGCTGCGCGGGCGCGAAGCGGCCGCTCGCCGGGAACGTGCGGGTGATGTCGGATGCGTAGCCGTCGAGTTCGCAGGCCGCATCGATCAGGATCAGATCGCCGTCTCGCGCGCTCGCGTTGCCGGCCGGGTAGTGCAGCACGCAGGCGTTCGCGCCCGCTGCGACGATCGACGTATAGGCCGGCGCCTGCGCGCCGAGCTTGCGGAACGTGTACAGCAGCTCGGCCTCGAGTTCGTATTCGCGGATGCCGGGGCGGCACGCGGCCATCGCGCGGCGATGCGCTGCCGCGGAAATCTGGCCGGCGCGGCGCATGATCGCCAGTTCGTGGTCGTCCTTGATGAGCCGCATCTCGTCGAGCAACGGCAGCAGATCGCGCGCGGCAGTGGGCGCCGCGATACCGCCGCGGCCTTGCGCGCGCACCGCGTCGAGCCAGCGGCGCACCCGCTCGTCGAGCTGGGCCGACGTGCCGAGCGCGTAGTGCAGCGACGGCTGGTCCGCGAGAAACCGCGGCAATTGCGTGTCGATATCGTCGAACACGAACGCGGCGTCGAAACCGAACGCGTCACGCGCGCCGTCCGGCCCGAAGCGGAAACCCTCCCACGTCTCGCGTTCGACGTTTTTCTCGCGGCAGAACAAGATCGATGCCGGTGCGCCGGGCGGCGGGTTCGCGACCAGCACGAGCAGCGCCTCGGGCTCGGTGAAGCCGGTCAGATAGTAGAAGTAGCTGTCGTGCCGGTACGGATAATCGGCGTCGCGGTTGCGTAGCGCTTCGGGCGCGGTCGGCACGATGGCGACGCCGCCGCCCGCGGCGCGTAGCGCGGCGAGGACGCGCTCGCGGCGCGTACGGTAGACGTCGATGGCGAGGGTGGGTTCGGTCGGCTGGTTCATCGTGCGATTGTAGCGCTGCGTTCAGGCGCTCACCGGCACTCGCGCCCGCCGGGTTGCGCGGTGGCGCAAGTCCCTGATCCGTCATTCCATGCACCCGGTCACTTTGGGCGAATAGTGACGGTCTGATGACCGCAGGCGTGTTGCAATCCGCCCACAGCGGGTCTACGGGCAGCTTGCGAAGATGCGGCGCGGCACGCCTGAAAGCCTTAGACCACTTATACTTTCGCCGGATTCAGAAAAAGGCAGATGGTCATGATGAAACTCATCGGTTCGCTCGCCAGCCCGTTCGTGCGTAAAGCGCGGATCGTGCTCGCCGACAAGAAGATCGACTACGAACTTGTGCCCGAAAACGTTTGGGCGCCGGATACCCGGATTCACACGTTCAATCCGATCGGCAAGGTGCCGTGCCTCGTGATGGAAGACGGCGAAGCCGTGTTCGACTCGCGGGTGATCTGCGAATACGTCGATACGCTGTCGCCGGTCGGCAAGCTGATTCCGCAGTCCGGCCGGGAACGCGTCGAAGTGCGCTGCTGGGAAGCGCTCGCCGACGGTGTGCTCGACGCGGCCGTGCTGATCCGTCTCGAAAGCACGCAGCGCGCACCCGAGCAACGGGTCGACGCGTGGGTCGCGCGGCAGCAGCGCAAGATCGACGAAGGTCTGATCGCGATGTCGCAGGGTCTTGGCAGCAAACCGTGGTGCGCGGGCAATCACTACACGCTCGCCGATATCGCGGTGGGTTGCGCGCTTGGCTATCTCGACTTCCGCATGCCCGAGCTGAACTGGCGCGAAGCGCATCCGAATCTGGACAAGCTTTTCCAGAAGCTGGCGCTGCGGCAGTCGTTCATCGATACGGTGCCGGCGAATTGACGCGACTCGATGGATGAATGCGCGGGTTCCGGCGCGTGACGGATGTCCTGAATCGGAACGCCTGCCCGTGAAAAAGAAAATGCGCCTGATATATGTCAGGCGCATTTTTTTTGCGGGCGGCATTTGCGGCGGGCGCGCAAAAGAGCCGCGCGCCATCGCCTACCTGCTGACGCTTACTTAACGCTGTTTACTTCCGCTGCTTACTTGCCGCCATTGCGCCGCCGCACGAACGCCGGTCCGAACGCAAAGCCGAACGCCAGTAGCAGCGCCGACACCGCGAGCACCGTGTTGTTGCCGCTCGTCACGTAAGGCGTATTGCCCGACGTGCCTTGCACCGTCACCTCCAGCGAGCCGATCGTGAACGGCGTGAGGCGGCCGATCACGCGGCCGTTCGCATCGATCGCGGCGGTCATTCCGGTGTTGGTCGCGCGCAGCATCGGCCGGCCCGTTTCGAGCGAGCGCATCCGCGCGATCTGCAGATGCTGGTCGAGCGCGATGGTGTCGCCGAACCACGCGAGATTGGTCGAGTTGACCAGCACGCCCGCCGGGGTCGCATTCTCGCGCAGCGTGCGCGCGATCTCCTCGCCGAAGATATCCTCATAGCAGATGTTCACGGCGACCGGCTGGTTATGCACCATGAACGGCTTCTGCACCGGCGCGCCGCGGAAAAAGTCGCCGAGCGGAATGTTCATCAGATTGACGAACCATCGGAAGCCCCACGGCACGAATTCGCCAAAGGGCACGAGGTGATGCTTGTCATAGCGGTAGATGTCGTGCGAACGGGGCGTGACGCCGAACAGGCTGTTCGTGTAGTCGATCACCCGGCCGTCGGGCGTGATCGTGCCGCCGATCGCGCCGAACAGGATCGCGCTGCCGGTCGAATCCGAGAACTGGCGGATCGCCGCCGCGAACGGCGGCGGCAACTGCTGCGCGAGCACCGGAATCGCGGTTTCCGGCGTGACGATCAGATCGGCGGGCTTCGCGGTGATCATCTGCTGATATTCGTCGACCGCTGCGCGCAGGCCGGCTTCCTCGAACTTCATCTCCTGCTTGACGTTGCCCTGTAGCAGACGCACCGTCAGCGGCGCATTCGCGGGCGTGGTCCACTGGATCAGCGGCAGCAGCAGCCCGATGACGATCAGCGCAAGCGCGACGCCGGCCGGCAGCGCGCTGGGCGCGACGCGGCGTGGCGAGGTCTGGCCGGCGGTTGCCGCGCTGGCGCTAGCGGCGCCCTGCGCGGCGCGCGCGGAGGGTGGCCGCATCCATGGCAGCAACGCCTGCACGATCAGCGCGGCCGCGAGCGCGACCATCCAGCCGACGCCATACACGCCGACCACCGGAGCGTATCCGGCGAACGGGCCATCGACCTGCGCATACCCGGCGGCCAGCCACGGGAAGCCGGTAAACACGGTGCCGCGCAGCCATTCGCCGATCGCCCACGCGCTCGCGAAGGCCAGCGCGCCGTGCCAGCTCGGCGAGAACGGCTGCCGGTTGTCCGCCGCGCCGTTGCGCGCATGCCCCGCGCACAACGACCACACGCCGGCGGCCAGCGCCGGATAAATGGCCAGATACAGCGAAAACAGCAAGAGCGCGGCGCCGGCGAGCGGTGCCGGCATCCCGCCGAAGAAGTGCATGCTGACGTACAGCCACCACACACCGGTGACGAAGTTGCCGAAGCCGAACGCACCGCCCGTCAGCGCCGCGCTTTTCCAGCCGCTGCTGCGCGTCAGCCACGCGAAAAAGAACACGAAGATTGCGAGCTGCAGCCAGCCGCCGTGCGGCGTGGGCGCGAACGACAGTGTATTGAGCGCGCCGGTGGCCAGCGCGACGAGGTAGTGCCACAGCGGCAGCGCGCGGCTGCCTGTGTCGCCGGCGGGGGCAGCGGCGCTCAGGTCGCGCCGCGAACGGGTAGTGATCGGGTCGGCCATTGTTGCGCGGTCGGCGTCGGAAGTTGAAAAAACGGGCGGGAAGCCAGTAAGGTGAGCGAAAGCCGGCGGCTCAGGTCTGCACGTGCTGCGCGTCGCGCTCGCGCTGGCCCGCGAGCGGGTCGCGGCGCACCAGCAGCATATGGATCTGGCGGGCGTCGCCGCGCAGGATCTCAAAGATCAGATCATCCAGACGCACTTTTTCGCCGCGATGCGGCACGCGGCCGAAGTGATGCGTGACGAGTCCGCCGATGGTATCGACTTCGTCGTCCGAATAATCGGTGCCGAAGGTTTCGTTGAACTGCTCGATCTCGGTCAGCGCGCGCACGCGAAAGCGTCCGTCCGGCGACGCGATGATGTTGCCGCTTTCCTCGTCGAAATCGTATTCGTCCTCGATGTCGCCGACGATCTGCTCGAGCACGTCCTCGATCGTGATCAGGCCCGCGACCCCGCCGTATTCGTCGACCACCACCGCGAGGTGGTTGCGGTTCACGCGGAAGTCGTGCAGCAGCACGTTCAGGCGCTTGGATTCGGGGATGTAGACCGCCGGGCGCAGCATCCCGCGCACGTCGAATTCCTCTTCCGCGTAGTAGCGCAGCAGATCTTTGGCGAGCAGCACGCCGATGATGTTGTCGCGATTGCCCTCGTAGACCGGATAGCGCGAGTGCGCCTTTTCCAGCACGTACGGGATGAATTCGGCGGGATTGTCCGCGATGTTGATCGCGTCCATTTGCGCGCGCGGCACCATGATGTCGCGTGCGCTCAATTCCGAGACCTGGAACACGCCTTCGATCATCGACAGCGAGTCGGCGTCGATCAGGTTGCGCTCGTGCGCGTCCTGCAGAATTTCCAGAAGTTCGGCGCGCGAGTCGGGCTCGGGAGAGATGAAGTCGGTCAGGCGCTCGAGCAGCGAGCGCTTTTCCTGCGGTTTGTCGAGTTGGCGTCCGGTGTGGCGTCGACTGGGATACGTGTCGTTCATGGTAGTGCGCCCGGCAAGACTGGGCGCGCTGTTGCAGTGCATTAAGGATACACCAGGCACATGGCGGAACCGTGTCCCGCCGGCCTTGGCGATGAGTGAAGCGTTGGGTGAAACGGTCGCGCCGCGGCGGCGGCGCGTAAGGCCATCCTAACCGATTACCAATGGAAAAGCGCTTCTGGGCAAAAAAGTCGCGCACGCGTTCGGATAGCTTGGGCGGGCGCGCAGCAGCGTATCGCGACGGGCGCCGCTGACGGGCGATGTGCCCGGTGACGCGGCTCGCGCGAGACAGCGCTGGGATTCACCCGCGTGCCGGGCCGCTAGCCGGCGAAGCCGCGTCCGGGCTCGCGTCGCGCCCCGGCGCGCCGCAGCGCGCGAGCAGCGCTTCGAGCGCGCGATCGGGCATCCCGCTTTCGCGCAGCGCATGCACGGTGCGGCTCACGTAGTCGAGCGTCGTGCCGTAGCGGCCGCTCGCGCAGCCAAGCACCGCCCGGATGATGTCGTCACGCAGCTTGCCGGTGTAGCTCGGCACGTCGCGGCGCATCACGAACGCGAGCGCGTCGACGCGCCGGCCGTCCGCGAGCACGCAGGGCAGCCACGCAGGGCGGTATGAGCCCATCGGCATTTCGCGGCGCCACAGTGCTTCGAGATGCGGCATCGCGCCCTCGGCGGCGAGCCGGAATGCCATGCCGGTGCACGAGCCGCCGCGGTCGAGCGCGAGCACGAGGCCGGGCTGCTCGGGGGTGCCGCGATTTACGCGCGACCACAGATACAGTCCGCGGTGATAGCCATGCACTTTCGAGCGCGTCGTCTCGGCGATCGGCAGGCCCGGGTTCCAGATCAGTGAGCCATAGCCGAACAGCCACAGATCGGTCTTGCGGTCCCAGTCGCGCAACGTGCATTCGAGCGACGCGCGCAGCTCGTCGTCGGTCAGCAGCCGCGAATCACCGAGCGTCGGCGGATAGTCCGGACAGCGCGTGAAGGTATCGGCTTCGGGGGACGGGGTGCTCACGGTAAGTTCGTTCGTGGTTGGCGGGCAGCAGAGAGCAAAAGGCGCATGAAAGCGCAACGCCTATTGGTAAGGATCCGGAAACCCGAGCTTACCCAGGATGTCGGTTTCGATCGCCTCCATTTCCTCGGCTTCCTGTTCGACTTCGTGGTCGTAGCCCTGCGCGTGCAGGGTACCGTGCACGAGCAGGTGCGCATAGTGCGCGGCGAGCGGCTTGCCCTGCTCGGCGGCTTCCTTTTCGACCACCGGGCAGCAGAGGATCAGATCGCCGCTCACCGGCTCGGCTTCCGATTCGGCATACGCGAAGGTCAGCACGTTGGTCGCATAGTCCTTGCCGCGATAGGCGCGGTTCAGCTTGCGGCCTTCGTCGGCGTCGACGAAGCGCACCGTCAGTTCGCCATCCGCGAACAGCGCGGCCTTGATCCAGCCGGCCACGGTCGCGCGCGGCAGCAGCGCCTTGTGTTCCGGCCAGGCTTTGGCGGCGGGGAATTGCAGGTTTAACGTCAGTTTCGGGGCGCGGCTCATGCGGTGTGGGGGTTCAGCGTTCGTAGCGGGTGCGTGGCGGGCGGCGGTGGCGGTTCGCTCGTGGCAGCGGCGGTCTCGATCAGAGGGCCGGAGGGCGGCGGTCGGTCGCGTCGCGTCGCCTGCCCTGGCGCCCGCGCGTCACCGCGAATCGGCCGGAGCCGGCACCTTCTGCGAATGCGCATCGTACGCCTCCACAATGCGCGCGACCAGCGGATGCCGCACCACGTCCGCGCTCGTGAAGCGCGTGAGCGCAATGCCGCGCACGTCCGCGAGCACCTGCTGCGCCTCGATCAGTCCGCTCTTGTGGCCGCGCGGCAGGTCGACCTGGGTCGTGTCGCCGGTGACGACCGCTTTCGAGCCGAAGCCGATGCGCGTGAGGAACATCTTCATCTGTTCGGGCGTGGTGTTCTGTGCCTCGTCGAGGATGATGAACGCGTGGTTCAGCGTGCGGCCGCGCATGTACGCGAGCGGCGCGATTTCGATCATCTGCCGCTCGAACATCTTGGCGGTCTTGTCGAAACCGAGC
>NZ_DASXHN010000111.1:0-12414 GCF_036488505.1 Paraburkholderia sp. | reverse complement strand
GAACACTTCGTACAGGTTCGAGATAGGAATATGGCCGACATCCGCGCCGATCAGGTACGACTCGTACCAGCGCACCATCAGGCCGACGAAGCCCATCAGCACCGCTGCCCACGTCATCTTCGAGCCGATCGCGGCGCCGGTCGCCGAACGTGAGAGCAGAGCGATCCAGTAGAACACGGTCGCGAATACGAACAGCGCGCTCATCCACAGGATCGCGGACTGGCTCGACAGAAAGTATTTGAGGAAGAATGCGTTATCGGCCCGGCTCAGATCGCCGTGGTAGAGATCGATCGCCAGCAACGACAGCGCGGCGATGCTCACCATCAGCGGGCGCACCGGCTTCCAACGCCAGCCGAGCACGACGAAAACCGGGACCGCGCACACCAGTACGAGCTTGTCGTAATAGTTCATGAACGGGTAGTAGCGCGCCAGCGCAAAGCCGGCGCCCCCCACCAGCAGCAAAGCGAACAACCAGTCGACGATGCCGAGCCGTTTGAGGAACGGCCGCTCGTCGTACGGTGCAACTTCCGGCATGCCGCCCGTGAATGGGTTCTCGGCGCGCCGAGCGGGCGAAGAAGGCGAAGGGGATGAGGAAACCTGAGTCAAGTCCATGATCTTACCGGGTCGAATCCTGTGAGCTTGCGGACGCCGGGCCGGCCGCAGCGGGCCCGGCGTCGGATGCATCGATGAGTTTCGCGCCAAGCGCGGCGCCGACGGCGTCGCGTGTCTGGACGAACTCTTTTTCGAAGTCGAGCGTCTTGCGCGCGCTCGACATCGCCATCACGACGTTCGTGCCGTGGCCGGTATCCTTGAGCCAGAACCACAGTCGCCGCTCGCGGACATAGAACATCGAAAAGATGCCTAGAACCAGCAGCAAGCTGCCAAGATACACGACTTTTTTGCCCGGCGCGCGCGTCAACTGAAATACCGAAGCTTGCACCTGCTTGAAGGAATCAAGCTGCAAATACACCGGCGATCCATACAAAAAGCTGTCGGAAATCGCGTTGAGCGAACTCTGGATAAAGCGGCTCGTGTCCGCATTGGCCGGCGCGGCCGGCTCGCGAAGCTGGTGGCGCGACAATTGCCATAGATCCCACGTGACGCCTTCGAGCATCCGCAGCAACAGGCCCGCGGCCTTTTGCTGCTCGTCCTTCGGCACCGACCGGTCGATGAAACCGGCGATCGCCTGGAAACCCCCGGGCGTCTCGCCGTTCGGCATCTTCATGCTGCTGTCGGCGCCCGCGAAAAGAGTCAGCACTCGCGACGCGCTTTCCTCCAGATGCTGCTGCAATTCGGGATTGCCGCCCGGCACCGAGCGCTGCGCGAACTGACGCGCCGCCGTTGCGCGCATCGCCGGGTCTTCGAGCGTCGCACGCAGGTTCATCCACTCCTTGACCGTGCCGCCACTGTCGGCGGGAATGCGCAAGTAGCGGAACGGATCGTCCGGGTTCACGCGCATACCGGCGAGGAACATCTTTTCGCCGTTGACGTCGACCGGCAGCATGTAGTTGTTGTACTCGCGAGCCTGGCCGTCCTTGCCGCGAATTTTGTACTGCACCGACGGGCCGACGTTGTGCAGGTCGAGCGGGTTGGAGGTCTTCGCGCCCGAGCCGAGACGCTCGTCGAATGCTTCTTTTAGCGAGTGCTGTGCAGCGACGCCACGCGCATCGTTCTGACCTTTGCCGTTCGTGATGTTTTCGACGTTGATCGCGCGGAAATCGGTAAATTCGACGGTTTGGCCGTCGGCGAGCGGCGTGGCCGAACTCAACGGTGCGTTGCCGCCAATCGTGCCGCCGAACGGCGCGGGCTTGGCGCTTGGACCGGACATCGGGTACGCGCTCATCTGCATCTGCGAGCCGCCGTCCTGGAAGCTCGACTGAAAGATGGACACGCCGTCGTATTCGAACGGCTCGTTGACCTCGACGCGCGCCGGCACGCGCGCGCCCGTCTTGTGATCGATCACGACAATGTCGCTCGCGAACAGCTTCGGCATGCCGGTCGAGTAGTAATCGACGATGAACTTCTTCAGCTCGATCGAAAACGGCAGGTCCTGGATCAGCGAGCCGCTCGGCTGGTTGAGGATCGCAGTCGACACGTGCTGGCCTTCGGGCACCCACGCATAGCCGCGGAACGTCGGGTTCGATTGCGACAGGCGATGGTCGGGCGAAATCTCGCTGATCACCGTGTTCGCGTTGATCGGCGACTTGTCGAACAGCCACATCTGCAGCTTGATCGGCAGGTTGCTGTCGAGCAGACCACCGACGCAGATCACGACGATCGCGAGGTGCGCGGAGATGTAGCCGAGCTTCGTCAGCGCGCCGCGCTTCGCGGCGATCAGCGTCGCGCCTTCCGACTCGCGCGTGACGAACTTATAGCCGAGCTTCGCCGACAGTTTCGCGAGCAGCGCCGCTGTCTGCGGGCGCGTGGCGTGCACCGCGAATTCGCCCTTGTGATGAAACGCGCGCAGGCTGCCTTCGCGGACCTTGTCCTTCCAGCTCTTCATATCGGCCAGCATCTTGGGCGCATTACGGATCACGCACAGCGACACCGATACCATCAGAAAGCCGAGGATCAACATGAACCACCACGAGCTGTACACCGTGTAGAGGCTCAGTGCGCGGAAGATGTCCGCCCAGAACGGGCCGAACTGATTGACGTAGTTGGGATAAGGATCGTCCTGAGTGAGGACGGTACCGATGATGCTGGCGATCGACAGAATCACGAGCAGCGCAATGGCGAAACGCATCGAGCTGAGGAGCTCGATGGTGCTGCGCGTGATGCGATTGCTCGACTTCGACTGCAGACCCGACGTGGTGACGCTCATTCAAACTCCGACTGAACAGCAAAAAAGGGTGAAAGGCCGCCGCAGGCACGACGCCCTCACCCTTTTCTTGTTTTTACCGGCCTCGCCGGGCCGGGCATTTCGTGCGCGGATCGCCTGATGCGAGCCGCTCAGTGCGAACCGCTCAATGAAGACCCGCGATGTAATCGGCAACCGCCTTCATCTCGTTGTCCGACAGACGTGATGCTATCGCATGCATCGCGTCGTTGTTATTACGCGCGCCGGGACCTTGTGTGAATGCGCTCAACTGCGCCACCGAGTACTCGGCCCACTGGCCCGATAGCCGCGGGAACTGCGACGGGATGCCCTGCCCCGTCGGCCCGTGGCAGCTCGCGCAGGCCGGCACGCCTCGATCCGCAATCCCGCCGCGATAGATTTGCTGACCGAGCGCAACGGTGTTCTTGTTGTGCGCGTAGCCTGGCTTGGGCGTCTGCGTCGAGAAATAGGCCGCGACGTTGATCATGTCCTGGTCGGAAAGCGCGGCGGCGATGCCCGCCATGATCGCATTGTTGCGTGCGGGCTGTTTGGCGCCTGGCTGAGTCTTGAAATCTCTGAGCTGCTTGACGAGGTACTCGGGATGCTGGCCCGCCAGCTTCGGATACGCGCCGCCGGCACTGTTGCCGTCTGCCCCATGACATGACGCACACACCTGCACCGCGATTGCCTGCCCCCGATTGATGTCCGGCTTTGCCGGATCTGCTGCTCGTGCCTGAATTGCCAAACCTGAAAGACCTGCCGTTACATGAAGCACCATCAGAGTCTTGCACAGTCGATTCATTCGCACACCCTGTCTCGTCTTTGTGGGATTTTAGAGGTTTTGCAAAATACGACGACGGCGACCGAGTGACCGCCAGGAGCCGCCAAGGCACGTGGGGCCGGCCCCTCGGGTTTTCAGTAAACCGTCGTATTGTACAATAACTCGCTAATCGCTAAGACGCCAGTCGGGCTTGACCCCCTTCCCGCTCCGGGCTCTCCGGCATCTCCTACCTGGCCTCAACCATGCACTTCCTGCTCCACGAATCCCGCTTCTTCATCACCGTCAATCACCTGCGCGACTTGCCCGCCACCGCGCAACCCGAAATCGCATTCGCGGGACGCTCGAATGCGGGCAAGTCGACCGCGATCAACGTGCTCTGCAATCAGAAGCGCCTGGCGTTCGCGAGCAAGACGCCTGGACGCACGCAGCACATCAACTATTTCTCGGTGGGCAAGGCGGATGAACCGACCGCGCATCTCGTCGATCTACCGGGCTACGGCTATGCGGAAGTACCCGGTGCCGCAAAGGCTCACTGGGAGGCGCTGCTGTCCACGTACTTGCAATCCCGCTCGCAGTTGCGCGGCATGATTCTGATGATGGATTCGCGGCGGCCGCTGACGGACCTCGACCGGCGCATGATCGAGTGGTTCGGGCCGACCGGCAAGCCGATTCACACGCTGCTCACCAAATGCGACAAATTGACACGTCAGGAAAGCGTGAACGCGCTGCGCACCACGCAGAAGGGGCTGGCCGACTATAGCGCGGCAGGCTATCGGGGCGAATTGACCGCGCAGTTGTTCTCGGCGCTCAAGCGAATCGGGCTCGACGAGGCACACGAGTTGATCGAAAGCTGGCTGATCCCGAAGACGGCGGGTGTAACGGACCAGACCTAAGCCACGTTGTCAGCATCGACCGGCGCCGCGACCCGTGCGTTGCCCGCGAACGTGGATCGAGCATCTGCGTTCCGCCCGCCCATAAAAAAACCCGCCGCTTGAACGGCGGGTCAAACAGCCTAATCGAAAAAACGACAGGCACCCGCTCAGGGAGGAGAAGCGGGGAGGTCAGCGCCAGGCGCCTTGCTCGATCGGTATGATATACCATTGTCTCGAAAAGTTTCCGGGAGCGGAGCAGGCGCCATTTGTCCACTCCACACATCCATCTTCTTCGATTCGATATGAGCTTCTATCCGCACTACCGTCCGCGCCGCATGCGCCGCGACGACTTCTCGCGTCGCATGATGCGGGAAAACATCCTCACCACCAACGATCTCATCTACCCCGTATTTATCGTCGAAGGCACCAACGTGCGGCAGGCTGTACCGTCGATGCCGGGCGTCGAGCGCGTGTCGGTTGATCTGCTGATGGGCGTCGCCGAACAATGCGTCGAGCTAGGGGTGCCCGTACTGTCGCTGTTTCCCGCGATCGACCCTTCGTTGAAAACGCCCGATGGCCGGGAAGCGGCAAATCCCGCCGGGCTGATTCCGCGCGCGGTCCGCGAGCTGAAAAAGCACTTTCCCGATGTGGGCGTGCTCACCGACGTCGCGCTCGATCCGTACACGAGCCACGGCCAGGACGGCGTGCTGGACGAAGCCGGGTACGTGATCAACGACCAAACCGTCGAAATCCTCGTCGAACAGGCTCGCGCGCAGGCGGAGGCCGGGGTCGGCATCGTCGCGCCGTCGGACATGATGGACGGCCGCATCGGCGCGATCCGCGAGATGCTCGAAAGTGAGGACCACATCCACACGCGCATCATGGCGTACGCGGCGAAATACGCTTCGGCGTTCTACGGTCCGTTCCGCGATGCCGTCGGTTCTGCAACGAACCTCGGCAAGAGCAACAAGATGACCTATCAGATGGATCCAGCAAATTCCAACGAGGCGCTGCGTGAAGTCCAGGCGGACATCAACGAAGGCGCGGACATGGTGATGGTCAAGCCGGGCATGCCATATCTGGACATCGTGCGGCGCGTGAAAGACGAGTTCCAATTCCCGACCTACGTCTACCAGGTGAGCGGCGAATACGCGATGCTGAAGGCCGCCGCGCAGAACGGCTGGCTCGATCACGATAAGGTCATGATGGAGTCGCTGCTCGCGTTCAAACGGGCGGGAGCGGACGGCGTGCTGACCTATTTCGCGCTCGATGCCGCGCGGATTCTGCGCGCGCAGAAGTGAACCGGTCCGCGGTTTAGCGCGCGGCTGTTCAGACGTAAAACGGAGGCGGACCTTGCATGCGTAGCCTCCGTTTTATGTTGGCCTTGGCGCGATGTGTAGTGGTCTAATTTCCTCGGACAGGTCGATAGGAGGACAATCCGGAATCGACGAGGAAAAAGAGCAAGATGACAAGAAGGCGCCGACAATTTGACGCCAGCTTTAAGCTGGAAGTGGTACGGATGGTACGAGACCAGGGATTATCGGTCAGCGAGGTTTGCCGGTCGATGGAACTTGGCGAGACGGCTGTTCGGCGCTGGGTGGCGCAATACGACGCGGAGTGCGCCGGTGGTCCCGGGGTGGGCAAACCGCTGACGGCAGAACAGCAGCGCATCCGGCAGCTCGAGGCGGAGAACCGGCAACTGCGCGAGGACAACACGCTGTTAAAAAAAGTCTCGGCCTTCTTTGCACGGGAACTGAAGTGAGTTATCGGGTGGTAACTCACTTGCAGGAGGAGGCCGTATCAATCAGTGACGCCTGCCGGGTTTTGGAGGTGAGCCGCTCTGGCTACTATGCGCACCGGCGTGCCAGACCGAGCCCAAAGAGCCTGCAGGAGCAGACCCACGTCAAGGCCGCGTTTGCTGCCAGTGGTGCGAGCTACGGCAGCCGGCGTGTGATGCATGAGGTGCGTTCGCAGGGGGTAAGCATGGGTCGCTACCGGGTACGCACACTGATGCGTGAAGCAGGCCTGCGCGCGAGATGGAAGCGCAAGTTCGTCTCGACGACCGACAGCCGGCATACGCTACCTGTGGCGGCGAACGTGCTCGACCGGCAGTTCGACGTGGCCGAGCCCAATCGCGCGTGGGTTTCGGACATAACGTATATCCGCACGGCGCAGGGCTGGCTGTATCTGGCGGTCGTGCTGGACCTGTACTCACGTCGTGTGGTCGGCTGGTCGATGGCGCCGACCATGCCGGCCGGACTGGTCATGTCGGCACTGACCATGGCGCTGCAGCAGCGCCGGCCAGCGCCGGGACTGGTCCTGCATTCCGACAGGGGCAGCCAGTACGCGAGCGATGAATACCAGGCCTTACTGAAGCAGCATCACGTGGTTTGCAGCATGAGTCGCAAGGGCAATTGTTGGGATAACGCGGTGATGGAGCGGTTCTTCCTGAACCTGAAGATGGAACGCGTGTGGCAGCGTCTGTACGCCAACCACGATGAAGCACGGCGCGACATCAACCAGTACATCGTCGCTTTCTACAATCCGGTGCGCTTGCACTCGACTTTGGACTATCTGTCGCCCGCTGCCTACGAGGCGAAACCGACAGTGAAAGAACCTATCCGCCTGTCCGAAATAACTTGACCACTACAATGCGGCGGCAAAGCGAGGGCGTAGCGTCGCGCCGAGCTCGACTACACTCTCGGCGCACTCGCCCGATCCAGCGTGCGCAAGAACTTATCCGGCGACTCGTATCCCACGACCCGAAGCACTTCCTTACCGCTCTGGTCGAAAAAAATGATGCCCGGCGGTCCGAACAAGCCGAAACGCTTGAGCAGTGCCTGATCATTTGTGTTGTTCGCGGTGACATCGGCGCGCAGCAGGTTCATCTGCTTCAGCTTCGCCTGGACGCGCGGATCGCTGAAAGTGAATTTCTCCATTTCCTTACAGCTCACGCACCAGTCCGCGTAAAAATCGAGCATTGCAGGCTGAGCGGCCGCCTTGACGGCCTGGTCCAGCTGATCTGACGAACGTACCCGTGCGAACGTCAAATCGTTCTGTGCTGCCGCTCCTGCCACGCCGGCGGTATCCGCGCCGGTCACGGCCGGACTGCCACGTGCGGCCAGCACCGCGAGCGGCCGCAGCGGATCCGACGATCCCGCAGCGAGGCCGACCAGCAGTGCCGCCGCCCAAACCGTCATGACCACGCCAACCGCCCGGCCGAGCCGGCGCCACGCCGACCCGCCGGCGAGCGGCGCCGAGAAAAGGCCGAGCGCAGCAGCGGCGATAAGCAACCAAAGCGCGCTTAGCAGCATCGTCGGAGCGGGGCCAAGCACTGGCCAGACAATCCACAGCGCTGCAGCGAGCAGCACAACACCAAAGAAAACCTTCACGCTGTCCATCCACGCACCCGCGCGCGGCAGTATCGTGCCCGCGCCAACACCGATGATCAGTAGCGGCACACCAAGACCGAGACCCATGGAAAACAACGCCGCGCCACCGAGCACCGCATTGCCGGTACGCGCGATGAACGCGAGCACCGCAAAGAGTGGTGCGGTCATGCAGGCGCCGACCACCAGCGCCGACAGCGCGCCCATCGCGGCCACCGCAGTGAACTTCCCACCGGAACGGGCTGACGATGCACTCGACATGCGATCGCGCCAACGCGTCGGCAATTCGATGTCGACGCCTGAGATCAGCAGCGACGCGAAAATTGTCAGCAGCAGGCCAAACGCGCCGAGCATCCACGGATTTTGCAGCCACGCGCCAAGACTCTGCCCGACGAGCGCCGCGACGACGCCAAGCGCCGTGTACACGAGCGACATGCCGATCACATACGCCAGCGACAGCGCGAAGCCGCGCCCCCGCGTCACTCGCGCGCCCTCGCCAATGATGATCGCCGACAGGATCGGGATCATCGGATACGAACACGGGAGCAGACTCAGGATTGCGCCGGCGATGAAATAAAGGCCAACGATTGCGAAGAACCCGCCGCGCTGCAACAGCGACTGCGCATAGTCGGCACTGGTAGCACGCTCGTACCAAGGTTCATCGTTTAGCGCGGATCGTTGCCCGGTCGCCGGGGCCGCGATGCTGCCGGCGGGTTGCAAAGCGGCACCGCTCACGTGGTACACGCGCTCCATCGGCGGATAGCAGATACCGGCGTCTGCGCAGCCCTGCGACGTCACCGCGAGATCGAATGGCTGAGTTGCCTGTTCAACCGGGATTCGAATCGTCAGTTCGTTACGGTACGTCTCGACATTCTTGCCGAACGTTTGATCGAACTTGACGTGACCTGCGGGCAGTTGCGGCTCGCCGATCGGTGCCGTACCGTTTCGCGTCGCGAACGCGAAGCGCTCCCGGTACATGTAGTAGCCGTCCGCGATCTTATAAGTGACGTCGACTTCGCCTGGTTTTTCTGCCGCACTGAACTTGAAGGCAACGGCGGGGTCGAGGAAGTCGTCCGCGGCGTGAGCAAGTGTGCCGACTAGCGCGAGCATCAAGCATCCGAGCAGGCAGAATACTGTGCGTAGCGCAGCGGGCACGCTTCGGTCGAGGCCGTTAAACATGGAGAGGACGTTGGGTTTCAGCGGTGATCCATTGACCGTACGCGGCGGACGCCGTCGCTTGCCAGCAAAGGATTTCCGGCGTGTCGTAGGGATGGTGAGCCTGAATGTATTGCTCGAGTTCGAGCGCGCGAGCGGCGCTGGTCTTGAAGAGCAACTGGACTTCCTGCGCGATTTCGACCGTGCCTTGCCAGTGATAACTCGACTGCACGGCGCCCAATTGGGTAACGCACGCACATAGCCGCGCGGCCAGCGCATCTGCGGCGAGCTTTTGGGCGGCCGCCACGTCCGGCACCGTCGTCAGCATCAAGGTCACATTCCCATTCACAAAAGCTCCGGCGACGCGCGATTCCGATGTCGATATCCTATCACCAGGCCTGATCGGCCCGCAGGTCGCCGCGCGGCGCGACCGCGGCGTTTGGGCGCTGGAGACGTTTGCCGCCGTTCATACAACGCCTGCAGGAAACGAAAAAGCCAGGCATTGCGCCTGGCTTTTTTCTCGAAGCTAAAAAGCTTACTCAGCTTCTTGCACTTCCGTCTCTTCGACTTCCGGACGGTCCAGCAGTTCGACCAGTGCCATCGGCGCATTGTCGCCAACGCGGAAGCCGAACTTCAGCACGCGCAGGTAACCGCCCGGACGGTTCGCGTAGCGCGGACCCAGCACGTCGAACAGCTTCGTGACCGAATCACGATCGCGCAGACGATTGAACGCCAGACGACGGTTTGCCAGCGACGGCTTCTTGCCGAGAGTAATCAACGGCTCGACAACTTTACGGAGCTCTTTCGCCTTCGGCAGCGTGGTCTTGATGACTTCGTGCTCGATCAGCGCGTTGGACATGTTACGGAGCATTGCCAGACGATGGCTGCTCGTGCGGTTCAGTTTCCGCAGACCATGGCGGTGACGCATGTTGATTCCTTCAGTTCAAAGTTTTGGTCCAGCTCTTCTATCGCACTCGCTTGACAACAGGCTGCGAGCGCACGGGCCGGTAGTTAAAAAAGACAAGACGCGGATTTTAAAAGGAAATCCGCGTCGTCGCCAGTACACAGTGCGCCTCTACGACGGCGACTTACATGTCATCACTTGTCGAGACCAGCCGGCGGCCAGTTCTCGAGCTTCATACCGAGCGTCAGACCACGCGATGCCAGCACTTCCTTGATCTCGTTCAGCGATTTGCGGCCTAAATTCGGCGTTTTCAGAAGCTCATTTTCTGTGCGCTGGATCAGATCGCCGATGTAGTAGATGTTCTCGGCTTTCAGGCAGTTCGCGGAACGAACCGTCAGTTCCAGATCGTCGACCGGACGCAGCAGGATCGGATCGATCTGCGGTGCGCGCGACGGCGCTTCTGCCGCGGCTTCAGTGCCTTCCAACGCTGCGAACACCGATAGCTGATCGACCAGAATACGCGCCGACTGACGGATCGCCTCTTCCGGCGAAATAACACCGTTGGTTTCGATGTTCATCACGAGCTTGTCGAGATCGGTACGCTGCTCAACACGCGCACTTTCCACCGCGTAGCTCACGCGACGTACTGGTGAAAACGATGCATCCAGCACGATACGGCCGATGATCTTGGCCGAGTCTTCCCCGTAACGACGCACATTGCCCGGCACATAGCCGCGACCCTTTTCAACCTTGATCTGCACGTCGAGCTTACCGCCCTTCGACAGATGCGCAATCACGTGATCGGGGTTGATGACTTCGCAATCGTGTGCGAGTTCGATATCGCCGGCGGTGACAACGCCTTCGCCGTCCTTGCGCAACGTAACCGTCACTTCGTCACGATTATGCAACTTGAAGACGACACCCTTGAGGTTCAACAACAGGTTGACCACGTCCTCCTGCACACCGTCGAGCGTCGAATACTCGTGTACGACGCCTGCAATCGTCACTTCGGTCGGCGCATAGCCCACCATCGACGACAACAGCACGCGCCGAAGCGCGTTACCCAAGGTGTGGCCATAACCGCGTTCAAACGGTTCCATGACCACCTTCGCGTGGCTCTCGCCAAGCGATTCCACTGCAATGATCTTGGGCTTCAACAAACTGGTTTGCATAGGTTTTCCTTTTCAATACCCTCGGCTCGTTACACCGATAAGGCTGACCGGTAACAACCTGAAAGAAAACAGCCGAGACGCCCCCTTGCGCGACGCAATCGGGGTGCCCCGGCCGTCAATCCGATTACCGCGAATACAATTCGACGATCAGGCTTTCGTTGATATCACCAGCGATATCGCTGCGTTCCGGCTTCTGCTTGAAGGTACCTTCGAACTTCTTCGCATCGACCGCAACCCAGCTAGGCATGCCGCCTTGTTCAGCGAGCGACAGCGCCTCGACGATGCGCGCCTGTTTGCGCTTCTGTTCGCGCACGGCAACGACGTCCCCTGCCTTCACTTGCATGGACGGGATGTTTGATACGACGCCGTTCACCGTGATCGCTTTGTGGCCAACAAGCTGACGCGCTTCAGCGCGCGTCGAGCCGAAGCCCATGCGATAGACGACGTTGTCCAGACGCGACTCGAGCAACTGCAGCAGGTTCTCGCCCGTGTTGCCTTTCAGACGGTCCGCTTCAGCAAAGTAGCGGCGAAACTGACGCTCCAGCACGCCGTAGATACGCTTCACTTTTTGCTTTTCGCGCAGCTGTGTGCCGTAGTCAGACGTACGTGCGCCCGAGGTGCGGCCATGCTGACCCGGCTTGCTGTCGAGCTTGCACTTGTCAGCGAGCGAGCGACGTGCGCTCTTCAAGAACAGGTCGGTGCCTTCACGGCGGGACAGCTTGGCCTTGGGGCCGATATAACGTGCCACGTTAATTCCTTCTGTGATTAATCACGCGAATGCTCCCACTCGCGCTAGTCCGAGCCCTTTGGGTCGAACGGTGGGCTTAGTCAATTCACTAACGAGCGAAACCCGCCGCCGCGCAAAGCGGCAACGGGCGCTCGCAAAAACCAGCGTCTTAGATACGACGACGCTTCGGCGGACGGCAGCCGTTGTGCGGGACCGGCGTCACGTCGGAGATTGCGGTGATCTTGATACCAAGACCATGCAGCGCACGCACCGCCGATTCGCGGCCAGGACCGGGACCCTTGATCCGCACTTCGAGGTTCTTAACACCGTACTCCATCGCCACTCGGCCAGCCGATTCCGCTGCGACCTGAGCTGCAAACGGGGTCGACTTACGCGAACCCTTGAAGCCCTGGCCACCCGACGTTGCCCAAGCAAGTGCATTGCCTTGACGGTCAGTGATCGTGATGATGGTGTTGTTAAACGACGCGTGAACGTGAACCACGCCCTCGGCGACGTTCTTCTTGACCTTCTTGCGAACGCGTTGCGCCGCGGAGTTGTTCGAAGCCTTAGCCATTACGTTTTCCTGTAACTGTCAG
>NZ_DASXHN010000105.1:0-15243 GCF_036488505.1 Paraburkholderia sp. | reverse complement strand
CGGTTTCATGTGGACCCATCCGGGCAAGAAGCTGCTGTTCATGGGCGGCGAGTTCGGTCAGATGGCCGAATTCGATCATGACGGATCACCGCACTGGCATCTGCTCGACGATGCGCATCATCACGGCGTGCAATTGCTGGTGCGCGATCTGAACCGTCTGTATCGCGACGAGCCCGCGCTTCATCTGCTCGACAGCGAACCGGGCGGCTTCGACTGGCTGGTCGGCGACGACAGCGGGAACAGCGTATTCGCGTACCGCCGTACCGATGGCGCCGGCCGCGAACTCGTCGTGGTCTGCAACATGACCCCGGTGCCGCGCCATGGTTACCGGCTCGGCATGCCACGCGCGGGGCGCTGGTCGGAAGTGCTCAATACCGATGCAAGCGTGTACGGCGGCTCGAACATCGGCAATGGCGGCGTGATTCACGCCGACCCTATCTCGAGCCACGGCCATCCGTATTCGGCCGCGCTGATTTTGCCCCCCCTCGCGACGATCGTATTGCGCGCGGATTGATGAACGTGCGGTAAGCGGGCGCGCGGCTCGTGTGGACACACGCCGCGCGCCCGTTGAATGCGAGCAGGCTGTGCGCTCAACAATCAGAAGAGGGGAATCATGTCGCATGCCATGCCCGACCGGCTGCTGCCCGGCTCGCCGTACCCGCTCGGCGCGAGTTGGGACGGCCTTGGCGTCAACTTCGCGGTGTTTTCGGCGAACGCGCAGAAAATCGAACTGTGCCTGTTCGATCCCACCGGCCGCAAGGAAATCCGCCGCTTCGCGCTGCCCGAATGCACCGACGAAATCTGGCACGGCTATCTGCCGAACGCACATCCCGGCACCGCATACGGCTTTCGTGCGCACGGGCCGTATCAGCCGCATCTCGGCCATCGCTTCAATCCGCACAAGCTGCTGCTCGATCCGTATGCACGCAAGCTGGTCGGGCAGTTTCGCTGGTCGGATGCGCTGTTCGGCTATCGCGTGCACTCGAATCGCGCGGACCTGTCGATCGACCGGCGCGATTCCGCGCCCGCGATGCCGAAGTGCGTCGTGATCGATGAGGCATTCGACTGGTCGCACGATAAGCGGCCCAACGTGCCGTGGGGTGAAACCGTCATCTACGAAACGCATGTGCGCGGCGCGTCGATGCTGCGCCCCGACATGCGCGCGCACGAACGCGGCACGTTCGCCGCGCTCGCGTCGCCGGATTTCATCGAGCATCTGCTGAAGCTCGGCGTGACCGCGGTCGAACTGCTGCCGGTGCACGCGTTCCTGAACGACCGTTTCCTGGTGGAGCGCGGGCTGCGCAACTACTGGGGCTACAACACCGCCGCGTTTTTCGCGCCGGAGCCGTCGTATCTGAGCACGCACCGGCTCGACGAAATGCGCATCGCGGTGCGGCAACTGCACGCGGCCGGCATCGAGGTGATTCTCGACGTGGTCTACAACCACACCTGCGAAAGCAACGAGATGGGTCCGACGATCTCGTGGCGCGGTCTCGACAACGCGAGCTACTACCGGCTGATTCCGGGCGACGAGCGTCACCACATCAACGACACCGGCTGCGGCAATACGGTGAATCTGACGCACCCGCGGGTGATGCAGATGGTGATGGATTCGCTGCGCTACTGGTCGACCGCATTCAATATGGACGGCTTCCGCTTCGATCTCGGCGTCACGCTCGGGCGCGAAAACCATGGCTTCGACCCGGGCGCCGGCCTGTTCGACGCACTGCGCCAGGACCCGATCCTGTCGCAGCGCAAGCTGATTTCCGAGCCTTGGGACATCGGCCCCGGCGGTTATCAGCTCGGCAATCATCCGCCGGGGTTCAGCGAATGGAACGACCGCTTCCGTGACACCGTGCGACGTTTCTGGCGCGGCGATGCGGGGCTGCGGCCGGATCTCGCCGCGCGTCTCACCGGCTCGGCCGATCTGTTCAACCGGCGTCATCGCAAGCCGTGGGCGTCGATCAACTTCGTCACGTCACACGACGGCTTCACGTTGGCCGACGTGACCGCTTACGAGCACAAGCACAACGAAGCGAATCAGGAAGACAACAACGACGGCCACAACGAGAATTGCAGCCGCAACTGGGGCATCGAAGGTCCCACCGACGACCCCGCGATTCTCGCGACGCGCCGCCGTGTCGCACGCTCGCTGATCGCGACGCAACTGATCGCGCTCGGCACGCCGATGCTGCTCGCCGGCGACGAAGCGCTGCGCACGCAGCGCGGCAACAACAACGCGTATTGTCAGGATAACGACCTCTCATGGCTCGACTGGGAGCTTGCGAAGTCGCCGGAAGGCGTGCGCATGACGGAGTTCGTCGCGCGCATGGTTGCGTTGCGCAAGCGCCATCCACTGCTTCGCGAAACGCGTTTTCTGTTCGGCGACCGCGAAGTGCTGCCAGGCTTGTTCGACGTCGGCTGGTTCGACGAACGCGGCGATCCGCTGACGATCGAGGCGTGGGAGGATCCGGAAGGCCGCGCGTTGACATTGCGTCGCGCCGGTCCCGGTCTGAACGGCGAGACGGAGGTTCTGGTAATGATGCTCAACGCGCATGAGCAACCGTTGCAATTCGTTCCTCCCGCGCCGCATCTGGAATGGCATGTGCTGTTAGACACGGCCGAGCCGGACCGCGCGCCGCGAGCGCTCGCGGCAAGCGCGCTCGAGGTCGCCGCGCACGCTCTCGTGATACTCGCCGCGCAGCCGACCGGCGAGGCGGACTGGCAGGCCGGCTGGAAGGCCGGCGCGCGGCACGGGCCGCGGCTGCTGAGCGCGTTGCCGCCCGATCCTGGCGGGCAGAGTGCAGACAGCGGTGAATCGCATTAGCTCGCGTGAGCGACGTGGCACCGCATGATTCGGCGCCGGCGAGCGCAGAGAATGCCGCAGCGCCGCCGACGTGGCAAGGATGTTGCGACGCAACGTCCATGACGCCGCAATCCGCGGCTCGATAGCAGATTCGAATGGTGAAGAATCATGTCCGAAAGTCCGATTGATCCTCATACGCATCACCACGCCCATTGCCTGCCGTTCAGCGCGCAACTGTTTGGCGCAAGCAGCACCAAACCGCGTACCCGTTTCCGTTTCTGGGCACCGTCTTGCAAAAGCGTGCGGGTCGTCATCGAAAATGGCCCCGCTCAAGGCGTGCACGACATGACGCCGGCCGCCAACGGCTGGTTCGAGGCGACCGTGGACACGGGCGCCGGCACGCTGTATCGCTATCAGCTCGATGACGGACAGACGGTGCCCGATCCGGCGTCGCGGTTCCAGCCGCAGGACGTGCACGGGCCGAGCGAAGTGATCGACCCGCGCGCGTACCGGTGGGAGCACACCGACTGGCACGGGCGGCCGTGGGAGGAAACGGTGCTGTACGAGTTGCACGTCGGCGCGATGGGCGGCTACGCCGGTGTGCAACAGCGTTTGCCGGCGCTCGTCGAGCTCGGCGTCACCGCGATCGAGCTAATGCCGGTAAACGACTTCCCCGGCCGTCATAACTGGGGCTACGACGGCGTACTGCCCTATGCGCCCGACTCCGCGTACGGCCGTCCCGAAGACCTGAAGGCACTGATCGACGCCGCGCACGGTCTCGGCCTGATGGTGTTTCTCGATGTGGTCTACAACCACTTCGGCCCGGACGGCAACTACCTGCATAGCTACGCGCAGTCGTTTTTCCAAGAAGGCACGCACACGCCGTGGGGCCCCGCGATCGACTTCGAGCGCAGTGAAGTGAGCGAGTTCTTCACCGACAACGCGGTGTACTGGATCAACGAATACCGGATCGATGGCCTGCGTTTCGATGCGGTGCATGCGATCAACAATCCCGACTGGCTGCGCGAATTGTCCGACCATATCCGCGCGCACGTGCAGCATGGCCGCCACGTGCATCTGGTGCTCGAAAACGAACGCAACAGCGCGAGCCTGCTCGACACGCACTTCAACGCGCAATGGAACGACGACGCGCACAACACGCTGCACGTATTGCTGACCGGCGAAACGGAAGGGTATTACCACGCGTATGCGGAGCGGCCAATCCGCCGCCTCGCGCGGGTGCTGGCCGAGGGCTTCGCGTATCAGGGCGAGCCGTCGCCGATTCACGACGATGAGCCGCGTGGCGAAGCGAGCGGGCATCTGCCGCCGACCTCGTTCGTGATGTTCCTGCAAAACCACGATCAGATCGGCAATCGCGCGTTCGGCGAACGGCTGCGCTCGCTGACTTCGGACGACGCATTGCGCGCCGCGACCGCGTTGCTGCTGCTATCGCCGCAAATTCCGCTGCTGTTCATGGACGAGGAATACGGCTCGACGCAGCCGTTCCTGTTCTTCACCGACTACACCGGCGAGCTCGCCGACGCGGTGCGCGAGGGACGGCGCCGCGAGTTCGCGCGCTTCGCCGCATTCAACGATGAAAAACGGCGCGCGCAGATACCCGATCCGAACGACGAGCAGACCTTCGCGGCATCATCGCCGCCCGCGCCCGACGCGGCAGCCACACCCGATCGTCTCGACTGGATGCATTTCTACAAGTCGGCACTAACGGTGCGCGCGAAGCTGATCGCGCCACGCCTGAAACATGGCCGCGCGCTCGGCGCGACCGTGCTGAGCGGCACCGACGGCGGCGATGCGAACGCGCTGATCGCGCGCTGGAAACTGGGCGACGGCGAGTCGCTATCGATCGCGCTGAACCTGTCGCAGCAGAGCGTCGCATTCGAGCACGTGCCCGACGGCAAAGTCATTTTCGAAACGCCACCGCGCGTGCGCGAGCAGATCGACGCGCAGGTGCTGCCCGCGAACGCATTCGTCGCGTGGCTGACCGGCGACATCAACGAATACGCGAGCCGCCACGATGCGCGGCTCGTGGGCCACCAGGAGCATCACGCGTGACGACCCGACGCCCCAACGACAAGATCGTCGCACTCGCCACCCGCGCCGGCTTCGAAGTCGAGTGGCAGGATGCGCACCATAACCCGCAACACGTGCCGGAGAACACGCTCGCGACGCTGCTCGACCGCATGGGCCTGCCGTGCGGCAACGCTACACAGATCCGCCAAAGCACCAGCGTTCTGGAAGCCGAACTATCGGGCCGCAAGATGCCGCCGCTGATGACCGCGACGCTCGGACGCGGCATCGCGTTGCCGGCGGCCGCGGTGAAAGCGGGCAGCCATTACCGGATCGAGCTCGAAAGCGGCGCGATCATCGACGGCCGCTTTACCGCGCCAAAGGGCGAGCAAGCGCTGCTCGCGCCGATCGACGAAGCCGGCTATCACACGCTCGTCATCAACGATCTGCGCATCACGCTCGCGGTCGCGCCGCCGCGCTGCTATACGGTCGCCGATGCGTGGCGCACGCTGCACGACGGCAGCGCCGATGCGTCACGCTCCGCGCCGCCGGTGTGGGGCGTCGCCGCGCAACTGTACGGTCTGCGCCGCGTTGGCGACGGCGGCATCGGCGATTACACCGCCCTCGCGCAGCTCGCGCAGCACAGCGCGCGGCGCGGCGCGCACGCGCTCGCGGTCAGTCCGACGCACGCGATGTTCAGCGCGCAGCCGCAAAGCTTCAGCCCTTATGCGCCGTCGTCGCGACTGTGGCTCAACGTCACTCATATCGACGCCGCCGCCGTGTTCGGCGCCGAGGCGGCGCGCGCCGCGCTTGCGGCCGTGCAGGGCGGCGACGCATGGGCGAAATACGAGGACGAGCCGTTGATCGACTGGCAGAACGCGACGCCATTGAAGCTCGCGGTATTGCGCAAGCTCTACGAGCAGTTCAACGCCAACGAACGCCCGCAACAGTCGCCGCGCGCGCTCGAATTCCAGGGTTTCTGCGAACGCGCGGGCCGCGCGCTCGAAGACCATGCGCGCTTCGAAGCGTTGCAGGCCGCGCAGCTCGCGCAAGGAGGCGACCGCCATTGGCGCAATTGGCCCGACGCGCTGCGCGATCCGCGCAGTCCCGAAGTGGAGGCGTTCGCCGAAGCGCATCGCGATGAAGTCGACTTCCATCTGTTCATGCAGTGGCTCGCCGCGCGCGGCCTGTCGCACGCGCAGCACGTGGCGCGCGAAGCCGGCATGGCCGTCGGCCTGATCGCCGATCTCGCGGTCGGCTGCGACAGCGCCGGCAGTCACGCGTGGTCCTATCGCGACGACATGCTGCAACGCGTGTCGGTCGGCGCGCCGCCTGACCTGTTCAACCAGGCCGGCCAGTCATGGGGACTCACCACCTTCTCGCCGCGCGCGATGCGCACCCAGGGCTTCGCCGCGTTCATCGACATGCTGCGCGCCGCGTTCGCGCATGCGGGCGGGATCCGCATCGATCACATTCTCGGCTTGCGACGGCTGTGGCTCGTGCCCGAAGGCGAAAGCGCGCGCAACGGCGCGTATTTGCGCTATCCACTGGAAGACCTGCTGCGGCTGATCGCGCTCGAATCGTGGCGGCATCGCGCGATCGTGATCGGCGAGGATCTCGGCACCGTGCCGCCCGGCTTTCGCGAACGGCTCGACGAACACGGCATCGACGGGATTCGCGTGCTGTGGTTCGAGCGTGCGACATCTGGCAACGGCTTCAAGGCGCCGGGCGAATGGGATCGTTTCGCGGCCGGCACGACCACCACGCACGATCTGCCGACGGTGGCCGGCTGGTGGCGCGGCAGCGACATCACGTGGCGCAACCGGATCGGCCAGACGATGGCCCGGGCGGACGGCCGGGATCCCGAGCAGGCCGCGCAGGAAGAACGCGCAGAGGACCACGCCGCATTGTGGCGCGCGTTCCAGCAGGCCGGCGTCGCCGCGCCGGGGGTCGCGCCGCCGGCCGCCGACAACCCGCCGGTCGACGAAGCACTCGCGTTCGTCGCCGCGACGCCGTGTCCGCTCGTCACCTATCCGCTCGAAGACCTGCTCGCGCTCGCCGAGCAGCCGAACCTGCCGGGCTCAGTCGACGAGCATCCGAACTGGCGCCGCCGCGTGCTGCTGCCGGTCGATGCGATGTTCGACGACGCGACGTTCAACGACCGCCTGATGGCCGTCGACCGTGCGCGCCGGGCGGCCTCATCCGCCGCCGCGCTCCCTCCTTCACCGAACGGTTCTTCGGAGCCCGACACGCCATGACCGTCCCACGCTCCACGCTGCGCCTCCAGTTCCATCGAGGCTTCACGTTCGACGACGCCGCGCGGCGCGTCGAGTACTTCGCCGCGCTCGGCATCAGCCATGTGTATGCATCGCCGATCACGACGGCCGAGCCGGGTTCGATGCACGGCTACGACACCGTCGACTACACCCGCGTCAGAGCCGAATGCGGCGGTGAGGAGGGGCTCAAGCGCCTCGTCGACAAGCTGCGCGCGCACGACATGGGGCTGATCGTCGATATCGTGCCGAACCATATGGGCGTCGGCGGTTCGAGCAACGCGTGGTGGCTCGACATCCTCGAATGGGGGCGCCATAGCGCTTATGCGCGCCATTTCGACGTCGATTGGCACTCGCCCGATCCGGCCTTGCGCGGCAAGGTGCTGCTGCCGACGCTCGGCGGGTCGTACGGCGACGAACTCGCCGCAGGCCGCATCGCGCTGAAGTTCGCGGCGGACAGCGGACGCTTTTATATCGGCTACGGACCGCACGTGTTTCCGGTGTGCCCGATCGACTACGCGTCGATCCTGCAAAGTGCCGACCGCGCCGATCTTTCCGCGCTGGCCGCACGCTTTAACGGGGTCACCACGCAACCCGCCGACCAGCCACGCGCCGCCGAGGGACGCGACGCGTTGCGCGAGTTCGTCGCGCGCGAAGGGGAGTCGGCGATCGAGTCCGTGTTGCAAGCGTATGCGCCCGAGGACCCGGTCACGCGCGACCGGCTGCATCGGCTGCTCGAGCGGCAGCATTTCCGGCTCGCGTGGTGGCGCACCGCGTCCGACGAAGTAAACTGGCGGCGCTTCTTCGATATCTCGACACTCGCCGCCGTGCGTGTCGAACGGCCCGAGGTGTTCGACGCGGTGCATGCGCTGATCTTTCGTCTCTATCGCGAAGGGCTGATCGACGGCTTGCGGATCGATCACATCGACGGACTCGCCGAGCCGCGCGAATATTGCCAGCGGCTGCGGCAGCGGCTCACCGAGTTGCGCGATACCGCGCCGTATGTGGTGGTCGAAAAGATTCTCGGCCGCGACGAGCCGTTGCGCGACGACTGGCCCGTCGACGGCACGACCGGCTACGACTTCATGAACGACGTCGGCGCTCTGCTGCACGATCCGGCCGGCGCCGAGCCGCTTGCGCGGACATGGGCCGAGCTGACCGGCCGCAGCCCGCATTTCGCCGACGAGGCGCTCGCCGCGCGGCGCAAGATTCTCGCGGAGAACCTGTCGGCAGAACTGGATCGCGCGGCGCGCTCCCTGCATCGCATCGCGCGCGATTCGCTGTCGACGCGCGACTTCACGTTCACGACGCTGCGCCGCGTGCTGACCGAGCTGGCCGTGCATTTCCCGGTGTACCGGATGTATCCGCAAAACGGCCTGCGCAGCGCCGCCGACAACGTCTACTTCGACGCCGCGCTGGCCGGCGCGCGTGCGGCGCTGCCGCGCTCGGACCATGCGGCGCTGGAACGTGTCAGCGCGTGGCTGGGCGGTAGCGCCGAAGAAGCGCCGGCCGCGCGGACCGGCGCGCAGGCTGCACAGCAGACGCAAAGCGGCGGGCAGCCCATGCACACGGGCTCGTCGCGGCGCAACGCGCAAACACTGTTTTCGCAGTTGACAGCGCCGCTCGCCGCGAAGGCGATCGAAGACACCGCGTTTTATCGCTATGGCCGTCTGCTGTCGCGCAATGAAGTCGGGGCGGACCCGGGCGAATTCGCGCTGTCGGTCGAGCAGTTTCATGCGGGCAACCTGGCGCGCGCGCAGCGCTTTCCGCACGCGTTGCTCGCGACGGCCACGCACGATCACAAGCGCGGCGAAGACGTGCGCGCGCGCATCGCGGTGCTGAGCGAGATCGCCGAAGAGTGGGGCGCGACGTTGCGCGCGTGGTCGACGTTGAACGCGCCGCAGCGGCGCGCGCCGGACGGCCAGCCTATCAGCAGTGTGAGCCAGGACAAGAGCGACGCATGGGCACCCGGCCCCGCCGCCGAGGCGATGCTGTATCAGACGCTGGTGGGTTGCTGGCCGCCGGACTTGCGCGCGGATGATGAAGCCGGCGTGAAGGCGCTGGCCGAGCGCGTCGCGCAATGGCAATTGAAGGCGCTGCGGGAGGCGAAGCTGCAAACCAGTTGGCTCGCACCGGACGAAGCGTATGAAGCCGGCTGCCGCGAATTTCTGTTCGACATCCTCGCGCCGCAGCGGCGCAACGGCTTCCTGCAGGAACTGTCGGCATTCGTCGCGCGCCTCGTTCGCGCCGGCGTGCTCAACAGCTTGCAGCAGACGGTGTTGCGGCTCGCGTCGCCAGGGATCCCGGATCTTTATCAGGGCACCGAGTTGTGGGACTTCAGCCTCGTCGATCCGGACAACCGGCGGCCTGTCGATTTTGCGAAACGCGAGGGATGGCTGGCGCAGACGCCACCCTCGGAGTTCTTAGCCGAGTGGCGCGATGGACGGGTGAAACTCGCGGTGATTCAGCGCGTACTCGCGCTGCGCGCGCATCTGCCGGAATTGCTGAGTCAAGGTACGTATCTGCCGCTTGCGGTGCGCGGAGCACATGCGTCGAATGTGATTGCGTTTGCGCGCCGACATGGCAATGCATGGGCCGTGGTGATCGCGAGCCGGCTCGCGGCGGGGTTGCTCGGCACCGATCGTGGCGATGTCGAAGGCGGCGATGGCAACGGCGGCAGCGCTCGTCACGATTTGCCGCTCGTCGAACCAGCGCAATGGGCGGATACGGCGGTCGAGATGCCGGCCGACCTGTCGGCGCGCGCGTTGTTCGACTGGTTGAGTCCGGCCGCGCCGAAAGTCGATGACAACGGGCTGCTGTATCTGCGCGATGCGCTCGCCGCCATGCCGGTTGCCGTACTGGTGGAGGACGGGGTGCCGCGGAGTTGAGGTGGCTAGAAGAGGCGGGGTTTGGCTTCGGGGTTTGGCTTCGCCGTTTCGTTGCGGGGCTTGGTTTCGAACCCCGCTTCAAACGTTATTAAGGCTTTAGGCTTTAACCGCCCTCGTCATCGAATATCTTCGGATAAACGCGCACCAGCACGATGCGTGGCCCCTTCATCTTCTTGACCACCACGTCGAAGTGCTCGAATTCGACACGCTGCCCTTCGGCCGGCAGATCGTTGAGCGCCTGGATCACGAGACCACCGACGGATTCGGCCTTGCCCTCGTCGATGTCGATGCCGAGTACGCGCTCGAGCGACACCACCGGCAAACTGCCCTTGCCCATCAGCGTGCCGTCGTCCATGCGCGTCCAGTCGGCGTCGCCCTGACGAAACTCGTCGTGAATCTGGCCGACCAGCGCGCCGAGCAGATTGTCGAGCGTCAGAAAGCCAATCGGCTTCGCGTTCTTGCGACCGACCAATGCGAAATGCGGGGCGCCCTTGCGAAAGCGGCGAAACAGTTCGAGCGCCGGCATCTCCGGCTTCACGTACTGCACCGGGCGCACATAGTGCGAAAGATCATCGAGCGTGCTGCCTGCCTGGCGTGCAAGCAACAAGTCCTTCAAATGGATCATGCCAGCCACGCGCTCGCCCGATGCATCCTCGAACAATGGATAACGGCTGAAGCGATGCCGCGCGACGACTTGCATGTTGTCGCGCAACGGCAGGTCGCGCCGCAGGTACACCATTTCATACGACGGCCGCATCAGGTCCGACACGGTCATGCGCGAGAAGTCCAGCGAGTGGGCAATCGTGTTCCATTCGTCCTGACTGTACGCGCCATCGGACGAACCCAGTTCGCTTGCGACCCGTGAGCGGCGGCCGCGCAGGATCAGCTTCAATTCCTGGGTCGAGTAACGTGAATCGTGACCTTGGTCGGTATTGAGCCCGGCGGCCTTCAGCACCCCGTTCGCGCTCGTGTTGAGCAGCCAGATCGCCGGGTACATCGCCCAATAAAAACCGTAGAGCGGCATCGCGGTCCATAGCGAAATCTTCTCGGCCTCGCGGATTGCCAGCGACTTCGGCGCGAGTTCGCCGACCACGATATGCAGGAATGAAATGCAGGAAAACGCGAAGAACAGCGAGATACCGTGAATCAGGTTGTCCGATTCGACGCCGATGACCCGAAACAGCGGTATCAGCAGTTGCGCGAACGCGGGTTCGCCGACCCAGCCCAGCCCGAGCGACGCGAGCGTAATGCCAAGCTGACACGCGGACAGGTACGCGTCGAGTTGTCGATGGACCTTCGCGAGCAAACGTCCGCGCACGCCGTGCTCGATAGCCAGGCTTTGCACGCGGGTTTGCCGCAGCTTCACCAGGCCGAATTCGGCGGCGACGAAAAAGCCGTTGAGGGCAACCAGAAACAATGCACCGAGAAGAGCGACAACCTGCATCAAAGCGACTGGCTCCGAAAACAAAAGTTGTCAGTATAGAGGGTGAAAGCTGGTTGAAAAGTCACCGACGCGCGACGACAACGCACGCACACGGCGCTCATTTCGGCGTGGACGCAGTCAGCGGTATGCGGAGTTCGAGCGTGGCGGTCCTCGAGCGGTCAGTGTGCGCGCCCGCGTCGTCCGTTGGTGCCGCGTCACATTGCTCGAAGCTGCCGCCGTGCGCTTCGGCGACGCGCTTGCACAGCGCGAACAGCCATGCGATCCGCTTGGCCTCGCGCGGCTCGACGGCCTGCCTGCGCGCAAACGCTTCCAGCATGTGCGGCAACGCGGCATCGTTCAGCACGGCATGGTTCGGCTCGTACCCGACGCTGGCATGCCATGCGCCCGTGTCCGCGCGTGTCGTGAGCGCGACTTCGGCGCCCCGCGCGCTCGCTTCGACCGCGAACGTGAGCATCAGCCACAACGCGGCGCCAAGCCGTCCGCGGTCGCCATTGAGCTGCTCGGTGGCAAGCTGCGACACGAGTCGGAGTTCGACGCCGCGCAAGCGGGCGAAACCGCTGCGAACTTCTTCGATGGTTTCATCGAGCAGCGGATGCAGCGGGAACGGGTCGTACGCGAGCGCTAGCGCTTTCGTCTCGGCGCGCGTCGTGTCGACGATCGTCTCGAGCAGCTTCACCTGTTGATCGATGCCGCTGCGAATGCCGGCGATTGCGCGCTGCGAGTTGGGGTCGTTCGCATCGAGCTTGCGTTCAAGCACGTACGCCCAGCTGTGGATCGCATTCAACGGACCGCGCAGATCATGCGACACCAGCGACAGCACATGATCTCGCATGAACAATGCAGTTTCGGCGCGCAGGTGCGCGCTGCGTTCTGAGATGGCGAAGCCGGCGGGTGCCAGCTGAGCGCCAGCGGTCCCAGTTGAAGACGTTGTCACGGTCGAGCCTCTCAGGCAATGCTGGATGATGGAAGGAAGCCTCATTATAGGCATCCCGTCCTGGCTGGCCAGTCTGGCCGAACTCGCGAACGGCGCCGCAATCCACATGCCACGGATGCGATCCGGGAAGACCGGGCAATCGTCGGCAGTCGTCGGCGATAAGCGGCAATAGTCGGGCGATGCGAGATCAACCCGCCTACAATGTCGGTTTTACGTTTTGATCAAAGGAGCGACGCATGTCGACTGTGACGACCGAATCCGGCCTCAAATACGAAGACCTCGTCGAAGGCACCGGCGCCGAGGCAGTAGCCGGCAAGACCGTGACCGTGCACTACACGGGCTGGCTCACCGACGGCCAGAAGTTCGACTCGAGTAAGGACCGCAACGACCCGTTCGCGTTCGCGCTCGGCGGCGGCATGGTCATCAAGGGCTGGGACGAAGGCGTGCAAGGGATGAAGGTCGGCGGCACGCGCAAGCTGACCATTCCGCCGCAACTCGGCTATGGCGTGCGCGGCGCGGGCGGCGTGATTCCGCCGAACGCGACGCTCGTGTTCGAAGTCGAACTGCTCGCAGTCTGAGCGCGGCGTTTTAGCTGGACCTAAGCTGTTTTGATGAGCCACGCCGCCGTCACCGCCCCTAACGTTTCGGTGCGCTGCTATGGCGCGGTCGAGGCGTCGGACGTGCATGACTTTCATCAGGTCGTGCTGGGGCTCGACGGCGCGATGGTGATGGCGGTGGACGGCGTCGCGCAGCAAATCGACGCCGGCTCCGCATGGCTGATCCCGGCCGGCGCGCGGCACGATTACGCGGGCGTGGGCTCTAATCGGCAACTGGTGCTCGATTTGCCGGCCACGTCGCTGGCGGTGCCCGAGCGGCTCTTCGAGCGCGCGCGGGCCGTGAGCGTCGATGCATCGGTCGCGCAGCTCGTGCATCGAATCGCCGCGCATGCGGCGGGCGGCGCCGAAGGCGATGCCGTCGACAACCGTCGCTTTCACTGGGATGCCGCGGCGCGTCTTGGCGCCGCGCTGGTCGCCGATACCGGTGCGCACGCCGGCACGCAGGCGCAGGGCGCCGGTCTCGATTTCGCGCGCATCGACCGCTGGCTGCGCGCGCATTTGTCGGAACCGCTCGCTATCGCCGACCTGGCCGCGCACTGCGGCTTCGGCATGCGGCGCTTTCATCAGCTTTTTATCGACGCGTTCGGCGAAACGCCGCATCGCTACCTGCAGCGGCTGCGCCTCGACACGTCGATCATGCTGCTGGCGGACCCCCGTCTGTCGTTGACCGATATCGCGCTCGAGGTCGGCTTTGGCGATCAGAGCGCTTATACGCACGCGTTCACGAGGCGCTTCGGGCTGGCGCCCGGGCAGTGGCGCGCGCTAAGGCATTGAGCGGCCGCAGCCCGACTGAGACGGTTCAGTTCCATCGCGCGAGCCGCCCGAAACAGGCGACTCGCATTCTCTGCTACCAGCCTGCCAACGTTCGCGCAGCACACCGGTAAGCGTTCAGCCTTCGAGACCGCGCTGCAGATCCGCGCGGATATCCCCCGCGTTTTCCAGACCCACCGCGAGACGGATCAGCCCTTCGCTGATGCCCGCCGCTGCGCGCGCCTCCGGCGTGATACGGCCGTGCGTGGTCGTCGCTGGATGCGTGATGGTCGTGCGCGTGTCGCCGAGGTTACCGGTGATCGAGCAGATCTTCGTGCTGTCGATCACACGCCATGCGTTCGCGCGCATCTGCTCGGGGGTGTCGCCCTTCAGCTCGAATGACACGATCGCGCCACCGGCCTTCTGCTGGCGCATCGCGAGCGCATGCTGCGGATGCGATTCGAGCCCCGGATAGAACACGCGATTGACACCTGGACGCGCTTCGAGCCAGCGGGCAATTTCGAGTGCGTTCGCCGACTGCTTTTCGACGCGCAGCGACAATGTTTCCATGCCCTTCAACAGCACCCATGCGTTGAACGCGGACAACGTCGGTCCTGCGCTGCGCACGAACGGAAAGACCTTCTCCATGATGAATTTCTTCGAGCCGACCAGCGCGCCGCCGAGCACGCGGCCCTGACCGTCGAGGAACTTGGTCGCCGAATGCATGACGACGTCCGCGCCGAGCTTCAGCGGCTGCTGCAGCGCTGGGCTGCAGAAACAGTTATCGACGACAAACAGCGCATTCGCCGCCTTCGCGATCTTGCCGATCGCTTCGATATCGGCGACTTCGGTCAGCGGATTCGACGGCGTTTCGAGGAAGAACATCTTCGTTTCGGGACGCACCGCGTTCTTCCACGCGTCGAGATCGCTCGGATCGACGAACGTGGTGGTGATGCCGAACTTGCTGAAGATCTGCGAGAACATCCCGAGCGTCGAACCGAACAACGCCTGTGAGCTCACCAGATGATCGCCGGCCTGCAACGCCGACATCACGACCGACATGATCGCGGCCATCCCCGACGCGGTCGCGATGCAAGCCTCCCCGCCTTCGAGGGCGGCCAGGCGGTCCTGGAACATCGACACAGTCGGATTCGTGAAACGCGAGTAGGTGAAATAGTCTTCGGAGTTCTTGAAGCGCTCGGCGGCATCCGCGGCGCTCGCGAACACGAAGCTGGAGGTTAGGAAAATCGCTTCCGAGTGCTCGTTGAAGTCGCTGCGCGCGGTGCCCGCGCGGACGGCGAGCGTATCGAAGTCGAAGTTCAGGGAGTCGTCCATGGTGGTTCTGGTTTCCAATGTTCCGTGGCTGGGTACGGCGCGGCGCCGGACGGCAGCAACAAAAAAGCCCGCTTTGCGTCGGCATAAGCGGGCTTCATGTGCGGGGAAGCTGGAGCGGAGGCGGAGGACTGCGGCGTTCCGCCCTTCGCTTTAGCTGTTTCGGGTTGC
>NZ_DASXHN010000054.1:0-4299 GCF_036488505.1 Paraburkholderia sp. | reverse complement strand
TCCGGTCCGCGCGATCGACTTCTCGCCGGCCGCCGTGGCAGCGGCGCGTGAACAACTGGGCGCCCGCCACGCGCAACTCGTCGAGCAGGCGGATTTCTTCACTTATGAGCCGCCATTCGCGCCAGGATGGATTTACGAGCGCGCGTTTTTCTGTGCGCTGCCGCCCGCGCGCCGCGGCGACTATGTGCAACGGATGACCGAGCTCTTGCCGCCCGGCGCATTGCTCGCGGGCTTCTTTTTTATCGGCGCAACGCAGAAGGGGCCGCCGTTCGGTACAGAGCGTGCTGAACTCGACACGCTGTTCACACCGCACTTCGATCTGCTCGAAGACGTGGCGGTGGCCGATTCGATCGCTGTCTTCACTGGACGTGAGCGCTGGCTCACCTGGCGGCGCCGTGCGTAACGGCGAGGTTCATGCGGCGCGGTTCATGCCGCAGCCATTCGCACGTCGCGATACGCCGGTTGCCCTTGACAGCGTGGACGGGCATCCCCATTTGGCGCGCAGGCGATCGCGTCGCGCGTTCGCCCCCCGGGAAATCCGCGGGAACGGGCATCGTTTGCGGCTATAATTCAAGGCTTTGCAAGCGTTTACAAGACTAGTAGGGATTTGGAGTAGGAAAAGCATCATGCCGATCTACGCTTATCGTTGCGGGTCATGCGGCTTCGGGAAGGACGTGCTCCAGAAGATGAGCGACCCCCAGTTGACGCAGTGTCCCGAGTGCGGAAAAGACACCTTTAGCAAGCAGCTCACCGCCGCTGGCTTCCAGTTGAAAGGCTCCGGCTGGTACGTGACCGATTTCCGTGGCGGAAGTGGTGGCGCGAGCGACCCGGCCAAGCCGGAAGCGAAATCCGAGACCGCGCCGGCCGCTGCGCCGGCCAGTGCGGCCGCGCCGGCGGCCACGCCCGCTGCTCCGGCCGCCACCCCGGACGCGAGCGGTTCCGGCAGCGCCTAGTGGGACTGCCGCCCTCGCGGGCGGCGCATCTACCGCGCGTCGGGCTTCGGCCCGCGCGGCTTTCTGGCGGTACACATGACGACGAAAAAAACGACGCTCAAATCAGTGTTTCTGACCGGCCTGCTGGTGCTGGTGCCTCTGGCCATCACGCTGTGGGTGCTCGGTCTGATCATCGGCACGATGGACCAGACGCTGTTGCTGCTGCCCAGCTCCTGGCAGCCCGAACGCGCAATCGGCTATCGCCTGCCCGGTCTGGGCGCGGTGCTCACGCTCGCGTTTATCTTTGTCGTCGGGCTGTTGACGCAGAACTTCGTTGGGCAGAAGCTCGTCAAGTGGTGGGAATTGCTGGTCGCGCACATTCCGGTCGTCGGCCCGCTTTACACGAGCGTCAAACAGGTCTCCGACACGCTGCTGTCGAGCAGCGGTAATGCATTCCGCAAGGCGCTGCTGATCGAATACCCGCGCCGCGGGTCCTATACGATCGCGTTCCTGACCGGCATTCCGGGCGGCGACGTGGTCAATCACCTGAAAGAAGACTACGTTAGCGTGTATGTGCCGACTACGCCGAACCCCACGTCGGGCTTCTTCCTGATGGTGCCGAAAAGCGAAGTGGTCGAGCTCGACATGACGGTCGACGCTGCGCTCAAGTACATCGTGTCGATGGGCGTCGTGGCGCCGTCCGCGCCGACGCCGGCACCGGTGCGCCGCACCACCGTCGAGCCTCCGCTGTAATGCCGGCGCAACGCCTGATGCAGGATCGTCTGCGGCGTGCCGTTCAACCAATGCAAAACGAAAGACAAACACCATGTCGATGAGATCTGAATACTGCGGTCTGGTGACCGAAGAACTGCTAGGCCAATCCGTGTCGCTGTGCGGCTGGGTAAGCCGCCGCCGCGACCATGGCGGCGTCATCTTCATCGACCTGCGCGATCGCGAAGGGCTCGTCCAGGTCGTCTGCGACCCGGATCGCGCGGACATGTTCAGGGTCGCTGAAGGCGTGCGCAACGAGTTCTGTGTGCAGGTCAAGGGTATCGTGCGTAGCCGTCCGGAAGGCACGACCAATGCGACGCTGAAAAGCGGCAAGATCGAAGTGCTGTGCCACGAGCTGATCGTGCTGAACGCGTCGATCACGCCGCCGTTCCAGCTCGACGACGACAACCTGTCGGAGACCACGCGTCTCACGCATCGCGTGCTCGATCTGCGTCGTCCGCAGATGCAGCACAACCTGCGTCTGCGCTACCGCGTCGCGATCGAAGTGCGCAAGTACCTCGACGAGCAGGGCTTCATCGATATCGAAACGCCGATGCTGACGAAGAGCACGCCGGAAGGCGCGCGCGACTACCTGGTGCCGTCGCGTACCAACCCGGGCCAGTTTTTCGCGCTGCCGCAGTCGCCGCAGCTGTTCAAGCAGCTGCTGATGGTCGCGAACTTCGATCGCTACTACCAGATCACCAAGTGCTTCCGCGACGAAGACCTGCGCGCCGACCGTCAGCCGGAATTCACGCAGATCGACTGCGAAACCTCGTTCCTGTCGGAGCAGGAAATTCGCGATCTGTTCGAGGCGATGATCCGTCACGTGTTCAACACGACGATCGGGGTCGCGCTCGACGACAAATTCCCAGTAATGGAATACGCGGAAGCCATGCGCCGCTTCGGTTCGGACAAGCCGGACCTGCGCGTAAAGCTGGAATTCACCGAGTTGACCGACGCAATGCGCGACGTCGACTTCAAGGTGTTCAGCACGCCGGCCAACACGAAGGACGGCCGCGTTGCAGCGCTGCGCGTACCGAAGGGCGGCGAGCTCTCGCGCGGCGACATCGACAGCTACACCGAATTCGTGCGCATCTACGGCGCCAAGGGTCTTGCGTGGGTCAAGGTCAACGAAGCCGCTAAGGGCCGTGACGGTCTGCAAAGCCCGATCGTCAAGAATCTGCATGACGAAGCGCTGAAGGCGATCATCGAGCGCACCGGCGCGCAAGACGGCGACATCATCTTCTTCGCGGCGGATCGCGCGAAGGTCGTGAACGACAGCCTCGGCGCGCTGCGTCTAAAGATCGGTCATTCGGAATTCGGCAAGGCCAACGGTCTGGTCGAGTCCGGCTGGAAGCCGCTGTGGGTCGTCGACTTCCCGATGTTCGAATACGACGAGGAAGACAACCGCTACGTCGCCGCGCATCACCCGTTCACGAGCCCGAAAGATGAACACCTCGAGTACCTCGAAACGGATCCGGGCCGCTGCCTCGCGAAGGCCTACGACATGGTGCTCAACGGCTGGGAAATCGGCGGCGGCTCGGTGCGTATCCATCGCGAGGAAGTGCAGAGCAAGGTCTTCCGTGCGCTGAAGATCAACGCCGAAGAAGCCCAGGCCAAGTTCGGTTTCCTGCTCGACGCGCTGCAATACGGTGCGCCGCCGCACGGCGGTATCGCGTTCGGTCTGGACCGTATCGTCACGATGATGGCCGGTGCCGACTCGATTCGCGACGTGATTGCGTTCCCGAAGACGCAACGCGCGCAGGATCTGCTTACGCAAGCGCCGAGCGAAGTCGACGAGCGTCAACTGCGCGAACTGCATATCCGTCTGCGTACGCCGGAACCGAAGGCCTAAAGCCGGGGCCGCTGCGCGCGGCCTAACGGTGGGCCGCGACTTGGACCGCACAGGCGGTTGCCCATGTGGTCCGGAAACGCTGCCCCCGCTTGCAGTTCGGGCCATCCTCGTGAACGGCGACGGTGGCAAGAGAGTTGCAGAACGGCCACAGCCGGCCGCAAAAACCGCCAGGAGACAAGCAAAAAGGCGCTGAGGTGAACTTCACCTCAGCGCCTTTTTTGCTTTTTGCGTTACAGTGAACGCACCGCTTTTCAGACCCTTTCGACCGTCATCCGACATGTACCGCGCGCGCGCCGCGCCTAGTTGAGCCATGCCGAAACCGCCGAAAATTCCGCAATCCGTGCTCGTCGTCATCCATACGCCCGCGCTCGACGTGCTGTTGCTCGAACGCGCCGACCATGTCGGGTTCTGGCAGTCGGTGACCGGTTCGAAGGACCGGCTCGACGAACCGCTCGCCGACACGGCGGTACGCGAGGTCGGCGAGGAAACCGGCATCATGATCGGCGGCGCGCTGGTGCCGCGAGGCGCACTGTTCGACTGGCAATATTCGATCGAATACGAGATCTATCCGGAATTCCGCCATCGCTATGCCGAAGGCGTGATCCACAACACCGAGCATTGGTTCAGCCTGGAAGTGCCCGAACAGCTCGAAGTGACGCTCGCGCCGCGCGAACACACCGCGTTCCTGTGGTTGCCGTATGAAGAGGCGGCGTCGCGCTGCTTTTCATCGTCGAATGCGGA
>NZ_DASXHN010000038.1:0-22894 GCF_036488505.1 Paraburkholderia sp. | reverse complement strand
CGTCTTCGGCACCGGTCATATCGGCGTGCGCGGGGCTGCGGTAGATCACGAGCCAGCCGACGATCCATACCGCGCCGAGCAGACCGGTCAGGATAAACGCCGCTTTCCAGCCGAGCGCGCCGATGATCAGCGCGACGACCGGGATCGACAGTGCGGAGCCGACACGCGAGCCACTATCGAAGATGCTCGTCGCGATCGCACGTTCCGCCGGCCGGAACCATTGGCTCACGAGCTTCGCGCACGACGGATAGGCACCGGCCTCGCCGATGCCCAGCAGCAGCCGGCAGCCGAACATCCCGGCGACGCTGGTCGTCAGCGCGGTCGCGGCGGTAAATACCGACCACCAGCCCACGGCCAGCGGCAACGCGATGCGCGCGCCGACGCGGTCGACGAACCAGCCGAACGGCATTTGCATCAACGCGTAGGTCCAGAAAAAGCCGCTCAGGATGAAGCCCATCTCGGCCGGCCCAATGCCGAGCGCCTTTTCGATTTGAGGCGCGGCGACCGCGAGATTCGCGCGATCGATGTAGTTCACGGCGATCGCAAGAAAGCACAGCAGGATTACCACCCAACGCATTTTTCTCATGAAATGTCTCCTCCGATACAGGCATCTGTCGTGATTGACTGCTGGTCCGCCACGATGCCTGTCAGGCGGACTCTGTCGCGGCGCACTCTGTCAGGGAACCCGACGAATGCGCTTTCTGTTCAGTTGTTATTGTCAGATCGCTCGAAGCCGCCATCTTCGCGGCTCGAGCGCAGTCGCTAGTGCTGGAGCGTGCCCGAAGCGAGCGCCGCGTTCAGACGCGGCTGCTCGATATGCAGCCCCAGTTCCCGCGCCAGATCGATCACCGGCTTGAAACGCCGCTGCTTCTTCTGCTCGTGATTGCGGGCGATGTCGGACAGACGGTGATCGAGGAACGGGTTTTCGAAGCGCTCACGCACGTCATCCAGATACTCACGCGCGCCGTCGCCCTGGCCGAGCGCGTCGAAGACCGGCAGCACTTCGTCGCGCCACAGCGATTCGAGATCGGCGCGCAGCAGCGGATCGCGCATCGCGTGCAGTACGTTTTCGTCCAACGGGCGCGCGTCGGCCTGCCAGCGCTCCGCGAGCCACGTATGGCCGAGATTCAGCAACAGCAGCTTCAGGCGCTCGTAATGCAGAAGGTCGTCGGTGACGATCATCGCTTCGTGTTCGCACGGCAGCACCATCCCTGCGCGCCGCTCGATGGCCCATAGCGCATACGGTTCGGCGTAGGCGCCGATCGGCTGGATCGGCTCTGACACGATGCGATCGACGAGCGAGTTCACCCAGATGCACGTGTGCTCGATATAGTCGATGAAACTGGAACCGGTTCCCCACTCGCGCGCGATATTCGCGACGAGCGCGCGCAGCGTATCGCCATTACTCGACACCAGCTCGCAGGGCAGCAGCGTCAGCGGTTCGGCGCCTGCGTTAAAGCGTGCATGAAGCAGAACCACCAGTTTTGCCGCGAAACCACGCGGCACGCGGGCACTGTCGCGCAGGAGTTCCGCGGTGTCTTCGGCGAAACACTCGTAGCCTCGGTCGCCGGTGTTCGACATCACCACGCGCGCGTCGCGCGTAACGCGCTCGACCACTACCGCCCAGTCCGTATTCGCATTCAGCGCCTCGCTGATCGCATCGCATTGCGTCGTCGTATCGATTACCGCTGCGTGGCGCACACCGCGAATGCGCACCTCGTAATGCCCGCGCTCACGCAGTGCGTCGATGCGCGCGAGGCTTTCGGGATTGGCCGTGGTCTGCACCACGGTCACTCGCCCCAGCGCGCGGCCCGCTTTAAGCGCTTCCGAGATGAAGAGATCGGCGTGCGCCTGCAGAAACCGGCTGGTGCCGAATTGAAGAATCGGGTTGCCCATCGTTCGTGACTCCATCTGGCCTTACCAGTTGGCAAAAGTAAAGGGCTATCGTATATTGGTCAAGCCAATTTTGACGGGCTCCGGGAAACCCCGGAGACGCGCGGCGTTCGCTGTTTGCGCGCTGCGCGCTTGATCTACAATCGGCACTCGCCCCACCGGGCTCGTCGAAGCCCCATCGCCAGGAAACGTTTGTGTCAGTCAAACCTGCCGACTCCCGTCGCCTCTATCTGCAGATCGCGGAAAAATTGCGTGAGTTGATCGCAAAGCCGGATTTCGCGCCGAATGGGCGCTTGCCACCCGAGCGCGCGCTTGCCGAAACGCTCGGCGTATCGCGGCCGTCGGTGCGTGAAGCGCTGGTCGCCCTCGAACTGGAGGGGCTCGTCGAAATTCGCATGGGCTCGGGCGTCTATCTGTGCGCGACCACGCAGGCCCAAGGCGCGGCGGCGCTGTCGCAAGCCGAACTCGGCGACAGCCTGCTCGACATCATGGGCGCGCGCTGCGTGATAGAAGGCTCGATTGCCGCGAGCGTCGCACCGTTTTGCAAAGCAAAGGACCTGAAGATCCTGCGGGAGATCTACAACGAGATGCGACGTGAAGTCGAAGGGGGACGGATTCCAGTCGCTTCCGACCGCGCATTCCATCTCGTGATCGCGCAAATGTCCGGCAACGAGGTACTCGTGCGCACCGTCACTTCGCTTTTCGATGCCCGCCACAGTCCGCTCTCGGCAACGCTGCGTGGTCATTTCGAAAACGAGACCACGTGGGGCGCGGTGCCCGACGAACATCGCATGATTCTCGAAGCGCTCGAAGCGCACGACGCAATTCAGGCGCAGGCGACCATGCAGCGCCACCTGAAGATGTCGTTGGAGCGGGTGATTGTCGGTGGTCAGCGGACAACCTAGCCGGCGCCATGCTCGCCTGCGCCGGCGATGCCGATTTGCCGTGACATGAACCCATGGTCGCGAGGACGGGGCCGTTGGCTTTCGTACGCTTGCCCGTTGTGCCCGCGAGCGTCGCAAAAGCAGAAATAAAAAAAGCCCGCGCGAGGCGGGCTGAACTGTTGCTGCATGAAGTTTCGCGATCGAGTCGCTTGGCAGATCATGCGCGGTTCGCGTGAAAGCAGCATGAAAGTGCTAACAGCGCGTTAGGGAGCCGCCGCACGAAACCGCTTTGTCGCCTCGGTTCACAGGTCGAAGAACACGGTTTCCTTATCGCCCTGCATATGGATATCGAAGCGATACACATTGGCCGCACCGGCATCGCGACGCGCGATGAGCGTGCCCCGCCGCTCGGCGGGCACCGATGCCAGCACCGCGTCGGTTTCGTTCGCTTGCGCTTCGTCGTCGAAGTAAATGCGCGTGAACGTGTGCAGCAGCATGCCGCGCATCGTCAGGATCACGTTGATATGCGGTGCTTCATCGGGATTCGCGCGGCCCGGCTTCACCGTCTCGACGATAAAGCGCTTATGCGGATCGGTGCCCGTGCCGACGCGAGCAAAGCCGCGGAAACCGGTTTTGAGGATTTCCTCGCGCGATTCAGGATAGTGCCCGTTCGAATCCACCTGCGACATCTCGACCATCGCGTCGCCGACCACCTTGCCGTCGCCGTCGAATACCTGACCGACGACGGTGATGTGCTCGCCGGCCGCCTCCATGTCGGCCAGCACATGCGTGAACAGGCTCTTGAAGTCGAAATCGTATTGCTGCGGGCAAAGACCGTAGGCGAAGTACGGGCCAACGGTTTGCGAAGGCGTTTGCTTGAGAGTCGTCATGGCTTAGCGCTCCATCGGGGTTTCGTTCGGACCGCGCAGCACGATGTCGAAATCGTAGCCGAGCGCATAAGCTTCTTCCGTCGTATCGAGCGAGAACGTCGACACCATGCGCTCACGCGCACGCGCCGGTGTCCCCTGATAAATCGGGTCGAACGCGAGCAGCGGGTCGCCGGGGAAGTACATCTGCGTGACGAGACGCGAGCCGAAATGATCGCCGAATAGCGAGAAGTGGATGTGCTGCGGGCGCCATGCATTCGGATGGTTGCCCCACGGATACGCGCCCGGCTTGATGGTCAGAAAGCGATAGCGGCCTTCGTTGTCGGTGATGCAGCGGCCCGCGCCGAGAAAGTTCGGATCGAGCGGCGCATCGTGCTGATCAGCTTTGTGCACATAGCGGCCGGCGGCGTTGGCCTGCCAGATCTCGACCAGCGTGTTGCGCACCGGGCGGCCGCCTTCGTCGAGCACGCGGCCCGCCACGATGATGCGTTCGCCAAGCGGCTCGCCGTTGCGTGCCGAGTTGCGCGTCAGATCGTGGTCGAGCGCGCCGAGGTCTTCGGTGCCGTAGACCGGCACGCGCTGGTCGCGCAGCTTTTCCTTCAGTGGAATCAGCGGACGCGACGGCCCGCGCTTGACCGACGAACCGTACGGCGGATAGATGTACTGGGGATGCGACGCGAACTCGCGCCTGGTGAGGGAAGCGTCTTCCATGAGGTGTCTCCGTTGGAGGAATCGTAGGGTGCGTGCTTATGACAGGCACTTTATCGAACGCCGACGGTTATGCAAAATGACGTTTTCGCTCTTTTCGTATAACCTGTCGTTATGCAACGCAGCCTCGCGGATAGCCGCGTCAAATTCCGTCATCTCCAGTGCTTTTTGGCCGTCGCGCAGTTCGGCAGCGTCCAGCGGGCGGCGGGCAGCCTGTCGATCACGCAGCCGGCGGTGTCGAAAACGGTCGCCGAGCTGGAGGCCATTCTCGGCGTGAAGCTGTTCGAGCGTGGCCGCCACGGCGCGGCGCCGACGCGCGAGGGGCAGCTGTTCATGCCGCACGCGAGCGCCTGCGTGAGCGCGCTGCGCCAGGGCGTCGATCTGCTGGCGCGCGCGGAAGGCGCGGCCGCCGCAACGCTCGAAATCGGCGTACTGCCGACTGTCGCGGCGGTGCTGGTGCCGCCCGTGCTCAGGCAGTTCGCCGCGCAGTGGCCGCGCGTGATCGTGCGGCTTGCGACCGGCGCAAACCCGGACCTGCTCGAGCGCCTGAAAGCCGGCACCATCGAATTTGCGATCGGCCGCCTCGCGGACCCGGAGCGGATGGTTGGGCTGAGCTTCGAGCAACTGTTCACCGAGCCGCTCATTGCGGTCGTGCGGGCCGGGCATCCGCTTGCGCAAGGGCCGGGCTTGCCAGCCACGTCACTCGAGCAATTCCCGATTGTCTTACCACCGTTCGGCACACTGATCCGTCAGTCGGCCGAGAGTCTGCTGAGCGCGTGGGGCGTGCCGCCGCTGTCGGCGTTCGTCGAGGTGCTGTCGGTATCGACCGGGCGCGCGCTGGCGCTCGAAAACGGCGCCGTGTGGTTCGTGCCGCGCAGCGCGGTTGAATACGAGCTCGCGCACGGCATGCTGGTGCGCTTGCCGCTGCCGGCGGCGGGCACTCGCGAGCCGGTCGGCCTGATCCGCCGCTCGGATACGCAACCGTCGGCGGTCGGGCGCGCGTTTATCGAGGCGGTGCGCGAGGTCTCGCGTGACAGGATGGCGGCCGTGTCGGCCAAGGAAGTCAGTACCCGCGCCGGTAAAAAGGGCAGCAGGGTTGGGAAAACGAGTGCGCTGCGATCCGCGCAAGAACGCGCGGGTACCTAGCAAGCAGTTGATCGCGAGCGGCCGGCGCGCTTACGCCAAATCCGGGCAGACCGGCCGCCGCGCCAAAAGACCGTACAAGGAGATTGCCATGCCGAGCGACTTGCCCACTCCCGAGGCCGCGCAGCGCGCCGTGTCGACGCCCGAGCACAATCCGCTCGGCACGGCCGGGCTCGAATTCGCGGAGTTTGCCGCGCAGGATCCACGGGCCCTCGGCGAGGTATTCACGCGGCTCGGCTTCAAGGCGATCGCGCGCCATATCAGCAAGGACGTCACCTTGTATCGCCAAGGGGAGATGAATTTCCTGATCAACGCGGAGCCCGAGTCGTTCGCCGCGCGCTACGCGCAAGAGTATGGCGTCGGCATCTGCGCGATCGGGATTCGCGTCGCCGACGCGCAACGCGCGTTCGAGCGCGCGGTGGAACTGGGCGCGTGGGAGTTCGAGGGCGAGCGCATCGGCGCGGGGGAGTTGCTGATTCCGGCAATCCAGGGCATCGGCGACTCGCATATCTATTTCGTCGACCGCTGGCGTGGACGCGGTGGCCAGCGTGGCGGTCTCGGTGATATTTCGATCTTCGACATCGACTTCCGGCCAATCGAAATCGACACGGCGGAGGCCGATCTGAAGCACGCGGGCAGCGGCCTGGTCGCGGTCGATCATCTGACGCAGACGGTCGGCGCGGGCCGGATGCAGGAATGGATCGACTTCTATCGCGACCTGCTCAATTTCCGCGAGATTCACGAACTACACGCGAACTGGCACGTATCGGCGGAATCGCGTGTGATGGTGTCGCCGTGCGGCGCGATCCGCGTGCCGCTTTATGAGGAAGGCACGCGCCGGACCAGCCTGATGCACGACTACCTGCCCGATCATCCGGGCGAAGGCGTGCAGCATATCGCGCTCGCCACCGACGATATCTTCTCGTGCGTCGAGCGGCTGCTGGCAAACGGCGTCGAATTCGTCGAGCCGCCGGCGCGCTATTACGAGCAAATCGATGCACGTTTGCCGGGCCATGGACTCGATGTCGAACGGCTGCGGCGCACGCATGTGCTGGTGGATGGCGAAATCGACGCGGACGGCGTGCCGCTCCTGTTTTTCCAGACCTTCGTGCGCCGCCGCTCGGGCGAGATCTTCTTCGAGATCGTGCAGCGCCAGGGGCATCACGGCTTCGGCGAAGGCAACCTCGCCGCGCTCGCGCACGCGCGCGACGGTGGTCGAGTCTGATTGGGAGATCGCCGCCGGTGTGCCGCTCACAGGTCTTGCAACAGATCGTTTGCCGGTGTGCAAAGACGAACTGCCGAAGCAACTATCCGAACATGCGTTGGCAAAGAAGCATTCGCGCAAACGTCTCTCTATTTCTTCGCTGAATCGATTGCGATGGGCGGGGTTGGCGGCAGGTCCGCGTTCGTCGCCATCCACAACACTTCGGCGTCTTCCTCGCTGGTCGACACCGCTGCATGGCCGGTGCGGCTGTCGAAATACAGGCTGTCGCCCGCGTTCAGATGCGTCGGCGCGTACAACTCCGAATAGAGGCACACGCTACCGCTGATCACGTACAGGAATTCCTCGCCTTCGTGGCGGCCCCAGTCGTCGAACGCATCGAGTGTGTGCGCGGAGATGCGGATGCGAAACGGCAGCATCGCCTTGTGCGCGAGGTCAGTGGCGAGCAATTCCATCTGATAGCCGCGATATGCATGCCTCTGGCCTTCGTTTTTGCGGGTCAGCGCGCGGCGGCCGCTCGCGCTGACTTTCGGCGTCGAACCAAACAGTTCGCCGATTTCGATCTGCAGGCCCAGCACGATTTTTTGCAGCACATCGAAAGTGGGGGACATCAGCCCGTTTTCGACTTTGGACAGCGTCGAACGGGAGACACCGCACAGGCGGCTCGCGGTCTCGAGCGTCAAGTCCTGCGCCTGACGCGCGGCGCGCACGCGCCGGCCGAGATCGGTGGTGGACGTGTCGGCGGGTTTGGTCAGATGGGTGTCCATTGAGCTTGCTGTCGGGTCGAGTACGCGCTTTGTCGTGGCGGATGATGTTTCCGATAATAACATTTGGCGCGACGGGCGGATTCGGCAGACACGGACGGCGGGAACGAACCGCTGCGGGCGTCGATCGAGCTGAAAGCGCTGTGCCGCGGTGGTTGGAGGTGGAACCCGGCAGCGGCGATAGAGATCGACCAACCGAGGCGTTCGCGCGCTTTTCTGATCGGAAACCTGACGAGGATCCGACCACCAACGCACGTTGCGAACGCCTCTGAACGCGGGGCGTTTCGCCTACGCGGCTTTAAGCATCATGGCGAAAAAGCTCATCGAGCTCCTTGCCAGGCGTCGCGCCGCTGAAGTCGAAACGGCCATCGGCTAGCGCTTGCGCGGCGTGCATGAAGCCGCCCCACGCCGCGCGTGCAAGCCCAGCGCCGACGCTGACGCGCCGTACGCCGAGTGCCGCGACATCCTGCAACGTGAGCTTCGACGTCGAGCCGATCAGCAGATTGACCGGCTTCGGCGCAACGGCGGCGACTACCGCCTCGATCTGTTCACGTGTCTCGATGCCGGGTGCGTACAGGCAGTCGGCGCCCGCTGCCGCATAAGCCTTCAGACGCGCGATCGCATCGTCGAGATCGGGCTTGCCAGCGACGAAGTTTTCCGCGCGGCCGACCAGCAATGTGTCGCCGCCGCTCTGGTCGATCGCGCGCCGCGCCGCGCTGATCCGCCGGACCGCGACGTCGATCGGAAACAGCGGTGCGGCAGCGTCGCCAGTCGAGTCTTCGATGGACAACCCTGCGACGCCGGTTCCGACCGCGAGCGTCACGCTCTCGGCGACACCTTCCGGATCGCGGCCGAAGCCGTTTTCGAAGTCGGCGTTGATGGGGAGGTCGGTCGCGTCGACGATCGCGCGCAGATGCGCGACGATCGAGTCGCGCGGCAGCGTGTTATCCGCGTGTCCGGTCGACCATGCGAAGCCGGAGCTCGTGGTGGCGAGCGCCAGAAAGCCGAGCGTCTGCAGATAACGGGCGCTGCCTGCATCCCATGGATTCGGCAGCACGAAACAGCCGGAAGCGTGCAGTACGCGGAAGGCGGCGCGTTTTTCGGCGACGGTGCGGGGCATGGCGTGTCTCCTCGAGATGAAAAGGGGCGTGGCTGTTTCGTTGATGCTGCGGGATTGGGGCATTCGGGGGCGGCAGGTCGCAAATTCACACAACGAAAGTCTATGTGCGTATTGGACGCCCTGTTGATTAAATTCGTTGGCGTGAGGCGGCGCTCAACGCGACGATTTCGATGAGGTTCGCATCGCTGAAAGATGTGCGCGCAGAAGCTGTACTGACGTCCATTGATCCGGGGCGGTGCGAGCGCAATCGCGAGCGCGTGCGGGTTCGACTTCGCCAGCCGGCCTTAAGTCGGGATGTCGGTTGTTGGCGCGCCGGGCGGCAGCTCGCCTGTACATCCAATGGCTCGCCACGAGGCATTGTTCGATATGACGCCCGATCGAACCGATATGCGCATCCTCCGGCAGATCGAAAACGATGGACGCGTTACTAAGCAGCACCTCACGAACGCGGTCGCGCGCTTACCGTCAGTGTGTATGCGGCAAGTGAAGCTGCTTGAAGACGAGTGCTGTATCGCGGGCTATGGATGCGCGATTGCGCCGAAACGCATCGGTGTGGAATTCGAGGCGCTTGTGCACGTCTCGATGCGGCCCGACGTTGAGGAAGCCTGCTGACGGTGCGCGCGCGGCCTCGAACACGTCTGCAACCCTGTCACGAATCATTTACATCGTGCGGCGACGATGTCGATCACTTCAGGCATCGTGCTCACGATGCAAAAGCGTGATGGCTCGCTGCTGGATCTCACAAGTGCGACCGCTTACTGCTGTGGCGATGCATGTGGCGGCTTGCCATGTCATGCGGGGGCAGTGGCTTTCGCACTCGCCCGCGCCGCGCACCGCGCAACCATCGCGTGGTCAAAGCCGTCTGCCCGCAGCCCGGCGAAGTAGCGCGAGTTCCGCTGATACCGGCCGCGCACTCGCTACGCCCCACTTGTTTAATGATCCGCCGGATGCTGCCCCGCTTCAGACGATCCGCCTGCCGGCATCCCATAGCCGGTGTTGCCGCCTTGGGCCATCGCGTTCTGCGCGGATACCCGCGCTTCGGCCGCCTGGATGTCGGCGGGGTAGGTGGCGTCGGTTGCCCTCGCCGGGTTATAGCCCGCCTGTTCGAGCTGCTCGATTTGTGCTTTGACTTCCGCGCGCGTGACCGGCTGCTCGGATTGCGCAAACGCCGAGACCGGCGCGGCGATCGCGATCGCTAGCGCGACCGCGTGGATCAGTGATTTCATGGTGTTTCCCTCCGGGTATGTCTTTCGGCGCCGCGGTATCAGCGGCACCCATCCACGGAGTCTAGGAAGCATCGAAGCTTAGGGAAACGACCAGGGCGTTAATTCAGTATTGCAGCAAACAACCAGTCGGCGCGCTGTAATCGCAACGCGCCGGCTTTCGTAAAGCAACGGAAAAGCCCGCGTAAACAGACGTTAGACGCCCTTGCGTACATCGACCCGATAAGCGGTCACTTGGCGGTAAGTATCGCCGGGCCGCACGATCACCTGTTCCTGTTCGGCCATGTTGACTTCGTTCGGAAAACCGCCGGCTTCGAGGCACAAACCGGCATACCGTTGATAGCGAGCGCCACCGCGTCCCGCATTGCCGTTCAGTGTATTACCGGAGTAGAACTGCAAGCCGCGCTGATCTGTGGAGACGGTCAGCTCGCGACCGCTGCCCGGATCGTATGCGCACGCCACCTCGCGCAGCGGCGACGTGCTCCGGTTCGCGTCGGCAATTTGCGTGTCGCGCAGCACGTAGCAATGATCGAAGCCACCAGCTACCGCGAGCTGCGCATGGGGCCAGTCGAGCCGCGCACCGATCGGCGCGCTTTGCCGGAAGTCGAATGCGTTGCCCGTCACCTCCGCCAGGTTGCACGGAATCAATGCGGCGTCGACTTCGAAAAAGCGGTCCGCGTCGATCGACAGTACATGGCCGCGAATGTCGGAACCCGCGCGCCCGGTCAGATTGAAGTACGGATGGCTCGTCAGATTGAGCGGCGTTGGCGCGTCGGTGATCGCTTCGTATTCGATCGTCAGCGTGCCGTCGTCATCGAGCGAATAGCGCACCTGCACGCTTACGTTGCCCGGAAAACCGGCGTCGCCTTCGGGTGAATCGAGCCGCATCAGCAACGTGCCGTCGTCCTCGCTGACATCCCATAGTGCGCGATGAAAGCCGACCGTGCCGCCGTGCAGCAGGTTCGAGCCTTCGTTGCGGTCGAGCGTGTACTCGATGCCATCGAGCGAAAAGCGCGCGTCGGCAATGCGATTCGCCCAGCGGCCGACCAGCCCGCCCATGTAGGTTGTCGCCGCGACGTATTCGTCGGGCGTGTCATGGCCGAGCAGAATATCGCCGAGACGTCCGGCGCGATCCGGCGCGTGCCATGAAACCAGCGTCGCGCCGAGGTCGCTGATGGCGACTTTCATGCCGTGCGCGTTACGCAACGTATAGAGCCTGACGCGATCGCCGCCTTGCAGCGCGCCCCATGGCTGGGAAGAAAGTTGTGCGATGCTGATCATTGGCCGGTGCGAGAGAAAAAGGAAACAGCGGTGAAAAAGACCCTTCAGCCAGCGGCTTTCGCCGGCTTCGGGGTACTCGCGCGCGCCTGATATTCGCGCGGTGTGCAGCCGAGCTCGCGACGAAATACCGCGTACATGTATTGCAGCGACGTGAAGCCGCAACGAATCGCCACTTCCGCACTCGATGCATCGCGCTTCGCGAGTAGCGACTTGGCGACGTCGAGTTTATGGCGCAGGATTTCCTGATGCACGGTGCACTGGCGCTCGCGCCGGAAGTATTCCTCCAGCGACGAACGTGATACGCCCACATAGTCGGCCACCTGTTCGGTGCGGATGCCCTGGCACGCGTACTGGCGAATGAAATGCCGCGCCCGCATCACGTACGGACTGGCGAGCGGTTGATGCCGCGTCGATTCGAGCACGTTGATGCCGACCGGCGGTACCAGAATGCGACGCCCCGGAAAACGCGCGCCGTGCAGCATCTGATGCAGCACGTGCGCGGCGGTGCGACCCATTTCCTCGGTGCCCTGAATCACCGACGAAAGCGGAATGCGCGTCAGCGTGCGCGTGAGCGGATCGTTGTCGATGCCGATGATCGCGACTTCCTCCGGCACCGGAATACCGGCGATCAGACACGCTTGCAGCAGATGCCGCGCGCGCGCATCCGTTACCGCGATGATGCCGACCGGCTTCGGCAGCTGCCGCAGCCATGTGGTGAGTTGCTCGATGGCCTGATTCCATGACGGCGCGCTCGTGGATAGACCGCGATAGATCTCGCTGTCGATCTGTTCGGCAGTGCGTCCGTCCTGGCCGCGCAAATGCGCGAACGCGAGTTCGCGTTGCTGTGCCCAGCGGTTTTCTTGCGCCTGCGGCAGGCTGTACAGCGCGAAGTTTTCCAGACCCGCGCCGATCAGATGCGTATACGCGAGCGACACGAGCTTGCTGTTGTCGGTTGCGATATAGGGTAAATCCGGAGGGTACTGCGTCGGGTCCTCATACGATGAACCCACCGCGACCACCGGCAGCGGACAGTCGCGCAGTGCTTCGTTGACGGCCGGGTCGTCGAAATCCGCGATGATGCCGTCACCGTCGAAACGCTGAATGCCGACGAGCCGGCAGCGAAAATCTTCTTCGAGAAACAGATCCCACGCCACCCGGGTCGACAGCAGGTAGTTGCCGATGCCGGTGATGATTTCACGGTCGTAGACCTTGTTCGCATTGAACAGCAGCGCGATCCGATGGGTCGTCTGGGGTACTTGCGGACGGGTCATAGCGGTAAGCGGCGAATGGATGACTGCTCCACTGCGCGTTCGTCTCCTAACTATTGGGCACGTGTTGACGGCCAGCTTTTAAGCGTCTGGCTATTCTAGGCCCGGGAATCGCGCGACGGTGATAAACAAACGCGCGGGCGGTAAGAAACATCAACCGGGTTGCGCAATTTCGCAATTGCCGGCGCATCGTGCAAACGGCAGCATGGCGTCACCTCGTCGGCTGGCGCGGCGCTGTCGCGCGGGTTGCGATGCAACAAAAAAACTGGAGACGCTGATGTCTTACTTCGAACACATTGCCGAGATCCGTTATGAAGGCCCGCAATCGGACAACCCGCTCGCGTACCGCCATTACGACAAAAGCAGGCGGGTGTTCGGCAAGACGCTCGAAGAACATCTGCGCATCGCGGTCTGCTACTGGCACACCTTCGTATGGCCCGGCGTCGATATCTTCGGTCAGCGCACGTTCCAACGCCCATGGCAGCAACCGGGCGACCCGATGGAGCGAGCGCTGCAAAAGGCCGATGCGGCCTTCGAATTCTTCTCGAAGCTGGGCACGCCGTACTACACGTTCCACGATACCGACGTCGCGCCCGAAGGCGCCAGCATAAGAGAGTACAGCGAGAACTTCCTGCGCGTGTCCGATTATCTCGCGCGCAAACAGCAGGATACCGGCGTCAAGCTGTTGTGGGGTACCGCGAATCTGTTCTCGCATCCGCGCTACGCGGCCGGCGCCGCGACCAATCCGAACCCCGAGGTCTTCGCGTTTGCCGCAACCCAGGTGCGCCATGCACTCGAGGCGACGTTGCGGCTCGGTGGCGAAAACTATGTGCTGTGGGGCGGCCGCGAGGGCTACGACACGCTGCTCAATACCGACCTCGTGCGCGAACGCGAACAGTTTGCGCGCTTCCTTCACATGGTGGTCGATCACGCGCACAAGATCGGCTTCAAGGGCACGTTGCTGATCGAGCCGAAGCCCCAGGAGCCGACCAAGCATCAATACGACTACGACGTCGCGACCGTGCATGGCTTTCTTCTGCAACACGGGCTAGACAAAGAGATTCGCGTGAACATCGAGGCGAATCACGCGACGCTCGCCGGCCACTCGTTCCAGCACGAGATCGCGACAGCATTTGCGCTCGGCATTTTCGGCAGCGTCGATGCGAACCGCGGCGATCCGCAAAACGGCTGGGATACCGATCAATTCCCGAACAGCGTCGAGGAACTGACGCTCGCGTTGTACGAGATCCTGCGGCACGGCGGCTTCACCACCGGCGGGATGAACTTCGATTCCAAAGTGCGGCGCCAGAGCGTCGATGCGGAAGACCTGTTTCATGGCCATATCGGCGCGATCGACAATCTCGCGCTCGGCCTCGAACGCGCGGCGGTGCTGATCGAAAACGAGCGTCTCGAACAGTTCAAGCGCCAGCGTTACGCGGGCTGGGACACGGACTTCGGCCGCAAGATTCTGTCGGGCGGCTATTCGCTGTCGACCCTCGCGGCGGATGCGTTGACGCGCGGACTCGATCCGCAGCACGCAAGCGGACAGCAGGAGAAGATGGAAAACATCGTGAATCAGGCGATTTATAGCGGACGTTCAAGCGCACGGTAACGTCGCTCGATGCGCATGTAACGCAAATGCGGATGCAGATGCGAGTTGCACGCGAATAAAAGCGCGCAACGAAAGTAGTGGAGAACTTCACATAAAGATCTCGCGGCCACGCTGACCGCGTGAACCAGGTAGCGTCGGGTTGTCGCTTGTCCGCGTCTGGGCTCGCAGCGCAGACCGTCACATCCGGTATTCCGGCTAATCACAACATCAGGAGACTGAAATGAAATTCGCAATGCGTCGTAACGTACTGGGTTCGCTGCTGTGCGGCGCGGTACTCGCCAGCCTTTCGCTTGCCGCGCCGCTCGCGCATGCGAGCAAGGAACATCCGGAAATCGGCTTCTGTATCGACGACCTGCGCGTCGAGCGCTGGTCGCGCGATCGCGACTATTTCGTCGCGGCAGCAGAGAAGCTCGGCGCGAAAGTATCGGTGCAATCGGCCGACGCGAGCGAAGAGCGTCAGATCTCGCAAATCGAAAACCTGATCTCGCGCGGTGTCGACGTGATCGTGATCGTGCCGTTCAATTCGAAGACGCTCGGCAACGTCGTGGCCGAAGCGAAGAAAGCGGGCATTAAGGTCGTGTCGTATGACCGTCTGATTCTCGATGCGGATATCGACGCGTATATCTCGTTCGACAACGAGAAGGTCGGTGAAATGCAGGCCCAGGGCGTGTATGACGTGCGGCCGAAGGGCAACTACTTCCTGCTCGGTGGCGCGCCGACCGACAACAACGCGAAAATGTTGCGCCGCGGCCAGCTGAAGGTGCTGCAACCGGCGATCGACAAGGGCGACATCAAGGTGGTCGGCCAGCAGTGGGTGCCGGAATGGAGCGCCTCGACCGCGCTGCGCATCATGGAAGACGCGCTGACCGCGAACAACAACAAGATCGACGCCGTCGTCGCGTCGAACGATGGCACCGCTGGCGGTGCCATTCAGGCGCTGGCCGCGCAGAACCTCGCGGGCAAGGTACCGATCTCCGGTCAGGACGCCGACCTCGCGGCCGTTAAGCGCGTGGTGGCCGGCACGCAGACGATGACGGTCTACAAGCCGCTGAAGCTGATCGCGGGCGAGGCGGCGAAGTTGTCGGTCGCGTTGGCGAAGGGCGAGAAGCCCGCATTCAACGCGCAATACGACAACGGCAAGAAGAAGGTCGATACGGTGCTGCTGCAGCCGACCAAGCTGACGAAGGCCAATATCGACGTGGTCGTGAAGGACGGCTTCTACACGCAGGATCAGCTCGCGAGCAAATAAGACGGAACACCGGCGCGGTGCGGTGCCCACGCTTGCCGGCCATGATGCCGGTGAAGCGTGGCCGCCCGCCCACCTTGCAGCGAGGCAATACCGAATGACGCAACCTCTTCTGACGATGCGCGGCATCGTCAAGGCTTTTTCCGGCGTGAAGGCGCTCGACGGCATCGACCTGACCGTTTCGCCGGGCGAATGCGTGGGCCTGTGCGGCGAAAACGGCGCGGGCAAATCGACGCTGATGAAAGTGCTCTCCGGCGTGTACCCGCACGGCACGTGGGATGGCGAAATCACCTGGGAAGGCGAGCCGCTCAAAGCCGCCAGCATCCGCGATACGGAACGCGACGGCATCATCATCATTCACCAGGAGCTGATGCTGGTACCGGAGTTGTCGGTTGCGGAGAACATCTTTCTCGGCAACGAAATCACGTTGCCGGGCGGCCGCATGAACTACGCGGCGATGTATCAGCGCGCGGACGAACTGCTGCGCGAACTCGGCATTAGCGGTATCAACGCCGCGCAGCCGGTGATGAACTACGGCGGCGGTCATCAGCAGCTGATCGAAATCGCCAAGGCGCTGAACAAGCGCGCGAAGCTGCTGATTCTCGACGAACCGTCGTCATCGCTGACTTCGTCCGAGATCGCGATTCTGCTCGACATCGTGCGCGATCTGAAACGGCGTGGCATTGCCTGCGTGTATATCTCGCACAAGCTCGACGAAGTCGCGGCCGTATGCGACACGATCAGCGTGATTCGGGACGGCCGTCATGTCGCGACCGAGCCGATGCACGCGCTCACCACGGACCGCATCATTTCGCTGATGGTGGGCCGCGAGATCAAGAACCTGTTCCCGCGCGAACCGCATCCGATTGGCGACGTTGTCTTCGAAGCGCGCAACGTCACGTGTTTCGACGTGACGAATCCGCGCCGCAAGCGCGTGGACGACGTGTCGTTCTCGCTGCGGCGCGGTGAAATTCTCGGTGTTGCGGGGCTGGTCGGCGCGGGTCGAACCGAACTGATGCAGGCGATCTTCGGCGCCTATGCCGGCATCAGCGAGGCGAACGTCGTGCTCGACGGCAAGCCGCTGAAGATCCGCGCGCCGATCGATGCAATCCGCGCGGGCATCGCGATGGTGCCCGAGGACCGCAAGCGTCACGGCATCGTGCCGGGGCTGAGTGTCGGCCACAACATCACGCTGGCGGTGTTGCAGCGCTTCACGTCGGCTGGCCGCATCGATTCGGCGGCCGAACTCGACACGATCCACACCGAGATGAAGCGCCTTTCCGTGCGCGCCGCGAACCCGATGCTGTCGATCGCGAGTCTGTCGGGCGGCAATCAGCAGAAAGCCGTGCTCACGCGGATGCTGCTCACCGATCCCAAAGTGCTGATCCTCGACGAGCCGACGCGCGGCGTCGACGTCGGCGCGAAATACGAAATCTACAAGCTGATCTTTCTATTGGCGCAGCGCGGCATGTCGATCGTGATGGTGTCGTCCGAATTGCCGGAAGTACTCGGCATTAGCGATCGCGTGCTGGTGATCGGCGAGGGCGAGCTGCGCGGCAACTTCGTCAACGACGGCCTGACGCAGGAGGACATCCTCGGCGCCGCGATCCGCCCCGTGCATCTATCTTCGAACCCAACTGCAGCGAGTGCCGCATGACCCCCGACGTGACTTCTCAACGCACCGACAATGCCGTACCGCGCGGCGCATTCGGCGGCACCCAGCGTATTCAGCAACTGTTCGCGCGCTACAAGATTCTGGCGCTGCTGATTGCGGTCGCGGTGATCTGGACTTTCTTTTCGGTGCTCACGCACGGCGCGTTCGTCACGCCGCGCAATCTGTCGAACCTGCTGCGGCAGATGTCGATTACCGGCATGCTCGCATGCGGGATGGTGTTCGTGATCATCGCGGGCGAAATCGATCTGTCGGTCGGCTCGCTGCTCGGCCTGCTCGGCGGCGTCGCGGCGATTCTGGACGTGAACCGGCATTGGCCAATCGGCGTGACGATTCCGGTCGTGCTGCTGCTCGGCGTGGTGGTCGGCATGTTCAACGGCTGGTGGTCGACGTACCGGCGCGTGCCGTCGTTTATCGTCGGGCTCGGCGGCATGCTCGCGTATCGCGGCATTCTGCTAGGCGTGACCGGCGGCTCGACGATCGCACCGGTGTCGGACAGCTTCGTGTTCGTCGGCCAGGGCTACCTGCCGCGCGTTGCCGGCGACACGCTCGCCGTCGTGCTGTTCGTGCTGCTCGCGTTCCTGACGATTCGCCAGCGCGCGAATCGTCAGCGCTATCAGTTGCGCGTGGTGCCGCTTTGGCAGGACGTCGCGAAGGTAATCGGCGCGGGCGCGATTCTCGCGGGTTTCGTCGCGACGCTCGACCATTACGGCGGCATTCCTGTGCCGGTGCTGTTGCTGCTCGCACTGCTGGGCATCTTCACGTGGATCGCGACGCAGACCGTGTTCGGGCGACGCATCTACGCGGTCGGTTCGAACCTCGAAGCGACGCGGCTCTCCGGTGTCAACACCGACCGCGTGAAGCTCGCGATCTTCGCGCTGATGGGGTTGATGTGCGCATTCGCCGGCATCGTCAACACCGCGCGGCTCGCGGCCGGCTCGCCGTCGGCGGGCTCGATGGGCGAACTGGATGCGATTGCCGCGTGCTTTATCGGCGGCACGTCGATGCGCGGCGGCTCCGGCACCGTGTACGGCGCGCTGATCGGCGCGCTGGTGATGGCGAGCCTCGACAACGGCATGTCGATGCTCGACGTCGACGCGTACTGGCAGATGATCGTGAAGGGCGGCATTCTCGTGCTCGCCGTTTGGATCGACGTGGTGTCGGGTTCGAACCGCCGCTAATCAACCTGAGTCTGCGTTGATTGCAGCAGGAACCCCGGGGGTGTGCCGGCGCGGGCCGGCCCACCCCGTTTTTTTCGCTGTTAATGAAACACCCCACGATTTGCGCGCCCGCGGCCTTCTCCCGCATTCCCCCGCCCCACGGCATGTCCGGTTGACCGCGGCCATTTAAGTCGCACACATTCCTTTCGTCTTATTACTATTGCGCCAAAGCGCGGTCTCGCGTTTTGGCGCCTTCGCCGTTTCCGTCACCGTGCGAGTCGAGCGAGCCATCCCATGTTAAAGCGCAGAACCTTCCTGCTCGGCGGCGCCTGCGCGGTGGGCGCACTGGTGGTCGGCTGGACCGTGCTGCCGCCGCGGCAACGTCTGGTGGGCTCGACGCCGCTGCCGACGCAAGGCTCGCAGGTCGCGCTGAACGGCTGGGTGAAGATCGCCGCGGACAACAGCGTGACGGTCATCATGTGCAAGGCCGAAATGGGCCAAGGCATTCATACGGGCCTCGCGATGGTGCTCGCCGACGAACTGGATGCCGACTGGTCGCAGGTGCGCGTCGAAGATGCGCCGATCGACAACATCTACAACGTGGTACAGAACATCGTCGACGACCTGCCGTTTCGCCCCGACGACGACAGCTTCGTCAGGCAAGGCGTCGTGTGGATCACGCGCAAGGCGGTGCGCGAGTTCGGCACGATGATGACGGGCGGCTCGTCGAGCATGAACGATTTGTGGACGCCGATGCGCGAGGCAGGCGCATCGGCGCGCGCGATGTTGATCGGCGCGGCCGCGCAGCAATGGGATGTGCCGGTTAGCGAGTGCCGGGTGGAAAAGGGTTACGTGATGCACACGAAGGAGCATAGGGCGAGCTTCGGCGAACTGGCGGCGATGGCGGCACGGCAGTCGCCGCCGCGCAAAGTGGTGTTGAAGCAGGCCGCCGATTTCAAGCTGATCGGCCAGTCCGTGCGCCGCATCGAAGCGGCGTCGAAGATCGACGGCACCGCGCGCTTCGGCATCGACGTGCTGCCCGCCGGTTTGCTGTACGCGAGCGTTGTGATGTGCCCGGTGCTCGGCGGCACGGTCGCGCATTTCGATGTGACGCCCGTGCACAAAACGCCGGGCTTTATCAAGGCGTTCGCCGTCGCGCCCTATGCCGGCGGCACCGGCGCGGTGGCCGTGATCGCGGACAACCCCTATCGCGCGATGAACGCGGTCGCGGCGATCAAACCGGACTGGCACAACGGCGCGGCGGCCGAGCTGTCGAGCGCCGACGTGGAGCAACGCCTCGTCGGCGCGCTCGACGATACCCACCCTCACGTGTACTTTCAGCGCGGCGATATCGACGCCGCGACGCGCCGCGCGGCCAGCAGGATCGAAGCTGTGTACTACGCGCCGTATCTCGCGCATGGCGCGATCGAGCCGCTGAACTGCACCGCGCAGGTCAGCGACGGCAAGGCGACGATCTGGGTGTCGACGCAAATACCCGCGCTCGCGCGCCAACACGTCGCGAAGGCGCTCAACATCGACGCCGGCCAGGTCGACGTGCGCACGCAATTGCTCGGCGGCGCATTCGGACGGCGCCTCGAACTCGATTTCATCGTTCAGGCGGCGATGATCGCGCGCGAGGCGGACGGCCGTCCGGTGCAGACCATCTGGTCGCGCGCGCAGGATTTTACCCACGACTTCTACCGGCCCGCGTGCGCGGCGTGGCTGGAAGCGCGCTTCGACGAGCACGGCAAACTGGTCGCATGGCACGCGAAGTCGGCGGGGCAGGCGATCGTGCCGGAATCGCTCGCGCGCTACTACGGCGTGCCGCGCATTCCGATCGACAAGACCACCTGTGAAGGCGCGTTCGATCAACCGTACGAATGGCCCGCCGCGAGTGTGTCGCACAAGATCGTCGAGTTGCCGGTGCCGATCGGCTTCTGGCGCTCGGTCGGCCACTCGCATCAGGCGTTTTTTACCGAGAGCTTCACCGACGAAGCGGCGGTCGCGGCCGGGCAGGATCCGATTGCGTTCCGCGCCGCGCTGCTCGCGCGGCATCCGCGGCACCTCGCGGTGCTGCAGCGTGTCGCGACGATATCGGCTTGGGGAAGCCCGCTCAAGCCAGCTGCCGATGGCGCGCGATGCGCGCGTGGGGTCGCATTGCACGAGGCTTTTGGCAGCGTCGTCGCGCAGGTCGCCGAGGTGTCGATTGGGCCCACGCAACAGATTCGCGTGCATCGTGTGCTGTGTGTGATCGATTGCGGATTGCCGGTGAACCCGAATCTGATTCGTCAGCAGATGGAAGGCGGCATCGTGTTCGGTTTGTCGAGCGCGTTGCAAAACGAGATCACGATCATCAAAGGCGTGGTGCAGCAGCAGAACTTCGTCGATTTTCCGGTCGTGCGAATGGACGTGTGTCCGGTGATCGAAGTCGACATCATGCCGAGTCAGTTGCATCCGCAAGGTGTCGGCGAACCCGGTGTGCCGCCGATTGCGCCGGCCGTGGCCAATGCGGTGTTCGCGCTGACCGGGCAGCGTCTGCGCAGATTGCCGCTGTGGCTCGCGTGAAGCGATGAAGCGATGAGGCGACACGTGGTGCGGTAAATGGCCTGATTTGAGTATTGCGATTCAGGAGGCGGGGATGAGCGTGTTGAACATCAACGGACGCAGGGTCGAGGTCGAAGCGGCAGCGGATATGCCGCTGTTATGGGTGCTGCGCTGCGACCTCGGCATGACCGGCACGAAGTTCGGCTGCGGCGTCGGCATTTGCGGCGCGTGCACGATTCATCTGGACGATGCCGCGTGCTTCGCGTGTCGGACACCGATGTCCCAACTGCATGCGCAGAAGATTACGACGATCGAAGGCCTGCAGGGAAGCGAAGCGCAGGCGCTGAAGGCGGCATGGACCGAACTCGACGTGGTGCAGTGCGGGTATTGCCAGAGTGCTCAATTGATGGCGGCTTGCGCGTTGCTGAAGCGAAAACCGAATCCGACCGACGCCGACATCGATACGGCGATGACGCCGGTGGTGTGCCGTTGCGGCACGTATCCGCGGGTGCGGGCGGCGATTCATCTGGCGGCGGGGAAGGGGCGCTAGAGCCGACACTCGCGCGCCCCCTGAAAACAGCTCAATTGGCCAGCATTTCCACCACGGCAACCACTGCCGTGAAAATCCCGATGCATCCGCCCAACGTGACTGCGCCTTGCATGAATGGCGACATACGTAACCCCGTAACGTGTAGTGGTGTCACGTATTTAACGCGAAACGAAAGCAAAAAGAAAGGTTGAAAAAATAATTCGAGAGCCTGTCAGCGGGCTTTGACGGCCGTGGCCGTTGCGGGCGCCGTCGGCGGTGCCGCCGGCGGCGCTGTCCTGGCGGAAGCCGCCACCGGCACCGGCTTCGCCACGTCATCCGAAACGCTCCGGCCGCCCGCCTCCCAGCCGCCGCCCAGCGACAGGAACAGATTCACCTGATCGAGCGCCACCTGTCCCTCCGCCGCCGCGAGCTGCGACTTCGCCGCCGTCAGCGTGCGTGTCGCGTCGAGATCGGAGATGAACGACTCGCGCCCGGCGAGATATAGCTGGTGCGTTTCGTCGGCCGATTGCGTCGCCGACTTCAGCGCCGCGCGCAGTGAATCGGTGCGCGCATAGTCGGACGCATACGTCGCGAGGTTGGTCTCGGTTTCGCGCAGCGCGGTCAGCACCGTGCCGTCGAACTTCGCGAGCGCGACCTGGCTCGACGCCTGCGCCTCACGCACGCGGCCACGCGCGCCATTGGCCGGGAAGGTCCAGCTGATCAGCGGGCCGAACGCCCAGCGCGCGGTGGGGGAGGTGCCGATGTCTTCGAGAATGCCGGTGTAGCCCGCCGACGCGCCGATGCTCACGGTCGGATACAGCGCGCCGGTCGCGACGCCGATGCGCGCGGTCGCCGCCGCCAGTTGACGCTCGGCCTCGCGAATATCGGGGCGGCGTCTGAGCAGTGCGGCGCCGTCGCCAATCGGAATCGGCTGACGAAGTTGCGGCAGCCGGTCACAAGCGAGCACGGCCGGCGGCAGATTGGACGGCGCGCGCGCGAGCAGCGCCGCAAGCTGGTACTGCGCGATCTTGCGGCGCGCGGTGTAGCGCGGGATATCCGCCGTCAGATTTTCGACCTGGGTCTGGCCGCGCGTCACCTCGGTCTGGTTGGCACGTCCCGCGTCGCGCAGCCGCCGCGACACGTCGACGCGTTGCTTCTGCAGCGCCAGCGATTGCTGCGCGATGCGCAATTCCTCGGCGGACGAGCATTGCTCGACGTACGCGCGCACCACGTCCGCGACCACGGTGATGCGCGCGAGATCGCCGGCGGCCTCCACAGCCTCGGCGTCCGCCTGCGCCGCTTGTACGCCGCGCCGCAGCTTGCCGAACAGGTCGAATTCGTACGAGATGCTGATGCCCATGTCGCCTTCGTTTGCGACCGGCAGTTTCTCGAACAGCAGGTACTGTTCGGCCGATTCCTGCGCGCGTTCGATCGCGACTGACGCTTTACCGGAAAAGCCGCCCTGCGCGTTGGCGACGCCGAGCGCCTCGCGCGAGCGGGCGAGATTGGCGGCCGCGACGCGCAGGTCGGTATTCGATTTCAGTGCTTCGTCGACGAGACTGTTCAGCACCGGATCGTCGTAGAGCTTCCACCAGACGGTGGGCGGGTTGAGGGTCGATGTCAGCGTCGGATCGGCGCCTTCGATCGGTCCGTTCGCGAGCGGCGCATTGGCGAGCGCCTGTTTCGGCAGTGTGTAGTCGGGGCCGACGTTGATGCAGCCACTCAGCGCAACCGCGAG
>NZ_DASXHN010000005.1:0-4899 GCF_036488505.1 Paraburkholderia sp. | reverse complement strand
GATCATGTTCATTTCGCGCCTCCATGCGCGCGGCCGCTGTGGCGGCGCAGGCTGTCGATCAGCAGATTGACGCCGACGGTCAGCGTCGCGATCGCGATGGCCGGCATCAGCACGGCGGGCGCGCCTTCGGCAAGACCGCCGATGTTCTCGCGCACGAGCGAGCCCCAGTCCGCGTTGGGCGGCTGCACGCCCAGGCCGAGGAAAGACAGCCCGCTCAGCAGCAGCACGATGAACACGAAGCGCAGGCCGAAATCCGCGAGCATCGGATGGATCATGTTCGGCAGCACTTCCACGCGTGCGATGTAGAAAAGCCCTTCGCCGCGCGCTCGCGCGACCTGCACGTATTCGAGCGTCATCAGGTTCACGGCCAGCGAGCGCGAGATGCGGAATGCGCCGGGAATGTAGGCGAGCGCCGCGACCGTGATCAGCATCGGCACCGACGAGCCGTACGCGGCGATCACGACGAGCGCGAGCACCTTGCTCGGAATCGAGATCAGCGCGTCGAACAGGCGGCTCAGCACCTCGTCGACCCAGCGCGGCGAGACCGCCGCGAACAGTCCGAAGAACGTGCCGATGCCGCTCGCGAGCAATGTCGCGGCGAGCGCGAGGCCGACCGTGTACTGCGTGCCGTACAGCACGCGGCTCAGCATGTCGCGGCCGAGAAAATCGGTGCCGAGCGGATGCGCGGCGCTATACGAGCCGAAGATTTCTGTCGACGTGATCGCGCCGCCCTTGTACGGCGCGACGAGCGGCCCGATGAAGGCGACGCCGAGCCAGAACACGACGATGGCGAGGCCGATCAGACCGAGCACCGACAGGCGCCCGGCCAGGCGGCGCAGCGGCGAGCGCGGCGGCGGCCGGCGCGGCGGCGCATCGTCGACGGCCTCGGCGGCGGGCCGCTGCCCGCTCTCGCTGGTCGCGTAGAGCACGGTCGCGGCATCAGATGTGGCGGGTCGGTTCATCGTTGACGCAGCCTCGGGTTGGATACGATTTGACACACGTCCGCGATCAGCACGAGCACCAGATACGCGGCGCAGAACACCATCACGCAGCCTTGCACGAGCGGCAGATCGCGGTTGGTCACGGCGTCGACCATCAGGCTCGCGAGACCCGGATAGTTGAAAATCGACTCGACGATCACCACGCCGCCGAACAGATACGAGAGGCTCAGCGCGACCGCATTGGCGATCGGCCCGATCGTATTGGGCAGCACGTGGCGCAGCACGACGCGCGCGGGCGACGCGCCCTTCAGGCGCGCCATCTCCACGTACGGCGCATTGAGCTGGTCGAGCACGGCCGCGCGCGTCATGCGCGCCATCTGCGCGACGATCACGCAGCACAGTGTCATCACGGGCATCGCGTAGATTCGCAGCAGCGTGCCGACCGAGTCGACTTCCGACAGGTACGACAGCGCGGGCAACCAGCGCAGCTTCACCGCGAACACCAGCACCGCGATGGTGGCGACCAGAAACTCGGGCACCGCCACCGCGGAGAGCGTCAGCACGTTGAGCGCGCGATCGAGCAGCGAGCCGCGGAACACCGCCGAAAAGATGCCGATGGCGAGCGCGAGCGGCACCGAAACCAACGTGGTGAGCCCGGCCAGCACCAGCGAGTTGGGCAGGCGGGTAGCGATCAGCTCGCTCACCGGCAGGTTATTCGACACCGAGGTGCCGAAGTTGCCGGTCGCGGCATGCAGCAGCCAGTGGACATAACGCGTGAGCGCCGGCTGGTCGAGCCCGAACTGGTGGCGCAGCGCGGCCACCAGTTCGGGCGTGGCGGCCTGGCCGAGCGCCTGCTGCGCGGCATCGCCGGGCAGCAGGCCCGTGAGCCCGAACACGATGGCCGAGACGATTAGCAGCGTGAGCAGCGCAAGGCCGAGACGCGCGGCAATCAGTCGTTGCGCGTGAGGTTTCATCGGGTGTCGCCTCCCATTCCCATCACTACGCTTCGAGCCAGACGTTCTCGGCGAACTTGAAGCCCATCAGACCGGCGATCGGAATCGACCCGAGGCCCTTGAGCTTCGTGGTGTGCGCGTCGAGCGAGCTGAGGAACATCGGAATGCCGACCCCGCCGTCGTCGTGCACGAGCACCTGCATGTCGCCGTAGATCTTCTTGCGCTTCGCGTCGTCGGGCTCGCCGCGCGCGGCGAGCAGCATCTGGTCGAACTTCGGGTCCTTCCAGTTCGCCTCGTTCCACGGCGCGTCGGACTTGAAGAACTGCGTGAAGATCACGTCGGCGCTCGGGCGCGCGTTGATGTTGCCGAAGGTCAGCGGATGCTTCATCCAGTGGTTCGACCAGTAGCCGTCGCCCGGCGTGCGCACCACCTGCAGGTTGAGCCCGACTTGCGGCGCAACCTGTTGCAGCAGCATCGCCATCTCGACCGAGCCGTCGGCCGCGGGCGACGCATACATCTGCAGCGGCGTGCTGCCGAGCTTGGCCTTCTGGAAGTAGAACTTCGCCTTGTCGGGATCGAAACCGCGCTTCGGCAAGCCGGCGAAGTAATACTTGTTGGTCGGATCGATCGGCTGGTCGTTGCCGATCTCGCCATAGCCGAGGAACACCGCTTTGCGGAGCTGCTCGCGATCGAACAGGTACATCATGCCGCGGCGGAAGTCGGCGTTGCCGGTGATGCCGCCTTCGTCGCGCATGATGAGATCGGTGTACTGGCCCGTCTTGGTTTCCTTCACCGCGAAGCCGGGCGTGCCCTTGATGCGCGAGGTCGAGCGCGGGCTGACCTGATTGATGATCTGCACGTCGCCCGACAGCAGCGCGTTCACGCGCGCCGATTCGTCGCCGATGCCCACCAGCTCGATCTCGTCCAGATGCGGCAGCCCCGGCTTCCAGTAATGCTCGTTGCGCACGACCACCGTGCGTACGCCGGGCGAGAATTCCTTCAGTTTGAACGGGCCCGTGCCCACGGCCGCCTTGAAGTCGTTCGTGCCGTCCTTGACGATCATGAAGTGCGAATCGGCGAGAATCACCGGCAAGTCGGCGTTCGCACCCGACAGCGTGATCGTCACCTCGTTCGGTCCTGTTGCCTTGACGTCCTGGAACTGGTCAGCGAGCGTCTTGACCTTCGAGCCCACGGCCGGGTCTTTGTGGCGCATCAGCGAATAAACCACGTCGGCGGGCGCGAGCGTCTTGCCGTCGTGGAACTGCACACCGCTGCGCAGCTTCACCACCCACACCGTCGCATCCTTCGTGTCGAGCGATTGCGCGAGCGCCATCTGCGCGCCGAGATGCGCGTCGTACTCGGTCAGGCCGTTGTACAGCATGTTGGCGCGAACGTAGTCGGTGGCCACCGACTCCTTGGCCGGATCGAGCGTGTCGGATGCCGACGCCGACTGCGTGGCGACGCGGATCTTGCCGCCCTGCTTCGGCTTGTCCTGCGCGAAGGCCGCGCCGCTCGCGGTGAGCAGGCCGGCGCCGGTCATCGACATCATGCCGCCGGCGACCATCGCGCGAAGCAGCTCGCGACGGGTGGCGCCGCGCCGGGTCAACTGATCGAGCCGGCTGCCGGGGTCCGCCACCAGGTGGGCCAGCTCTTCGGGCGATTGATCGATGTTCATGAAACTCCTCCGCGTCATATGTGGGGGGCTGCGGCTCGACGTATCGAGTCTGGTCTTGTGGAAAAGCGGGAAAAGCTGGCTCAGTAAAACGCGTCCTTGATCTGGTAGTACGCGCCGACGAGCGGCAAAAACCACGGCTTGCCGGTGTGTCCGGGTATGGCGGGCCATGCGAAATCGCGCCACGGGTTGGCCGCCGGGTTGCCGCTCATCACGTCGGCCATCATCTGGCCCATGTGCGTGGCCATCTGCGTGCCATGCCCGCTGTAGCCCATCGAGAACCACACGCCGTCGTGCTGGCCGGCGCGCGGCAAACGATCCGCGGTGATGTCCACGAGGCCGCCCCAGCAATAGTCGATGCGCACGTCCGCCAGCGCCGGAAACAGCTGCGCGAGATGACGCTGCAGGATGCGGCCGCTGCGCGCGTCGGAAGGCTGCTCCGAGGCCGTGAAGCGGGCCCGGCCGCCAAACAGCAGACGCGAATCCGGCGTTACGCGAAAGTAGTTATGCATCAGGCGGCTGGTCGTATACGAGCGGCGCTGCGGCAACAGGTGCGCGAGCTGCGCGGGCGGCAGCGGCTGGGTCACGACGATGAACGAGCCGACCGGCGCGAGGCGCCGCCGGTACCACCCGAACGGCCCACGCCGCGACGGTCCGGTCGCGATCAGCACCTGTTGCGCGCGCACCGTGCCGCGCGACGAGTCCACCCGATAGCCGCTGCCTTCCTTCGCGATCGACGTCACTTCGGCGTGCTCGTAAAGCCGCGCGCCGCGCTGTACCGCGGCCTTCGCGAGGCCCACCGCGAAGCGGCCCATGTGCATCTGGCCGCCGTGCTTCTGCAGCAGACCGCCGAAGAAGCTGTCCGACGCCACTTCGCTACGAATGCGCTCGCGGCCGATGATCTCGATGTCCGGGTCGACCTCGCTGCGAATCAGCTCGGCCGTACGTTCCAGGTGTGCGAGGTGATGCGGCTTCGATGCGAGCTTGAGCTTGCCCGACGCGAGGTAGTCGCAGTCGATCCCCTCTTCGCGAATCAGCCGCTCGACGGTATCGACGGCTGCCGCATACGCGCGGTAGCAGCCCCGCGCGCGCTCGACGCCGAGTTGCTCGCGCAGCGCCGCGTAGTCCTGGGCGACGCCGGTGTTGCACTGGCCGCCGTTGCGTCCCGATGCGCCCCCGCCGATGCGCGCGGCGTCGAGCACCGCGACGCTTGCCCCGCGGCGGCCGAGCGCGAGCGCCGCGGAAAGACCCGTGAAGCCGCCACCGATCACGGCCACATCCACGCGGCCCTCCACCGGCCGCTCGCTTGCGAGCAGAGCCGTGGGTGCGGTAT
>NZ_DASXHN010000507.1:0-4209 GCF_036488505.1 Paraburkholderia sp. | reverse complement strand
GGCCGATATAGGCGCTTGCGGTGGTGGATGCAAATACATCGCTGACGAGCGCATTCGCGGCTTGCTGCAAGCCCTGCAGCTTGCTCTGCCCGTTGATGGTGTCGGCCATCGAACCGGTGTTGTCGAGCACCATCACGAGCTCAAGGGTGCTTTTCGGCACCGTGTAGACCGTGGACGTACCACCAATGTTGATGTAGCCGTCGTTATCCGGGCCGGTCGAGCCAGCCGGCATGCCGGCCATGCTCCCCACGATGACGTGATTTCCCGCGACCACCTGCAAGGGTGCCTTAATCTGTCCGGAAATCGTGGTCGACACGTTGTATCCGCCGGCTGAACTGCCTGTGACGGCCACGGAGATGTCCGCATTCGGAATCGTCGACGCATAGAAGCCGGTGGGCATGTTCGCCCTGAAGTAGGCCTGGCCGTCGCTCTGCAGCTGCGCCGTATTCAGCGGCAGGCCCGCTCGCGTGATCCGGTTGACCTCGAGCGCGACGTTGATGTCCGTGATGTCGCGCGCGTCCTGCTCGCGTGCGGACGCTTCGGCGACGAACACGTAGTCCAGCGCCATGCAGAACACGCACAGGATCAGACCGCCAAAAACGGCGAAGATCACGGTGACCGCGCCGCGGTCGTTGCGCAAGCGCTTGCTGGCGGATGCGAAGGCCGCGCGAAGGTGGCCGGCTAGCGCCCAGACGTCAGTGTTTGCCATGGGTCGGGTTCAGGATGCAGTCAGTGGAATCGGTACGTTCCCTTCGATCGAGCCACCGCGGGGACGTGCATAGAAGCGTTCGTACAACTGTTGCGCACCCGGCGCGCCAGGCCATAGACCGCGCAGCCAGGGGAACGGATCGAACGTGTAGTAGACCTCGACGACGAACGCGGCGTCGCCGTTGGCGAATGGGAACGTCGCCGGCAGCGGCGCGGACGACGAGACTTGCGAGGATAGGCCCGCCGCGCTCCACGGCGCCGAGCGCTGCCACCAAATTTGCGGTTTGCCGGTTCCGGTGGGCGCGGCTTCGGCCGACGCCGCGCCACACGGTACCGAGGTCGAATCGCAAATCGACGTGATGATCACCGCGCCGTTCGATTGCAGTTGCACCGGCGCGGCCAGCGTTGTCGCGACCTTCCAGATCGAGCCGAGCGTGTTGCTCGACGTGGTGGCGTTCGAGTCGACCACGTTCGAAAACTGGCCCACCGAATTCGCCAGTGCGTAGGCCGTGTGCTCGATCGCATAGCGCGTGCGGATGAACACGTAGGTCTCGTCGAAGCCAACCAGCAGCAACACGAGCAGGGGGATGATCAGCACCAGCTCGATCGACGCGACACCGCGGTCCGACGACAGTAGACGCAACCGACGCAGCAGGCGCGAGGGACGGGGGCGAGTGGGAGGGCTCATGGTTCGTTTTGCACGATGAAGTTGGAGCTGTACGTGATCGGTGTCAGGCCCAACGTGGGCAGAATGCCGGAGAGGCCATTGGTCGTGATCGAAATGTTGTAGGAGACCACATCGCCGAGTCCGCCCATCCCGCTCGTGTTGCTGCTGGTGCCGACATTGGCGAACGTGCCGTAGTCGATCTCCGCGATGGAAATCGTGGTGCCGGGTATGTTGCCCCAGCCGCCGATGATGTTCATGACGATCTGCTGGGCCTGCGAAGCGCGGGTGCCCGTCGCGGGCGCGGTCGTCGTGAGTCCGTAGCGCGACGCTTCATTGGCCGCGACCAGAATGCTCGCGTCCATGAGCATCCCCATGCCCAGTTCGAGCGAAGCGAGGATCATGACGAGCATGACGGGCGCCGCGATGGCGAACTCGATCGCCGTGACGCCGCGGTTGTCTTGCAGCAGCGTGCGCAAGCGGCGGCGGAGCGGGCGTGCGGACGGCGCATTCATGGCAGACGCGAGGCCTGAACCGAGGCGGGCGCCACGGCCGCGGTGCGGGCTGCGCCGTAGTTGGGCGCGGCGGAACTCGACATCGGTTGCACCAGTGCGGAGCGTTCCATGTCGTAGTAGCGCAGATTGTCCTGCACCGACGACTTCGGCAAATCCTTCGAGAGTATCGCCGCCGCGGCTTCTTTATTGCCGAGCAGGCCGTAAGCGAGTGCGAGATCCTGGCGTGCCTGCGGCGGGGCATCGGGAAAGCGCGTCACGTCAAGCAGAACATTCGCGCCCTCGCGCGGATTGCCGCCCAATACCAGCGACAAACCAAGGTTGATGCACAGCATCGGGTCGCCGGGATTCTGCACGAGCGCCGCGCGCAGGGCATCCTGCGCGGCCTTGTGCTGGCCCTTGAGATCGAGAGCCGTGCCGAGGCCGGCCGCCGCGAGCGAATCGTCTGGCATGCGAGCCAGGATCGCTTTATAGCTTGCGATCGCGTCGTCGAAGCGGCGTTGATGGATCGCTACGCGGCCGAGGCCGATCAACGGATGCTCCGCGGTCGGATCCACTTTGTTCGCGCGCGCATAGTAGACGCCCGCGCGCGTGAAGTCGCCCACCGCATACAAGGTGTCGCCGAGGCCCGCCAGTCCCGGCACGGAATCCGGATTGGCTTCCACCAGCTTGCCGTACAGCGTGCGCGCGAGTTCGATGTTGCCGCCTTCCAGCGCGGTTTCCGCAATCCGCGTTTCGCTCATCGTGCTGGGCGACGTGTTGCGCGAGACGGGTTGCATCTCCGGAGCGCGTTGCAGGGTCGTCGTGCAGGCGCTCGTCGCGGCAAGGGCTGCCACGGCCAACGCGGCAAACGCAAGGCGGCGCGCGGCGCGCGGCGTGAGGGCTGAGGAGAAGGCAGCGGTTTTCATTGGGTAGCGAAGAAGTTCATCAGTTGAATGACAGCCGGCCCCGCAGCAATCACGACCACAGGCGGGAGAATGAACAGCATCATCGGCACCACCATCTTGGGAGCCAGCTTCGCGGCCTTTTCCTCCAGTGAGACGATGTGCGCGAGGCGCTCGGTGCGCGATAGTGTGCGCAGCGCGGTAGTGATCGGTGTTCCGTAGCGCATCGACTGGGTGAGCGTCGAAATCAGCGCGCGGATCGACGGCAGGTCGATTCGTTCAGCCAGGCCGCTTAGCGCGCGGCCGCTGTCGCCCGACACCTGCAGTTCGTCTGCGGCGAGCCCGAACTCCTCGGACAGCGGCGGGCAAATGGTGGCAAGCTCATCGGCAACCCGGCGGATACTGACACCCAGACTGTTACCGGCATTGGTGCAGATGACCAGCAAGTCGAGCGCATCAGGCAGGCATTGCGCCATCGCATTGCGGCGCCGCGTCGAGCGGAACTTCAGGATGTATTCAGGAATAATCATGCCGACGACGAACGCCCCCAGCATGAACAGCGCGCGGAACATCGGGTACGAACCGAGCGGAAGATGCGCGCCGAATATCACAATTGCGACCGCACATGCGAGGCCGGTAAAGAACTTGATCGCAAGCAGGATCGACGTCGCATTCGCGCTGCGAAAGCCGCCGCGGACCATCTCCCGCTGCAGTTTCATCCGGTACTTCGCGTCGAACAGCGGCAGGCGCTCGCCGATCGCCGTGAGACGGCGCAAGAACCGTCGCGTTGCGCCGTCTTCCGTGGCGTCCGTGTCCAACGCGCCGGAATCCGGCCGAGAATTCGATGTGTTCGCACGCAGCCGCTCGGCGACCTTGCCGCGGGTGCCACCGTGCTTGACCATCCACATCACGGCTAGCGCGCTCAGCAGCGCGAGCAGCATCACCAGATCGAACAGTAATTGCAGGTTGGCCTGGCTCATCGCGTCGTATCCAGTTTCGACATCCTGTTGATGAACACGATTCCGAACACGACGGAAATCGCGGCGAATGTCATCAGTTTTTGTCCCGCTTCGGTATTGAACAGGATCTCGATGTAGGTGTGATTCAACGCATACATGGACGCAATGATTACAAACGGAATCGACCCGAGAATCTTCGTCGTGATACGCGCTTCGGCAGTGAGCGCTTTGCTCTTCTGGCGAATTTCGCGGCGCGTGCGCACGATGCCCGCGAGGTTTTCGAGCGTTTCGCCGAGTTGACCACCTGTTTCGCGTTGCAACAGCAGACACACGCAAAAGAATGAGAAGTCGGCGATGTGAATGCGCGGCACGGCAACGGCGAGTACTTCTTTCAGGTCGCGGCCCACCTTCAACGAATCGCCCATGATCCGGAATTCGCCCGACAGTGGCTGCGGGCATTCGTCCGCAGCGGCGGCAAGCAC
>NZ_DASXHN010000441.1:0-9460 GCF_036488505.1 Paraburkholderia sp. | reverse complement strand
ACATGCCGAATGAAGATCCAGCCGAGCAACGCCATCGAAAACGGTTTGACGAACCAGTTCACAACGAGGGTCACGCCGATACCGCGCCACTGACTCTTCACCTCGATCATCGCGGCAAAATCGATCTTGACCAGCATCGGGATGATCATCACCCAGATCAGCACACCCACAGGAAGATTGACGTGCGCCACTTCCATGCGGCCGATCGCTTGGAAGACTTCAGGGGCTACCTGTCCCGCCAGGATGCCGCCAACGATGCAGAGCGCGACCCAAACGGTCAAATAACGCTCGAAAAAACCAATCGCTGGCCGTGCGTGGCCGATCGCTGAATCAGTGCTGCTCATCTTGCCTCACGGGGTATCTGCGCAGCAGTTGGGAAGATCGCTCGCGGCACATGATGCGCCGGCGCAGCAGTTCTCCGTAAGGAAACCGATCAGCCCCGACATCGCGTCGAAATTCGCTGTGTAGATGATGAACCGCCCCTGCTGACGCGACTTCACCAGCTCAGCAAGTGACAGATCCTTAAGGTGGAACGACAGGCTGGAAGGGGAAAGCCCGAGCTGCTGTGCGATTTCACCGGCCGCCATGCCGGGCGGCCCTGCGACAACCAGCAGGCGGAAGATCGCCAGGCGGGATTCGTGGGCAAGCGCGCTCAGCGCGCGCACGACGAGGTTTGAGTCCATGCCCGCAACGATAGCTGAGTCGCCCCCACATTTCAAGCGCCGTTGAAATGACGGTGATCCGAGGCCATGGCAAGCGAGAACCGGATGTTCCGGGACCGCCGTCGCGCGCACAAAGCGGTCCCTCAGCGGGCGAAAGCGTGGGTCGCGTTGGGTCGAACTTGGTCCGGCGCGTGCTGCTGCTAGCCGCAACTTGCGTCGCTTTTGGCGAATCGCATGAGCAGGATCATGCGCAAGCCCTTCGTACAGTATTCCGCGAGGACCGCCGCCGCCTGTCGTATCTGCATGATGAACCGGGCGGCAAGCCGCCACGCGAGTGCGATGCGCATCGTTACGTTGCCCGGATCAGCGCAATGATTTGCTCCAGACGTGCAGGTTTTACAACGCGACGATCAAGCCCCGCGGCCCGGATGCGTTACTTCGCTCCGGGTTGCCCGTATCAGTGCGGCGATGAGCAGTTCCGACCCGGCCCTTTCTTCACTGACTTCTTCCCTGAGACGTCTGGCGTTCGGCGCCTTACTCACCGCATAGCAGGATGCCGCGCTTCGAGCTGCTTTCCCGCGGGCGCCGCTGCGATCGTGACTCTGATTGCCTGCGCGTTGCGTCACTGCCCCGGTACTCCCGCTGGCCATGACCCGACCAGTGACGACTGGATGCGATGCTGACGATTTCCCAGGTCGGGACGCTCACGACGAGTGTGGCGATCTCGGCGGGCGTGAACCACCGGCATTCGCATATCTCGCTTGCCGGCTGCGGACGTGCGTCGTCATCCAGATCGGAAACAAACACGTGATGAAGCTTGCTCAGACCTCGGAACAGCCATAGGTATTCGAGCGGGCCAACGTCAACGGAAATTTCTTCCCGCAGTTCGCGACGCGCACAGTTCAAAGGCGTTTCGTCGACGCGAATTTTGCCGCCTGGCAGGGCCCAGCGCACACTCCTGCGCACGAGCAACACCTTGCCGTTCCTTCGGCAGATGACGGTTGCTCTGTCTTTCATGGTCTTCTCCACACCCACTGTTCCCGCAACCCCGGCTCGCCGCACGACGGCATGGCGTGGACCAGGCCGCTGCGGTCAACTGCATGACGGTTGACGAAATTCATCAGAAATTAATGACCGTCATAAAGCAAGCACCGCACCTGCACTGCGACTCGGGACCAGGCCGGATCGTTGCCGCGCTATGAGCCGGTGCAGAACAGCAACGCGCGCAAAAAGAACAATTCGTGGAGGGAAGGGGTCGAGACATCGGTGAAACTATGGACGCAGTTCCAAGACAGCCATGCAACCGCGCCGCTGCATGCTGGCGGCGTATCAGGAGCGGAACGGCCCTTGCTCGTTTTCGTGCACAAACCATTCGAGGCTGGAACACCATGAAGAATCCAATCGATAATCAGCGCCGGCCCGTCACGCCCGCGCCGTTCCTGCGGATGTCGACCCCCGCCGAGCCCTCCGCCGAAGATGAGGGCGACGACCTCGACGATCTGCTCGATGAGACTGGCGCGGTAACGAACCGAAGCAACGGCAAGACGGGAACGGAGACCAAGGCGGAGCCTGATCCGAAGCCCAAGCCCACGCAATAGGCGGCGGTGCAGCCCAATTACATCGAACCGCAGCCGCGCCCGGCGATGGCGAGGACATTGCGGCATACCTACGACCGCTTGATGTACGCCTTCAACCCCGCAGCGACCGTCGCGAAGGTCACCGCACAACGCGCGCTCTCTCGCAGGTCCTCGTGCATCGCGACCCACGTGTCCATCGTCAGCGAAAAACTGGTCGGCAATACTCGTACGAGCGCCTTGTCGCGCGCGGCCAATGCCGACTGGCACACGCCAATCCCAAACCCTGCGCGTATCGCGCTGAGCTGCGCCAGATCGCTGTCGGCGCGAAACGCCAGACCCGCACGGGAGAACACCGGAAATTGATCCTTGAACCGCCGGATGTATGCGCTCTCGCGATCGTAGCCAACGATCGCGTGGCGAGACAACTCATCCATCGATCTGGGCGTGCCATGCGCTGCCAGATAGTTTTTGTGAGCATGCAAACCGAGTTCGATCGCGCCAACGCGTTTGGCCACCAATGCGTGCTGTGTGGGCCTGAGCATGCGCACCGCGATGTCCGCCTCGCGATGCAGTAAGTCGTCCACCGTATTCGACAACACCAGTTCAACCACAAGTTCGGGATGCGCGTTGCGCAATGCCACGAGGATAGGAGGAAGCACCTCAACGCCAATCACCTCGCTTGCGGTCAGTCGCACCGTACCGCGAACGCCTGCCCCATGACTGCTGGCTACCCGAAGCAGTGCCGCGGAGGTCGCGGCCACGCTGGCCGCAAATGGTCTCAGTTCGAGCGCAGCATCGGTAGGCGCGAAGCCGTCGAATGAGCGCGTGAAAAGCTTCAACGCCAGTGCCGATTCCAGACCGTCGATGTGACGGCCAATGGTCGGTTGAGATACCCAACGCACGCCCGGCGGCTGACAGCGAACCTGTCTCCAGCACTGCCAGAAAAGTGCGGTACCACTCCCAGTTCGGTTCACGTCGAATCATGCTATTCGTTTTCGTATAGAGGCGATGCAACTCTAGGCAATTTTCGTTTGGCCGTCCATTGAGCACACTACGGCTTCCAGCGGCAGAACCATCCATGTCTTCGAGCCAGAATAAACACCGCCGCTACCTGTCGTTCTGAACTTTCGCCCCAAGGAAAATCACTATGTCCAAAGTAGCTCTGTTCGGCGCCGCAGGCGTCATCGGTCAAAGCATTGCGTCGGCGCTGCGCAGCAACGGGTGCCCATATCGCGTCGTCGGTCGCAACGAAGCAGGTCTGCGCGAAGCATTCGGTGCCGATCCGCTCGCGCAGATCGTCACGTGGAACCCGGATTCGCCCTCGTCGGTGCTGGCCGCCGCGACAGACGTCGACACGCTGATCTATATGGTCGGCGTGAACTATTGGCAATTCGAGCTGCATCCCGAACTGATGCGCAAGACGATCGATGGTGCTACCGCCGCCGGGGTCAAAAACATCATCCTGATCGGCACCGTGTACCCCTATGGCAACGCAGAAGCGACGCCCGTGCGCGAAGACCATCCGCGCCAGCCGCACACGTTCAAGGGCCGCATGCGCAAGGCACAGGAGGACCTCCTGATGCAGGCGCATCGAGAAGGCCGCGTCAACGCAACGGTCCTGCGTTTGCCGGACTTCTATGGGCCCGGCGTGCAAGCCAGTCTGCTGCACAGCGCGGCGCAGGCTGCGGTAAATGGTGGCACGGCGGACATGGTCGGGCCGATCGACCGCCCGCACGAGTTCGTCTTCGTGCCGGACGTGGGTCCAGTGCTCGCGCGGCTGGTCGATACCCCCGCAGCGTTTGGGAAAACCTGGCACCTCGCCGGCGCGGGTATCACGACGCAGCGCGAACTGGTGTCGGAGATGGAACGCCAGACCGGCAACAAGTTGAAGCTGCGCGTGGCGCACAAAACGATGCTGCGGCTGATGGGCATGTTCAACCCTTTGATGCGCGAGATGGTCGAAATGAACTACCTGATGACCGACCCGCTGATCATGGACGATTCGGCGCTGCAGCAATTGATCGGGCCGATCCAAAAGACATCTTATGTCGAAGGCATCCGGCAGACGCTCTTCGCCGCGGCAAAGCCCCGCGCGCTGACCGCCGCAACGTGACGGTCGAGACGAACCCACTATTTCGCGAGCCACACAGCAATTTCCTTCAATACATCGCCCGCCAGCCTCTCTACCGTTGAGCATCGCAATCGCTTTGCACTCACACGTACCGAGGCACCCGATGACCGCATTACTTTCGATGGCAGCGTTCGCGCTCGCCTGTTCGATTTCTCCTGGACCGGTGAACGTCGTCGCACTCAGCGCCGGCGCGCAGCACGGGCTCGCCGCGAGTCTGCGGCACGTGACCGGCGCGACCGTCGGCTTCACCGCGCTGCTGTTGTTGATCGGTCTCGGTTTGCATGCATTGCTCGCGCGTTTTCCGAATCTGATCGAAATCGTCAAATGGGCTGGCGTCGGTTTTTTGCTTTATATGGCCTGCAAGCTCGCCATCGATAACGGTCAGCTCGGCGCGGACAAGCCGGCTCGCGGACCGTCGTTCGCATATCGCGCGGCGATGCAATGGCTGAATCCGAAAGCATGGCTCGCGTCGCTGGCGGGCATGGGCGCGTATGCGGCCAATGGCGACGGCAAACTGGTCTGGCAATTCGCGGCGCTCTACTTCGTGATCTGCTACCTGTCGATAGGGAGTTGGGCCTGTGCCGGCACGTTTCTGCGCAAGTACCTGCGCGACGCGAAGCGCGTCAGGCGGTTCAATCGCGTGATGGCTGGGCTGCTCGCGGCGAGCGCGCTGTATCTGCTGGTCGAGTAACGCGGAAGCACTTCAGGCCGCGGCGGCGAGAGCAACGGCAAGCGCATGCTCAATTGCGATATTGCCCCGGCGTCGCCGCAACGAGCCGTTTGAACGTCCGCTGCAAATGCGCCTGATCGGCGAAGCCGGCGTCGAGCGCGACCTCGGCGATCAGCCGGCCGCGCCGCAACTGCGCGCGGCTGTACTGGATGCGGCGATTGATCAGATACGCGTGAGGCGTCATCCCGTAGCGTGCGTTGAACGCGCGAATCAGATGCGACGCGGACAATCCGGCCGCCTCGCAGACGTCCTCGAGTTTCAACGCGCGCGTGCAATTTTCGGCGATGAATTCAGCGGCGCGCGCGAGCGCGGCGCTCGCATTACGGTCGGGCACGCGCGCCGGATTGAGCTTTTGCTGCACGGCGGAGAAAAAAGTGATCGCCGCGCTTTCTTTGCGCAGTGTGTCGGCGTCATGGTCGGCGAGAATCGCGCATAGCCGGTTCACGCCGTCGAACAATGCCCCATCGAGCGTCATGGTCGGCGAGAACGCGCGGAACGCGTGATTCTCGCTAAAACCAAGTTCGTGCTGCAGCTTCGTCAACCATGCAACGTCGACATGCAGCATCCGATACGACCAGCGCTCGGTGGCGACCGGATTGCACGCGTGAACGTCGTCGGGGTTCATTAGCACGACCGCGCCTGCGCCGATCCATTCGCTCGCATGGCGGTTCAGATAGACGCTGCGGCCACCCGTTACCGCGCCGATCGAAAAGGTTTCGTGCGAGTGCTTCGCATAGCAGATGTCGCGGCCATCATCGATGGAACGCGCCTCGATGAACGGCAGTGCGTCGCTGCGCCAGAAGCGCGGCGCAGATGCGTTGTTCGCTTCGAGTGCCGCCTCGGTCGTCGTGCTCATGCGCATGCTCCGATAGATCGATCGACTTCGCGGGGGTAGTCGCGAAGCCTCTGTATCGTAGCCGTCAACCGCATGGTCAACAAGCAGACGCGCGGCGCGGTTCGTCAACCACGTCGCGCGCCGCATCGGCGCGCCTACTTCGCGCTCACGTCGATATTGCCGAGATACTTCGCGGCCAGCGCCTTCACGGTGCCGTCCGCCTGGACCTTCGCAATCGCGGCGTTCAACTGATCGCGCAGCGCGGTATCGCCCTTGCGGATGCCGTATGCGATGCCGCTGCCGAGAATCTTGTCGTCGCGTACCGGCTGGCCGACGAACGCATAGTCCTTGCCTTCCGGCTTCGACAGAAAACCCGTCTGGCCGGCGGGCGCGAGCACCAGCGTGGCATCGAGACGGCCCGCCGTGAGGTCGGTGTACACCTGGTTCTGGTCCTGATATGGCAGCACGGTCACGCCGTCCGGTTCCCAATGCGCTTTCGCGAAGGTCTCCTGGATCGAGCCCTGCAACACGCCGACGCGCTTGCCCTTCAGCGATGCCGGCGTCGGCAGCAGACCGCTGTCGCGCCGCGCGATGAGTTGGGTCGGCACGCGATAGACGACCGTCGTGAAGTCGATCGCCTGGCGGCGCTGGTCGGTCGCGTTCATCGCCGAATTGATCGCGTCGAATTTGCGGCCCTGCAGCGCGGGAATTAGTCCGTCAAACGAAGTTTCGACCCACTTGCACGTCATATGCGCGGCCGCGCAGACGGCATTGCCCACGTCGATATCGAGCCCTTGCAGCTGGCCGCCCGGGCCTTTCGATTCGAACGGCGGGTACTGCGCTTCGAGACCGAAACGCAACGTCGCGGGATCGGCGGCGCTCGCGTGAAACGGTGCCGCGAGCGACGCGCATGCGCAGGCGAGCGCCAGCAAAGGTTTAAGCAACTTCATAGCAGATCCCTTCTTTGTTTCGAACGCTTCGGTGATTCATTTCAGTGGTTTCGGTGAGTTCCAACGCATCACCGACGCCGGATGATCCACCACGCATAAAGAGGCGACGATCATACCGCGTCCCAAAAAGCCGCTTGACAGCAGCTTGCACGGGCGCACGGTCAGATCTCACACAGGCGCCGCGCGCCTTCGATCAGCGTTGCGTCGTCCTTCGAAAAACACAGACGGATCAGCCCGCAATCCGTGCCGTCGCTATAAAAAGCCGACAGCGGAATCGTCGCGACGCGCGCATCGCGAATCAGGCGCAGCACGAAATCGCTGTCGCTTTCATCGGAGAAAGCGCGGAAGCGCGCGAGCATGAAAAAGCTGCCTTCGCTCGGCAACAGCTCGAAGCGCGATTCCCGCAGCGCATGCGCGAGCAGATCGCGCTTTTTTTGATAGAAGCCGGACAGGCCGAGATAACTGTCGCGGTCGGCGAGCGCGTCGGCGAACGCGTACTGCATCGGCGTATCGGCGGAAAACACCATGAACTGATGGACCTTGCGGATCTCATCCATCAGCGCCGCGGGCGCGAGGCAGTAGCCGACGCGCCAGCCGGTCACGTGATACGACTTGCCGAACGACGACACGATCACGCTGCGCTCGGCCAGCTCCGCGTGGCACGCCATGCTCTGATGCCTGGCGCCATCGAACACCACGTGCTCGTAGACCTCGTCGGCCAGAATCACGATATCGGTATTGCGGGTGAGCGCTTTGAGCCGCTCGATATCAGCGTCGCTGAAAATCGTCGCGGTCGGGTTGTGCGGCGTGTTGATGATGATCATGCGTGTCTTCGGCGTGATCGCGGCGGCCACTTCGTCCCAGTTCACGCGGAAATCAGCGAGCGACAGTTTGATCGCGACCGGCGTCGCACCCTGCAAACGCACGATCGGGCCATAGCTGTCGAACGACGGCTCGAAGTAAATCACTTCGTCGCCCGGATGCACGAGTGCGCTGATCGTCGAATAGAGCCCTTCGCTCGCGCTGGCCAGCACGGTCACTTCGCTGGCTGGGTCGTAGCGTACGCCGTACAGCGTTTCGACTTTCTCCGCGAGCGCGTCGCGCAGCGGGCCAATGCCGGCCATCGGCGCGTACTGGTTGTGGCCGGCGCGCATCGCCTGCGCGACGCTGTCGACGAGCTTCGGGTCCGGGGCGAAATTCGGCGCGCCTTGCGACAGGTTCAGCGCATCGTGTCGCGCGGCCAGTTGGCCGATCACGGTAAAAATCGTGGTGCCGACGTCCGGCAGTTTCGAGCGGGCATGCATGGCGCTCTGCATAAGACTTTCTCCGTTTCTTCAGCCCGCAGCGCCGCGCGAACGGCGGCCGGGGGCGGGTCCTTCCGGTCTGGTGATTAGGCATCAGCCAAAGAGCGGTCACAACCGAAACTTTGTCATGCGCGGCATGCGTTTTCGTCATGGCTCGCGCGCCGCCGCTTTGCGCCGGGCGCAGGCAGTGCGATCCCGGTTTCAGGGGACGCGATGGGCAGTCTGACGAACGGGGAAAATCGCGGAGGTATGACGGAATGTGATGGGGGCCGCGCGGATGCGGAAACGGCCGCGAGTGCGGCCGTTTCGCTATCTGGCGGAGTTCGCGAAGCTCCGGCTCCAGGTCCTTATAGGGTGTTGAGGCCGGTCAGGCATCGTCCATCAGACGAACCTTGACCTTGCGGCCTTTCAGCTTGCCCGCGCCGAGCCGGCGCACCGCCTCGCGCGCGATGCTGCGCTCGACCGCCACATAGGTCGACATGTCGGTGACGTTGATCTTGCCGATCTGCGAGCCTTCGAAACCGGCGTCGCCGGTCAGCGCGCCGAGCACGTCGCCCGGACGGATCTTGTCCTTGCGGCCACCGAGGATTTGCAGCGTTTCCATTGGCGGCAGCAGCGGTCCGTCGCTCGCGGGCTTCAGTTCGGCAAGCTTGTGCCATTCCACTTCGCGCTTTTGTGCCTGTTCGATCCCGCCGACCCGCCCCATCTCGTCCATGCTCGCCAGACTCAGCGCCCAGCCGTCCTGATCGGCGCGACCGGTGCGGCCGATACGGTGCACGTGCACTTCCGGGTCAGGCGTTACGTCGACGTTGATCACCGCCTCCAGTTGCGCGATGTCGAGACCGCGCGCGGCCACATCGGTCGCGACCAGCACCGAGCAGCTGCGGTTCGCGAACTGGATCAGCACCTGATCGCGCTCGCGCTGATCGAGTTCGCCATGCAGCGCGAGCGCGTGAAAGCCTTGCGCGCGCAGCACGTCGAGCAGATCGCGACACTGCTGCTTCGTGTTGCAGAACGCGATCGTGCTGACCGGACGATAGTGGTTCAGCAGCAGCCCGACCGCGTGCAGACGCTCGTCTTCGGTCACTTCATAGAAGCGCTGACGGATCTTGCTGTCGTCGTGCCGCTCGGCGAGTTTGATTTCCTTCGGATTGCGCAGGAACTGCTGGCTCAGCTTCGCGATGCCCTCGGGATACGTCGCCGAAAACAGCAGCGTTTGCCGCTCTTTCGGACATTGCCGCGCGACCTTCGCGATGTCGTCGAAGAAACCC
>NZ_DASXHN010000412.1:0-12979 GCF_036488505.1 Paraburkholderia sp. | reverse complement strand
CACGTGCCGCGCGCACTGCGAGCGGCCGATTATCTGCTCAAGGGATGGCGCATGATGCGCGCGGTGCGCCGCGCGGGCATTGCGATTGACCGTGGTGCGCGTGATGTCGAAGTCGAAGGCGATACGCAGGCGCGCGCGGTTCGCTTTATCGATGGAGCAGGCAACGCCCGTCGGATAGAGGCGGCGCTCGTGCTGCTGCATCAGGGCGTGATTCCTTCGTCGAACCTCGCGCGCGCGACAGGTTGCACGCACGAATGGCACGCGGACTCGGCCTGCTGGCGTCCGCAGACCGACGCGTGGGGGCGCAGCAGTGTCGCGCAAGTCTGGATCGCCGGCGACGGCGCGGGCATCGGCGGCGCAAAAGTGGCGGCCTGGGCGGGCACGCTCGCCGCGCTCGATATTGCTGCCGAGTTCGGCGTGCTCGACGCATCCGCGCGCGAGCGCGCGAGCCGCGCACCGCGCGCCGCATTGCGCCGGCATCTGGCGGTGCGTCCGTTGCTGGACGCGCTGTATACCCCGCCGCCCGCAGCGCGTCTGCCTGCCGACGAAGTCATCGTGTGCCGCTGCGAGGAGGTGACAGCGGGCGAAATCCGCCGCATTGCCGCGCGGGGCTGCATGGGACCAAACCAGATGAAGGCGTTCTCGCGTTGCGGGATGGGACCGTGTCAAGGCCGCTGGTGCGGCACGACGGTCGGCGAACTGATCGGCAGCACGCAGGCGAGAAATGTCGCCGACGTTGGCTACTACCGGATTCGCGCGCCGGTGAAGCCCGTGACGATCGCGCAACTGGCGCAGGCGCTGCCCGCCGATGCGGAGATCGCGCGTGGCGAGTTTCCGAGTTGATGCGTGGCGGCTTTTTTTGGACGTGCGAAGGCGTTGCTTTTTCCGTTGATCTCGATCCCCTGAACCTTTGGCCTGGAGTGCTGTGATGAAACGTAGCTTGAAAGTGGTGATGGCAATTGTGTCGATGACGCTTGCGTGCGCCGCGTCGGCGAAGGAGTGGCAGACGATACGTGTGGGGATCGATCCGACCTATCCTCCGTTCGAATCGCTATCGCCGAGCGGCGCGGTGGTCGGCTTCGACGTCGATCTCGGCAACGCGCTGTGCGCGAAGCTGAAGGCGCAATGCGTGTGGGTGCAAAGCAGCTTCGATGGCCTCATTCCGGGACTTCAGGCGCGCAAGTTCGATCTGATCCTGTCGTCAATGGCCGCGACGCCGAAGCGCCGCGAGCAGATCGATTTCACCGATCGCCTGTACCGCAACCAGACCCGGCTGATCGCGCGCGAAGGCTCGGGCCTGCTGCCCGATGGCACGAAGCTCGCACACAAGCGCGTCGCCGTTGAGCAGGGCACGGTGCAGGAAACATATGCGCGCGAAAAGTGGGCGGCGGCGGGCGTCGAGGTTGTGCCGTATCAAAATTACGACCAGGCCTATGCGGACCTGGGCACGGGCCGCGTCGACGCGGTGCTGATGGACGCGGTGCAGGGCAAGTTGGGTTTTCTCGATACGCCGAGCGGCAAGGGCTTCGCTTTTGCGGGGGGCGTCATCTACGATCCGAAGATCATGGGTGACGGCGATGCGGCCGGCCTGCGCAAATCCGATAGCGATCTGCGCGACGCATTGAACGTGGCCATCGCCGACATGCTACGCGACGGCACGTATAAGAAGATCGAAGCGAAGTACTTTCCGTTCGATATGTACGGCAAATAGCGCGAGCGGAGAAGGACACCATCGCGCGTAAGCACCGGCGAAGACCCGAAAAACCGGACGAAACCATCGGCTTGGGTCTACATCATCGGCATATGTAGATGATGCGAATCGTTAAGGGTCTGCGCAACACGTTGCAACGCGTCGCGGCAATCGTCGCGATCTTGCGGTCCGCCGAGGCACACGCGGATTGCATTGGGGGGATTGCCATCCGTGGAGAACGCGGCGCCCGCGACCACGGCGATGCCCTGATTACGAAGTTGCAGCGCCAGTTCGGGGGCGCTCCAGTTGCATTGCGCGGGAATAGGCAGCCACAGGTGAAAGCCGTCAGCGTGCGCGTCGTAGCGCCACGCCGCCAGTTCCTGCGCCGCAATCGCCTGTCGTGCATTGGCCTCCACGCGAATCGCGTCGAGCATCTCGTGCGCGGTGCCGTCGTTGACCCATTGCGTGGCCAGCATTACCGTGAACGGACTGGGCATCACGGTCGTGGCGCGCAATGCGCCCGCAACGCGCTGCGTTTGCCGCGCGGTCGGCGCACGCAGATAGGCGACGCGCAAACCCGCGCCCAGCGTCTTTGAAAAACCGGTGACGTGCCAGGTCAGTTCCGGGGCGAGCGTCGCGAGTGCGACTGGCCTTGTCGACGGTAGCCATCCGTACGCGTCGTCTTCGATGATCGGCACGCTGTAGCGCAATGCGACGTCGGCCAGCGCTTCGCGGCGCTGTCCCGACAGCGTGAGCGTGCTCGGGTTCTGCACGGTGGGGTTGCAATAGAACGCACCGGGCTTTTCGGTCTTGCAGAGCGCTTCGAACGCGTGCGGCAAGGGCCCGTCGTCGTCGCGCGGCAGCGGCTGCAGGCGCACCCCTAGTTGCGATGCGATGGCCTTGATGCCCGGATACGCGAGCGTGTCGAGGCAGATGGTCTCGCCGGGGCGCGCGAGTTGCGACACGAGCGCCACCAGCGCGCTATGAATACCGGGGCAGACGAGCACGGTGTCGTCCGTGCAATCGGGCAGCCGCTCCTTGAGCCAGGCGCGGCCGGCCGCGCGATCGTCGGGCGTGCCGCCGAAGTCCTGATAGCGCAACAGCCGATACGGATCGGTACATGCGAACAGACTCGCGGCCGATTCGCGCAGGCGCGCGCTGAGCGCCGGCGGCTCCGGCGGCATGTTCATCGACATCTCGACACTGCTGCCGCCCGCGAGCGGCAAGGTCTGCGTGCGCCCGCGCACGAAGGTGCCGCTGCCGGCGCGCGCATCGAGCAGCCCGCGCTTGCGTGCTTCCGCGTAAGCGCGCGCGACTGTCGTGTAGTTCAATTGCAGCGCGCCTGCCAGATCGCGCAGTCCGGGCAGGCGATCGCGCGGCCGCAGGCGCCCGCTTGCCAGGTCCTCTTCGATCAGATCCGGGATCACCAGATAAGCCGGCTTGCGGCTTTCCGTCAACCGTTTGAGCCAGTGATGGGTGAGGCTGTCCATGCCGGGTTTCCTTATTCAATGGATTCAAAATAGCACGCGTTTCACCGCAAAAATAAATCGATTTGCATTCAGTCAGAAACTTGATCGCATTGATTGGATGAATGCACGATTCCGGGCTCCGGCGCACCACGCGCACGCACGAAGGGCTGCGCGCTGCGCCGGGACGGTGCGCGGCCAATTCGCCTGAGCGGCGAGAAAGCCCCGCCAAACAAGGCTCGCAAAGATTTTTTTGGCGTCGCTCGAACAATCGCTGTTTGAATGATTGGAAGTTGATCGCATGTTCCGGGCCGGATATTGGCATATCCGTTGCGTTATTGAATTCGCCAGCCGGCCATTTTCCGGCGAGCAAATACGATCAATTACGCGACTTATTGGAGAGTCATATGCCCGCCGTCAATAAACCTCTGCATCAGAAAGGCGATTTTCTGGTCGATTACGAAGAGAAGGTATTCCCCGACGTCAAAGCGGAACCCGGCGAAAAGGCACTGGTAACGTTTCATACCGTCGCGTTCGAAGGCTCGATCGGCTTCGTCAACCTGCTGCAGGCCACGCGTTTGCAACGCAAGGGCTTCGAAACCTCGGTGCTGCTGTACGGGCCGGGTGTCACGCTCGGCCTGCAACGCGGCTTTCCGACGCTCGGCGACGAAGCCTTTCCGGGTCATCTGAACTTCAACAAACAACTGATGAAGTTCATGGAAGAGGGCGGCAAGGTCTATGCATGCCGCTTCGCGTTGCAGGCGCTGTACGGCCAGGGCGAAGCGTCGCTGATCGAAGGGATTCGCGCGATCAATCCGCTCGATGTGCTGGACATCCAGTTGCTTCATCGCAAGGACAACGCGCTCGTGATCCACACCTGGACCGTCTGAGCCGGGACCGGTGCCGATCATGTCCGACCAGCGAATCATCCGTGCGGCCGCCGTGCAGATTGCACCGGACTTCGACCGTCCCGGCGGCACCCTCGACAAGGTGTGCGCCGCGATCGACGAAGCCGCCGCCAAACGCGTACAGCTGATCGTCTTCCCCGAGACGTTCGTGCCGTACTACCCGTACTTCTCTTTCGTGCGTCCGCCGGTTGCATCGGGCGCCGATCACATGCGGCTGTATGAACAGGCCGTCGCGGTGCCGGGGCCGGTCACGCAGGCGGTGGCGGAACGCGCGCGCCGTCATCAGATGGTGGTCGTGCTCGGCGTGAACGAGCGTGACTACGGCAGCCTGTACAACACGCAACTGGTGTTCGATATCGACGGACGCCTCGTGCTCAAGCGCCGCAAGATCACGCCGACGTTTCATGAACGCATGATCTGGGGGCAGGGCGACGCGGCGGGTCTGAAAGTCGCGCAGACGGGCGTCGCGCGCGTCGGGGCGCTCGCCTGCTGGGAGCACTACAACCCGCTCGCGCGCTATGCGCTGATGACGCAGCACGAAGAGATCCATTGCAGCCAGTTTCCCGGGTCGCTGGTGGGGCCGATCTTCGCCGAGCAGATCGAAGTGACGATCCGTCATCACGCGCTCGAATCGGGCTGCTTCGTCGTCAATTCGACGGGCTGGCTGAGCGAAGCGCAGATCGATTCGGTCACCAGCGATCCGAAGCTGCAAAAGGCGCTGCGCGGCGGCTGTCATACCGCGATCGTGTCACCGGAAGGGCAGCACCTCGCCGAGCCTTTGCGCGAAGGCGAAGGGATGGTGGTTGCCGATCTCGACATGTCGCTGATCACGAAGCGCAAACGGATGATGGACTCGGTCGGCCATTACGCGAGGCCCGAGTTGTTGAGCCTGGCGATCAACGATCGCCCCGCGACCCCGGTCGCGCCGATGAACACGGCGTTCGAGCGATTCAGCGCCGATGCCGCTTCCGATTCCACGGGTGGAGCCCAGGATGAATACCAGCGCGAATCCGCCGGCCATGAGCCGGCAGTCAACTGAAGTGGGAACCGACCGGCACCGGCAGATGATGCAACTGCGCACCGAGTTGCAGTCCGCCGGCCTGCGTCTGGTCGATCCGACTGCGGGCGTCGCGAGCCGGCGCGGCGGCGCGGGGCCGTCGGATCACAAGGCGGTCACCGTCGACGGCGTGACGATCATGGTGCCGGTGCATACGAGTTCGGCGTGGAACTCGCCGTTCGTCGCCAGCGCGCCGGACGAAGCGGGCGCTAGCGCGCTGCTGCGCGGCACGATACGGATCGCGGACATCAGCTTTCCGAAGACGCCGCGCTTCACGCGTCTGCAGACGCTGGACGGCGTGCCGTACTCGCACATCGCGACGCTGCACGGCACCGACGTGCTCGCGACGACGGTGCTGCAAACCTGCATCCGTTACGAAAGCCGCCGCAAGACCTGCAAGTTCTGCGCAATCGGCCAATCGCTCGCGGCGGGCCGTACGATCGCGCGCAAGACGCCCGAACAGCTCGCCGAAGTCGCGCGCGCGGCCGTGCTGCTCGATGGCGTCAAACACATGGTGCTGACGACGGGCACGCCGCCGACCAGCGATCGCGGCGCGCGGATTCTGTGTGAAAGCGCGTTCGCGATCAAGGCCGCGGTCGACCTGCCGATCCAGGCGCAATGCGAGCCGCCTGACGACGACCGCTGGTTCGAGCGGATGAAAGCGAGCGGCATCGATACGCTCGGCATGCATCTGGAAGTCGTGACGCCCGCCGTGCGCGAACGCGTGATGCCCGGCAAGGCGAGCGTGCCCGTGTCGCGTTATATGGAGGCGTTCAAGGCGGCCGTCGCGGTGTTCGGCAGAGGGCAGGTGAGCACGTACATCCTCGCGGGACTGGGCGACACCGCCGACGCGATTCTGGCGATCTCGCGTGAACTGATCGCGCTCGGCGTCTATCCGTTCGTCGTGCCGTTCGTGCCGATCAGCGGCACCCCGCTCGAAGACCATCCCGCGCCGACGCCGGAATTCATGAGGTCGGTGCTGGTTCCGCTCGGTGCGATGCTGCGCGACGCGCGGATGCGTTCGGCCGACATCAAGGCGGGCTGCGGCAAATGCGGCGCCTGTTCGTCGCTGGCATCGTACGAGGAGTAGCCATGTTTTGCGAAGCCGTCGATGAACTGGACGCGATGCCGATTGCGTTCACGCCCGCCGAGTACCGCGTGAAGTGGGCGACGCTGCCGTGGGAATGCAACGAGGCTTATGCGCTGCGACGCGCGGTGTTCTGCGACGAGCAGCGCATCTTTGCCGGCGACGACCGCGATGAAATCGACGCCGGCGCGAAGCTGCTGGTCGCGCTGAGCTGCATCGCGGGCGTGCCGGAGCAGGTCGTCGGCACCGTCCGGATTCACGAGACCGAGCCGCATGTGTGGCTAGGCTCCCGGCTCGCGGTGCATGCGGCGTTCCGCTCGCACGGCAAGCTCGGCTCCACGCTGATCCGGCTCGCCGTGAGCAGCGCGCACGCGCTCGGTTGCGAGACTTTTCTTGCGCACGTGCAAAGCCAGAACGTGCCGTTGTTCCGGCGTCTGCATTGGCGCTCGGTTGGCGAGGAGATGCTGTTCGGCCGTGCGCATCAGTTGATGGAAGCGGACCTCGCGCATTATCCGCCGTGCTTTACGCCGGAGAGCGGGCTCGTCACGTCGTCGCGGGGACGCTCATGAGCATCGCCTCGCTCGTTGAAAGGCTCAGGCAAAGCCGCGGCTTCCGGCATAAGACCGATATTGCGGGAGTCGTCGCGTCGTTGGCGCAGCGCCTGCCGCACGGCGTCAGCGATCTCGCGCAGGCGGTCGCGCTCGGCGACGACTGCGCGGCGATCCGTGACGGCGACGGCTACCTGCTGTTTGCGATCGAAGGGCTGGTGAGCGATTTCGTCGAAGCGATGCCGTGGTTTGCGGGCTATAGCAGCGTGATGGTGAATATCAGCGACGTGTATGCGATGGGCGGCCGGCCGCTGGCCGTCGTCGATGCGCTGTGGAGCGACGGTCTCGGCGCGGCTGAACAGATGCTGGCCGGCATTGCGGCGGCGTCGCTCGCGTACGGCGTGCCGGTGGTGGGCGGGCATAGCAATACGCGTAGCGCGCAGCCGCAACTGGCCGTGTCGATCGTGGGCCGAGCGCGCGCATTGCTGTCGAGCTTCAACGCGCGCGCGGGCGACCGGCTCGTGATGGCCGTCGATCTGCGCGGCCGCTTCGAAGACCCTTATCCGTTCTGGAACGCGTCGGTCGGCGCACCGGCGCAGCGCCTGCGCGATGACCTCGAACTGTTGCCCGCCCTCGCGGAAAGCGGGCTGTGCGATGCCGCGAAGGACATCAGCATGGCCGGCGTGCTGGGTACGTCGCTGATGCTGCTCGAATGTTCGGCGATGGGCGCGCGAATCGATCTCGACGCAATTCCACGGCCGCCGGGCGTCGAGTTCGAGCACTGGCTCAGCGCGTTTCCGAGCTTCGGCTTCGTGCTGTCGGTGCGCGCGGAACAGGTTGACGAAGTGCTCGCGCGCTTCGTTGCGCGCGATTTGGCGTGCGCGGTGATCGGCGAGGTCGATGCATCGCGCGAAGTGGTGCTCACTGACCGCGGCGACGCGGCGCTGCTATGGAATTTTGGCGACGGGCCGTTCATTGGCGCGCCGCCGGGAGGGTGCACGTGAAGAGCCTACCTGGTTCGTTGCAGCGCTTCAGCTAGACCGCGAGCGCCCGCCGTCATATCGCGCTGTACCGGCGGCAACTGCAACCCGCTCCCGCCTGAACCATCACTTATCGAGGACACGCGATGCCAGTCATGCACTTCAGGGTCCAGTGGCCCGATGGCACCGAGGCCAACTGTTATTCACCGTCGACGGTCGTCGGCGAGTTCTTTGCCGCGGGCCAGAGCTATGCATTGAGCGAGTTTGTCGAACGCTCGCGCCAGGCTTTGGCTATCGGCTCCGAACGGGTCCGCGAGAAATACGGCTTTGCCTGTTCCGCCGCGATGGATCAACTCGCGCGGATCGAGCAGCAGGCCGAGGCATTTGCGTCGGACCCGCTGGCCGTCGTGAAGGTCGTCGAACTTTTGTGAAACCTGAATGCGGCGCACTCGTCGACGAAGCGATTTGCAGGCGCCCGAACATTCATACGCAACGCAGGAAGAACCATGTCGAACACAACCGTTAGCCCGCAAGCGGCGCACGCGAATCGTCACTACGCGGTCATCGTCGTGGGTGGTGGGCAGGCTGGCCTATCCATCAGCTACTACCTGAAACAGGCCGGCATCGATCATCTCGTGGTGGAGAAGCATTCGGTGACGCACACCTGGCGTTCCCAACGCTGGGACGCGTTCTGTCTCGTCACGCCGAACTGGCAATGCGCATTGCCCGGCTACCCGTACCGTGGCGACGATCCGCACGGCTTCATGAAGAAGGATCAGATCGTCGCGTATCTGGATGGCTTCATTGCGATGGTCGACGCGCCGGTGCTCGAACACACCGAGGTCAAACGCGTCAAGCGCGGCGCCGATGGGCGCTACAGCGTGTCGACGTCGAATGGCGAGTTCACCGCGGATCACGTCGTGATCGCGTCGGGCGGCTACCACACGCCAATCGTGCCGCGCATGGCCGAGCGTCTGCCGGCCGGGATCGTGCAGATGCAGTCTTCGCAATATCGCAATCCCGAGCTGTTGCCGGACGGCGCGGTGCTCGTTGTCGGATCCGGGCAGTCGGGCGCGCAGATCGCCGAAGACCTGCATCTGGCCGGGCGCACGGTCTACCTCGCGGTCGGCGAGGCGCCGCGCTGCGCGCGTTTCTATCGTGGACGCGATGTGGTCGACTGGCTCGCCGACATGCGGTACTACGACATGCCCGTCGAGCGGCATCCGTTGCGTGAAGGCGTGCGCGACAACACGAACCACTATGTGACTGGCCGCGACGGCGGACGTGACATCGATTTGCGCCGTTTTGCGCTGGAAGGAATGGAACTGTATGGCCGGCTCGAGGATCTGCGCGACGGCCACCTGCTGTTCGCGCCGAATCTGATCGAGAATCTGGACAGCGCGGACGATACCTACAACCGCATCAATGCGAGCATCGACGCGTTCATCGACAGGCACGGCATCGACGCGCCGCGCCAAGCCGCCTATGAGCCGGTATGGCAGCCGCACGGCGAGCGCACCTCGCTCGATCTGACGGCGAGCGGCATCACGTCGATCATCTGGTGCATCGGCTTTACGCCGGACTTCAGCTGGATCGATGCGCCCGTGTTCAATGGGCGTGGCTATCCGGCACACACGCGGGGCATCACGCCGCAAGCGGGACTGTATTTCATCGGCTTGCCGTGGCTGCATACGTGGGGATCGGGGCGCTTTTCGGGCGTCGCGCGCGACGCGGCCTATGTCGTGGAGGCCATTCGCGCGTCGCTCGATGCGTCCGACGCGGCAACCGATAGTCTTGCGGCCTGACCGGGCGAAGTCCATGCAGACCACGACTGGATGCTATCGCGCGGGCATGCCGCAATTGTGCTTCACCGGGTTGTCGGAGAACTGGCTGCTGAAGGAATGCGGGCATCGTCATTGGGAGGCGCTCGCCGCGCATGCAGGGCGAGCCACGCCCGATTTCAGCGACGACAGCAGCGGGCGCGCGTACGCCGCGTTCACCGCGATCCGTCTGCGGGCGAACGGTTTCGATACCGTGCGCGAGAACGACGAGTTCGGGATTCACACCGCGTTATGCAGAACCGGACCCGTCCGGCACTTCAGCACACACCGCATCGTGCGTGATGGTACGTTGATCGCGGATGTGTCGATGTCTTCCACGTTCGTTACACGGGCGCAGGCGCGCAACAATCGGTCGGTCGCGCGCGCAACGCTTGCGGCGCTGGGGGGCGCGATCAGTGCGGCGCCCAATGAAGCGCTTGCGATGACGCAAGCGGGCAAGCGGCTGAGGGCCGGAGAGTGGGGCTCTTGTGAAAGTCTTGCGGCTGGCGCGCACGAGGCCGCCCGGTTTCTTCCGTGCCCGAACAACGACTTCAATGGCGCGGACTTTCTGTACTTCGCGAGCTTCCAGTCGTTTGTCGATCGCGCCGAATGGCAACGGCACCGGTTTGCCGAGCCGCCCGTGATCGCGAGCCGGTCGCTGCACTTTTACGGCAACGTCAATGTCGGCGATGCATTGAGCGTGCATGTGGCCGGCGAACGCGAAAACGGACAGGGGATCACGCATTGGAGTGAAGTGCGACGCGCCAGCGACAACCTGAAGATCGCCGACGTCGTCACGGAAAAACACTGGAGACAGCGATGAGCACCGCTCTCAAACGCGAGGCCGCGCTGCGCTTGAACTACCGGCCCCGACCCCGGCCCCGCCGCCGCGCGGTACCGCTGAAGACGCTTTATACCGCCTCCGACCTCGCGGGCCTCGCGCATCTGGACAGCATGCCTGGCACCGCGCCGTTCGTGCGCGGTCCGTACCCGTCGATGTACACGGCCAAGCCGTGGACGATCCGGCAATACGCGGGCTACGCCGAAGCCGCCGATTCGAATCTCGCGTTTCGCACCGCGCTGGAGGAAGGGGCGCAGGGTTTGTCCGTCGCGTTCGACCTGCCCACCCAGCGCGGCTATGATTCGGACGATCCGTGCGCGAGCGCCGAGGTCGGGCTGGCCGGTGTCGCGATCGATACGGTCGACGATATGGCGCGTCTTTTCGCGGGCATTGCACTCGACCGAACGTCGGTATCGATGACGATGAACGGCGCGGTGCTGCCGGTGCTGGCCGCTTTCATCGTCGCGGCCGAGGAGCGCGGCGTGGACGCGGCGCGCCTGACCGGCACGATTCAGAACGACATTCTGAAAGAGTTCATCGTGCGCAACACCTGCATCTTCGCGCCCGAGCCGTCGTTGCGAATCGCAGCCGATGTGGTCGACTACCTCGCGCGATACGCGCCGCGCTTTAACGCGCTATCGGTGTGCGGCTATCACTTTCAGGAGGCGGGCGCCGATCCGGTGCTCGAACTGGCGCTGACGATGGCCAATGCGCGCACGTACGTCGAAACGCTTGGCCAGCGGGGCATGAGCGCCGATGACGTGTGCCAGCGTATGAGCTTCTTCTTCGGCGTCGGCACGGACTTCTATGTCGAGGTGGCGAAACTGCGCGCGGCGCGTCTGATCTGGTCCGAACTCGCGGCGCGTTGCGGTGCGACTTCCGACAACGCGCGTGCTTTGCGGATGCATTGCCAGACGTCCGGCTGGTCGCTGACCGCGCACAAGCCGTCGAACAACGTCGTGCGCACCGCCGTCGAGGCGATGGCGGCCGTATTCGGCGGTACCCAGTCGCTGCATACGAACGCATTTGACGAGGCGCTGGCCTTGCCGTCGGCATCGTCGTCGCGCGTTGCTCGCGACACGCAACTGATGCTTCAGCACGAAATGGGACTGTGCGACGTCATTGATCCGTGGGCCGGTTCGTACATGATGGAAGCGTTGACGGCCGACATCGCGGCGCGCGTCCGTTCGCTGATCGGCGAGATCGACGCGCGTGGCGGCGTCGTGCAAGCGATCCGCTCAGGGTGGATTCGCGCACGCATTCACGAATCGGCGGTGACGCTGCAGGGCGAAATCGATAGCGGGCAACGCGTCGTGGTGGGCGTCAACGCGTTTGTTCATGGCGATGCGGACGATGCGCCCGCATGTTTCCAGCCGGACGGAAACCAGGTGCGCGCACACCAGATCCGGCGCATCGCGGAAGTCAAACTGCGGCGCGATGCGCAGCTTGTGGCGCATGCATTGGGCGCGCTCGAAACCGCCGCGCGCGACGGCACGGGCAACCTGCTCGCGTTGACGATGCGCTGCATGCGTGCGCGCGCGACAGTCGGCGAATGCACGCGCGCGCTCGAAGCCGTGTGGGCGCGTCATGCGATCGGTTTGCATCCGAGCGCCGGCATCTACGAGGCAACGCTTGCGTCGGATGCGATGTGGAAAGCCGCATGCGAACAGGTCGAAAAATTGGCGTCGACGCTGCGACGCAAGCCCCGCGTGATGATCACGAAGCTCGGACAGGACGGCCACGACCGCGGCGCGCAAGCGGTGGCCGCCGCGTTGATCGACGCGGGCTTCGACGTCGTATCCAACGAACTCTTCATCGCGCCTGCGGAAGTTGCACGGCGCGCGCTCGCGAGCGAGGTCGATGTAATCGGCGTGTCGTTGCTCGCAGGCGCACATGTGGAGTTGACGTCGCAATTGATGCATGAACTGCTCGCCTGCCGCGCCGCGATACCCGTCGTGCTTGGCGGGAATGTTCAGGCAGACAGCGCTGGTGTACTCAAAGCGCTGGGTGTCGCCGATTTTTTCCTCCCTGGCACGCGGATGCACGAAATCGTGCTGCGCATGGTGCAGCTCGCGACGCAGGTTGCGGATCGGGCAACGGGCGAAATCGACGACCGAACGCTCGCCTGAACGGGCGACGCTGGCGGGCGGGTCAGTCGCCGGCTGAGTGCCTCCTGTTCATCCAATTCAGCTCGCACAAACGAGCCATGTCGGACATGAACTGCCGGGCTTTCCGCATCGCGTTCGGCGGATCGAGCCATCCGGTCGTGCTCATGCCTGTCGCCACGGAAGTCCCGCAGCCTCCGCAGGATGGCGGCGTTGGCGCCGAGCCATGCGTACAGGATGGGCAGCACGAAGCCCGTCGTCATTCCGATGAGAGTCAGGATATTGTCCAGCGCGTACTTCGCCGTCGCGCGAATCTGCTGGTAGAGGGCGCTTTTTTGAAAGCCCTGCTGCACCGTGTCCTCTGGAATCGAGTACCCAAGCGCAACACCCGTCGCGCAACCGGCGTGCAATTTTGTTGCTCTGCACGATGAGCTCCCCACGCTCCTGCTACTCGTTATTACCGATGTAGTGAGTAAA
>NZ_DASXHN010000171.1:0-3496 GCF_036488505.1 Paraburkholderia sp. | reverse complement strand
CGGCGCATGGATTCAAGGTCTGCAGAGGTCCGCGCCGCCGGGCCACAGGATGCCGGACGGTGTCGAACGAGCGAGGTATCGCGGGACGGGCACCCATCTCAAAATGCGGGCTTTCCCGTACAATTCGATGTTTCCCGGCGTCGGCAGCAGCGTGGGAATAATCAGCCAGACCTGCGCCAAACGCCGTAAAAGCACGCTAAAACGGGCGTGGATAAAACCCAACTCGTCCGAGCGCAAAGCAACATCGTTTAATCCCGCATTGTCGCAGAAGGTGCCACGGCGCGCTGACCCGCGGGCATCCCGTCACTCTTTCATGGAAATTCGCTCGTGACCCAATCCCTGCAACTCCCAGACAAACCGGTCGCGCTGCGCGTGGTGCCGCAACCGTCCGATGCCAACGTCCACGGCGATGTCTTCGGCGGCTGGATCATGGCGCAGGTGGACATCGCCGGATCGATTCCGGCCAGCCGGCGTGCGAATGGCCGCGTGGCGACCATCTCGGTGAATTCGTTCGTGTTCAAGCAACCGGTGTTTGTCGGCGATTTGCTGAGCTTTTATACAGACATTGTGAAGACGGGCAATACGTCGGTGACGGTATCGGTCGAGGTCTATGCGCAGCGCATGAGCCTGACCGAAGACGTGGTGAAGGTGACGGAAGCCACGCTGACCTACGTTGCCACCGACAGCGACCGCCGTCCGCGCGCGCTGCCCGCGCTCGACTGACCGGCTGGCTTCTCGCGCGTACTGTCGCGCGCACCGAGCTGCAGGGTGGTCCGGCTGTTCAGCAACAGCGCGGGAATCTCGCTGGCCGGCAACGGCTGCGAGAAGAAAAATCCCTGCATCTCGTCGCAATCGCGGGCAACGAGGAAGTCCAGCTGCGCCGCCGTCTCCACGCCCTCCGCGATCACCCGCAACTCGAGCGAGTGAGCGAGCGCGATGATCGCTGAAGTAATCGTTTCATTGCCGCCCGGCGAGCCGATATCCGCAACAAACGAGCGGTCGATCTTCAAGCGATGAACCGGAAAGCGCTTCAGATAACTGAGGCTCGAATACCCGGTCCCGAAGTCGTCGATGGCAATGCTGATCCCCAGTGCCGCCAGTTCCGACAAGGTCGTAACGGCCTCTTCACCGTTACGCATGATCGCGCTTTCGGTGAGTTCGATTTCCAGGTACTGCGGCGTGAGGCCGGTTTCTTCGAGCACGGACGTAACAAGTACGCGGATATCGCGTTGCTGGAACTGCCGCGCCGACAAATTCACCGACATTCGCGCCGCCGGCAGCCCCTGATCCTGCCACGCCTTGTTTTGCCGGCACGCTTCGCGCAGCACCCATTCGGACAGCGGTCCGATCAGCCCGCATTCTTCGGCTACCGGAATAAACGCAGTCGGCAAGACCAGCCCGAATTCCGGGTCCATCCAGCGCACGAGCGCTTCCATGCCGACGATCTCGCCCGTCGTCAGATCGACTTGCGGCTGGTAGTGCAGCAGGAATTCGCCGTCGCGCAATGCACGCCGCAACCGTCGCTCGACGTTCATCCGCGCCCCTACGCTGGCGTTCATCTCCGGCTGGTAGAACTGGTACGAGTTGCGGCCCATGTCCTTCGCCCGATACATCGCGAGATCGGCTTTCTTGAGCACGGTTTCGACATCATCGCCGTCTTGCGGGAACAGGCTCGCGCCCATGCTGCAGCCCACGTACATCTCCGTGCCGTCGAGCCACACCGGGTCCGAGATAGCGGTCCGCACGCGCTCCATCCATGCAATCAGCGCGCTCTCGCCGGTCATGTCGGGGAGCACGACCACGAACTCGTCGCCGCCATGGCGCGCGACCGTATCGCCGGCGCGCCCGCAACGCGCGAGCCGCTCGGCGACCACCGCGAGCAAACGGTCGCCGACGCTGTGGCCGAGGCTGTCGTTGACGTTCTTGAAACCATCGAGATCGACGAAAACCACGGTCACCGTGGTGTCCTGCTGGCGTGCTCTATCGATAGCGTGTTGCAGCCGGTTGCGCAGCAGATTGCGGTTCGGCAGGCGCGTGAGCGTGTCGTAATTCGCCTGATATTCGAGTTGCTCCTGATAGCGGATCACCTCGGTGACGTCGTTGATCACGCCGATGTGATGCGTCGTACGCCCGTGCGCATCCGGCACAGGCGCGACGAATAGCTGATTCCAGAACAGCACGCCATCCTTGCGATAATTGCGCAGGACCGCGCTGACTTCCCGGTTCGCGGCCAGACCTTCGCGGATCGCGTTGAGGCCTTCCTGATCGAGGTCGTCGCGTTGCAGGAAACGACAATCGCGGCCCACGATATCGGCCGGATCGTAGCCCGTGATGCGCTTGAACGCCGGATTCGCGTACTCGATCACGTTGCCCGTGGCGGTCGTACCGGTGATCAGCACGGCGTTCACGCAGGCATCCAGCGCCCGGCTTTGCAGGCGCAGCGCGAGTTCCGCGCGCTTGCGCTCGGTCGTGTCGTCGTACGAACCCAGCACGCCGATAATGCGCCCCGCTCCATCCAGCAGCGGCAGCTTGCTGGTGATGGAGGTGCGCACTTCGTCGTTGCGATGGATGTCGTGCTCCTGGTTCATCAACGGCTGGCCGGTCGCGATGACCTGGCGATCGTCTTCACGAAATTCCACGGCCGAACGCGCCCAGGGCATCGCGTCGTCCGTCATGCCGACCACTTGTTCCTTGCTGGCGAGACCGGCGTCGCGGACAAAGGCGGTATTGCAGCCGAGATAACGCGACTCGCGATCTTTCCAGAAGATCCGCTGCGGAATATTGTCGATAAGCGATTCCAGCATCTGCTTCGAACGCCGTGCTTCGGTCTCGGCATTGATGCGGTCGGTGATGTCGTTCGCCAGCATGAAAATACCCGGGTGCCCCGAATAGGTCAGCGCGTGAGACGAGATGTCGGCGCTGACCAGCACGCCGTCGCGGCGCTTGTGCCGCCATACGCCCGCGCGCCGTTGAGCGCTTGTCTGGCCCGTCTGGCGCGGCTGATCGCTGGTGTAGCGCGCGAGCAGCGCGGCGAGGCGATCGAAGTCGTCGTCGGCGTGCAGGTCGCGCATGGTCATGGACAGGAATTCGAGCTCGTTGTAGCCGTAATGCGCGAGCGCCGCCGGATTCACTGCGACAAAGCGATACGTCGCGGCGTCAACGATCCACATGGGCACGGGATGCGCGTCGAACAGATCGCGGAAACGCTCGTTGCTGCGCTGCATGGCCCGGGCGATGCGCAACTTGTCGCGCGCCGACTTCTCGTGGCTCGCGAAGGTGTAGATCAGCGCGCCGCCGCCGGCGAGCATGGTGAGGATCACCAGGAACACGGCGCGGCTGGACGCCCGCGCGGATTCGTTGAGCGACGCCGCGAGCGAATCGGCTTCCCTCGCGCGCAGCACTGCCAATTCGACATCGAGCGATTGCTGGTCTTCGGCGAGCCGGCGCACCGCATGCCTGGTCCAGTCGCGGGAGGCGCCGGGTGCGTCCACGGCGG
>NZ_DASXHN010000280.1:0-2040 GCF_036488505.1 Paraburkholderia sp. | reverse complement strand
AAGCTGCTGTCGGCCGCGCTGCGGCTCGCGAATGCACGCGATTCGAAGCGCCGCGTGATCGTCTCCGAGCGCTCGAACTTTCCGAGCGACCTGTATATCGCGCAAGGACTGATCGAACAGCTCGATCGCGGCTACGAATTGCGCATGGTCGACGATCCTGCGGAACTGCCCGCCGTGATCGGCGACGACACCGCGGTCGTGATGCTCACGCACGTGAACTACCGCACCGGCTATATGCACGACATGGCCGCGCTGACGAAGCTGATCCACGACAACGGCGCGCTCGCGCTGTGGGATCTCGCACACTCGGCGGGCGCGGTGCCGGTCGATCTGAATGGCGTCGGCGCGGACTACGCGGTCGGCTGCACGTACAAGTATCTGAACGGCGGCCCCGGTTCGCCCGCGTTCGTGTGGGTGCCGAAACATCATCAGGCCGAATTCGCGCAGCCGCTGTCAGGCTGGTGGAGTCATCGCGCGCCGTTCGATATGAACCCGACCTATCAGCCCGATCCCGGCATCGCCCGCTACCTGTGCGGCACGCAGCCGATGGTATCGATGGCGCTCGTCGAATGCGGACTCGACGTGTTCCTGCAAACCAGCATGCAGGCGATCCGCGACAAATCGATCGCGCTCACCGACCTGTTTATCGAACTGGTCGAAACGCGTTGCGGCGAGTTTCCGCTCAAGCTCGTGACGCCGCGCGAGCACGCGCAGCGTGGCTCGCACGCGAGCTTTGAACATCCGCACGGCTATGAAGTCATGCAGGCGCTGATCGCGCGCGGCGTGATCGGCGACTATCGCGAGCCTCACGTGCTGCGCTTCGGCTTCACGCCGCTGTACACGCGCTTCGTCGACGTGTGGGACGCGGTCGAAACGCTGCGCGAGGTGCTCGCGAACGAGATCTGGCGGGCTCCCGAATTTGCCGCGCGCGGCGCCGTAACCTGAGGAAAGCGCAATGACCGATCACATGCGGACGCAGGAGTTGCCCGAAGAACCGGCCGCGCAAGGCTGCCCGTTCGGCTATGGACAGTCTCGATCAGCGGCGACGGCCGCGGGCTCGGCTGACAAGGCGGGCTCCGCTCCCGCTTCGGCCGGCACCGGCGACAGCGGCTGGCACGATGCGCAGCTCGACTTCGCAGGGTCGATGAGCTACGGCGACTATCTGTCGCTCGGCAAGGTGCTGGATGCGCAGCATCCGTTGTCGCCGGATCACAACGAGATGCTGTTCATCATCCAGCATCAAACGAGCGAACTGTGGATGAAGCTCGCGCTCTACGAATTGCGCGCGGCGCTGCAGGCGGTGCATCGCGACGAGTTGCCGCCGGCGTTCAAGATGCTCGCGCGCGTGTCGCGCATCCTGGAGCAGCTGGTGCAAGCGTGGAACGTCCTCGCGACGATGACGCCATCCGAATACACGGCGATGCGGCCGTACCTCGGCAGCTCGTCGGGGTTCCAGTCGTATCAGTACCGGCAGATCGAATTCCTGCTCGGCAACAAGAACGAGCAGATGCTGAAACCGCACGCGCATCGCGCGGACGTTTACGCCGAAGTGAAGGCCGCGCTCGAAGCGCCGTCGTTCTACGACGAGGTGGTGCGGCTACTCGCGCGCCGCGGCTTCGCGATTTCCCCGGCGCGACTCGAACGCGACTGGACGCAGCCGACCGAACACGATGCGTCGGTCGAGGCTGCATGGCTCGAGGTCTATCGCAATCCGTCCGAGCATTGGGAGCTGTACGAGATGGCCGAGGAACTGGTCGATCTCGAGGATGCGTTCCGGCAGTGGCGCTTCCGACACGTCACCACGGTCGAGCGCATCATCGGGTTCAAGCAGGGCACCGGCGGCACGAGCGGCGCGCCGTATCTGAGGAAGATGCTCGACGTCGTGCTGTTCCCGGAGCTGTGGCACGTGCGCACGATGCTGTAACGGCTAATGCGCCTTCAGCACTTTCGCGGCGAACCCGGCATTGTCGAGGGGCGGCAAACTCGGAGTTATCCGATTTTTGAGAGATGGTGTGGATGGCAGCATCGGAACCGCATAAA
>NZ_DASXHN010000270.1:0-15851 GCF_036488505.1 Paraburkholderia sp. | reverse complement strand
TGGTTTTCAACGGTCTCGAAGAATCGCCGCTGTGGAAGAAGCTCGCTGCGGAAAAAGCCGCGCGCGCCGCCGACCTGACGCGCGCGGCGCCCGTCGAAGTGATCCGCTCGCCGATCCGCACGCTGTTTTCGCGTGACTACCGCTCGATCCTGTTCGTGAACCTGTTGCTGACGATCGGCGGCGGCAGCGGGTACTACCTGACCTCGGGCTATCTGCCGACCTTTCTCAAAGTCGTCAATCATGCGCCCAACGGCTCGGCGGCGGCGATCCTGATGATTTGCAGCATCGCGGTGGTGATCGCATCGGTCGCAGCGGGTCACATGAGTACGTTTATCGGCCGCAAGCGCAGCTTTATTCTGCTCGGCGTGATTCGTCTCTTTGCGTTGCCTGCGCTGTTCCTTTTGTTGCCGACTGCGCAGAACATCACGATGCTGGGCCTCTATGCGGTCATACTCAGCGCGCTCGGTAGCGCCGGCTATGCGCCGATCCTGATCTTCCTGAATGAACGCTTCCCGACCGCGATCCGCGCGACAGGAACGGGGCTTTCGTGGAATATCGGTTTCGCCATTGGCGGCATGATGCCGACTTTCGTGTCGCTGACGGCAAAGACGCCTGGCGATTTGCCGGTCACGCTGGCTGCGTTCGTCGGTGCGATCAGCGTGATCTTTCTGGTTGGCGCGTTCGTCGTACCGGAGACCCTGGGTAGGCTCAACCACGACGCCGGGCGCGAGCCTCACTGAATGCAGCTGTTATGCGGCGGCTCGATTACGAGTCTTTGTGGGGTAGCCGCTGGATCAGCTTCCAGCGCCCCCGGCTTTGTGATCATGCTCGACGTTAGTTGGCGCGAGCGGCAGCGCCGCGTTATTCCGGCTCCGCGCTGTCGACGCCGGTGGTGACGCGGCGGATCTGGTCGGCGATGATGTCGACGAGTTCGGTCGCCGCACGGTCGATGGGCCGCTTCGGATGGCTGACGAGAACGATGTGGCGCACGATCCGAGGCGAGGTGATCGGGTATGCGCGCAGCACGCCTTCGTCGACCTTGCGCTGTACGACCACGCGCGGCAGGATCGTCGCGACGCTGCTCTGTTCGATGAACTTGACGATGGTGCTCAGCAGATCGATTTCGAACTTCGGCGAGATGACCACATCGGCGTTCAGCAGTGCCGCGTCGAGAGCGCCTCGCAGGCCGTTTCGACGCGTCGGCAGCACGAGGTCGAGTTCGGTCAGCGTGGGCGCCGTAATCGTGGCGGGCAGGGAAGGACCGTGCGCCGCACTGGTCACGAGGACCATCTCTTCGTCGAGCAACGGATATGTGTCGAGCGACAGGCGTCCGCGTGGACGGTTGATGATCGCGGCATCGAGCCGGCCGGCCTCCACTGCGTCGATCAGTTGCGCGCTGAAACCATCGGCCACCGAAACCTCGACCTGCGGATAGAGAGCATTGAATATCGCCAGTGATTCCGGCAGCACGCTCTGCGCTTCGGACGCCACCATCCCCAACGACACACGGCCCGTGACGATGATGTCGTGCCTGCTCAACTGCTCACGCGCATGTTCGATGTCGCGCAGGATCGGCACGTACAGGCGATACATCTGACGCGCGGCGTCCGTCGGTGTCATGCCGTGCGGGCCGCGCTCGAACAGGGTTTGCCGCAGTTCCGCTTCGAGCTTCGAAATCTGCATGCTGAGCGCAGGCTGGACGATGTTCAGCCGCTTCGCGGCGCGGGTCACGGAGCCGTCTTCGAAAAGCGCGATGAAATACTGGATTTGCTTGAGGTCCATGTAACGCGGGAAGCGCCGTGCTGCGGGAACGGTTCAAGTTTAACTGGGATGCCTGTGCGCAGTGCGGTGCACAGCCCGCGACGACGAGGCGGAGGCTGTACGATCAAACGAGGTTCGGCATCGCGTTGAGCCAGCGTCCGTGTACGGCGTGCGATCGACGTCGTCGGCCGAATTGTTCGGTGCGTGCGTGCGCTATACGCCCGCGATGGGCGAGGCCGCTAGCGGGTCACGCGCCAAAGGGACCGCCGCCACGAACGGTGAGACGACAGCCGGCGCAGCGTTGTGTGACGCCTGTTCGTCAGCGCCGGCGGGTGCGCTACAGGCCGGTTGCCTGCCGTGCGCGAACGAACGCGCGAAACTCGGCGGCGGGAAGCGGGCGACTGACGAGATAGCCTTGGATCACATCGCAACCCTCGCTTGCCAGCATGTCGCGTTGCTCTGGTGTTTCGACGCCCTCCGCAACGGTGACCATGTTCAGCGCATGCGCCAGCGTGACCACTGTACGAATGATTGCGACGGCATTCGGTTCATTGCCAAGCGCCCAGACGAACGCTTTGTCGATTTTCAGCGTATTGACGGGCAAGTGCATCAGATACGCGAGGCTTGAATAGCCGGAGCCAAAGTCGTCCAATGAAGTCGAAATGCCGGCTTGACGCAGATCCGCAAGTATCTGCGAGGCCACCTGCATGTCGGTCATCAGCGAATTCTCCGTGACTTCCACCTCCAGCATCGTTGCGGGAACGCCATACCTGTTAGCCGATTGCAAAATGGTATCGGCGAGCCTCGCAGTGACGAGTTGTCGCGCCGACAGATTGAACGACACCATCGGCGGCGCCGCGCCATCGTCGAGGGATTCAGCAAGGTGACGACAGGTCGCATCGATCACCCACCGGGTGAGCGGTCCTTCCAGCGGAGAGTCCACGATCGCATCGAGGAACTCGCCAGGAGCCAGCAAACCGCGCCGTGGATGCCGCCACCGCAACAGGGCTTCAGCGCCGCGCAGCGATCCGTCAGTCAGGTTCAATTGCGGCTGAAAGTGCAGTTCCACCTGGTTGGACGCAAGGGATGCTTCAAAATCACCGCGCAAGCGTAGACGTTCCCCGTGGCTTTCGCAAAGCGCCTGACCATAGACTTGCAACTGGAACCGGCCGGATGATTTGGCCACGTACATCGCTGCGTCCGCACGCTTCAGCAATGTCTCCGCCGACTGTGCGGCGTCGCGGCCGAGCGCGATGCCGATGCTGGCACCCAGCGATACGCAAATCTCCGGCATCTGAAACGGGTCTGCGAGTGTCGCCAATATGGCTTGGGCGATTTCTTTCGCTTCGACGTCGCTGGTGTTTCCAAGGATCAGCACGAACTCGTCGCCGCCTACGCGAGCCACAAAGCCGGATGGACCCGCAAGGTCGTGCAATCGGGCAGCCACGTGACGCAAGACCCGGTCACCCTCGGCATGACCGAACGCATCGTTGATTTCCTTGAAACGGTCGAGGTCGATGAACAGTACTGCAAGCGCACCGTCGTAACCGGAAGGCCGCGCGGACAGTTCCTGAACAGCAAGGTCCAGCACCTTGACGCATTGACGCCGGTTCGGAAGATCGGTCAGGTAGTCATGCGTGGCCTGGTGCTGGAGGATCGCTGCCTGTCGATGCTCCTCCGAGACATCGCGAAACAGGACGGTTATGCCGTCCTGGTGAGGAAACGCTCGTGCCTCGAACCATGTGGCGAGCGGGGCGTAGTAGTCGGTGTGACTGCAGGGTTTCCTCACACGCGCAGCTTCGTGGTACGCGTTGTAATAGCCGGATCCGACGAGGTCCGCATAGCGCTCCCAGACAATCTGCCCAATCAGTTTGCCGCGGTCACTGCGTAAAAGCCGCTCGGCCGTGCGGTTGACGTAGGTAAACCGCCACGCCAGGTCGAACGACATCAAACCGTCCGTGAGGCTGTCCAGCATCGGATAAACGTGGGGAGGCACACTTTCTCCCTGCGGTGCCGGACAGCCAGTTTGCGTTCGGCGAATCATATTGATTTTTGCGTTTGATTTTCGGGTTGAGTGGTCGCCCCGTCAGAACCGTCAGCTTGTGCGCAACGGTAAAGCGGCCGCCTATCCGGAAGAGGGTACGTTTCCGAACCGCAATAGCCGGACGAGGGGCGCGCCGGGACAACGCTTTTGTCTATCGGCGGATGCGTTGCATTCTTAAGGGCACATCGCTTTTCCACCCGGGTTTCGCTTCCGGCTGCCGCTTCGATCCTCAACCTGCTCACCTGAGGACTTCTCCGCTCAACGCAGTATCTGCCAGCGACCTGGGCATCGTCAGCCATCGACGCCGACTTCTCGGCGGGATCGGCAATTTCACCCGATTGTTGTCGTTGGACGCGAGCGGTGCGGCGGGAGTTTGCAGAGTGTCGCTGCCGTCTGGATGCGGCAACGTGCTGGAGGTGGACAGTGCGTCGTTGTTCATGATCGCTCGTCGTGAATGGAACATTGTACTTTCAATGCCCCAGCAACGCGCGCGCCACACCAGTCGGCGACGCCGGAGCGCCCGGCGTGGCGCTGCCGTTGTGCCGTTCATATACATTCAGTGCCCGAGCTTTCCGGTGTCGCTGCGAACCGCTTGCGAGCGGCTCCGTCAGAAGCGGGTGACAGACAGATAGTCGATGGTTGATATGTGTCGGCGGACCAAGTACAACCTGAAGAACGGCGTGCCGAAGAAGAGATGCGCTTACAAGCGAAAGAGGCGGGCGCACTACTTGCGCGCCTTGCCGAATGGCGACGGACGACCATGACCAACCCGCGAACCCGCTGCGGTTCGGTCCCGACACGATTCAACTTTGTAGACTTTGTCCGCGTCGCAAAGCCGCGCAGCACAAACCGTGCGTGGGGAGGTTCGATCACGAAAGACGGCTAGATGAAAGGCTCGCGCGACGCGTTCCCTGATTACGACGGGGGCGGCTCGGGTCGAGCCAGCGGTCGCTTGGCGTCACACTTACATCTTTTGCAATCGCATGGATCGCTCGGCTTCGACTTGGGCCGTCCTCTAAATGGAGAGGATTGACCATGCCTGCCCTTTGCGAAATTTGTCATGCCCGGCCCGCGGTTGCACAGGTGACCGTAGTACAAAACGGCCAGCGTAAATCGATGTCGATCTGTGAGTACGACTACCGTCAACTGATGCGGCATCAAAGCATGCTGAATCCGTTCGATTCCCTGCTCGGCGGCGGGCTCTCCCGTCTATTGGGCGGCCCTTCCGACGCGGCCGCAGACGAGCATGACGACGACGCTGGTCTCGTTGCTTCCGTGCCGCGCGAGTCAGTCGATGCCACCGATGCGTTCAGCGAGCAGACCATGGAACTGCTGCAGCGCGCGGCGGAAAAAGCTCACGAGCTGCAGCGCACGGAGCTGGACACCGAACATGTGCTGTACGTCCTTGCCGACACCGACGTTGCCGGGGCGCTCTTCAAGGAAATGAAGCTCTCGCCGGAGGACATCAAGCGATACATCGACGAGCACGCGAAAAAGGGTCATGCCGGCTCGGACGCATCCATCGACAAGATGACCGTGTCGCCTCGGCTAAAGAAAGCATTTCAATATGCATTTCAGGCGTCGCAGGAACTGGGGCATTCGTACGTCGGTCCCGAGCACCTGCTGATCGGTCTCGCTGCTGTTCCCGACAGCATCGCTGGCGGGTTGCTCAGGAAATACGGCGTCACGCCCGAAGCGTTGCGGCAAAAAGTCGTGAAGGTCGTTGGCAAGGGGGCGGAGGACGGCCGGGTCGACGCGCCCAGCGGCACGCCGACACTCGACAAGTTCGGACGGGACCTCACAGCCATGGCGCGGCAGGGCAAGCTCGATCCGGTGCTGGGACGCGCGCAGGAAATAGAGAGCACGATCGAGGTGCTTGCGCGGCGCAAGAAGAACAATCCGGTGCTGATCGGGGAACCGGGCGTGGGCAAGACGGCGATCGTGGAAGGATTGGCGCAGCGCATCGTGAACGACGATGTGCCCGAGGATCTGCGGGGCAAGCGGCTCGTCGAGATCAACATCAATTCGATGGTGGCCGGCGCGAAGTATCGCGGCGAATTCGAAGAGCGCGCGAAGCAGCTGATCGACGAAGTCACCGCGAAGCAAAGCGAGCTGATCGTGTTCATCGACGAGTTGCATACGATAGTGGGTGCGGGGCAGGGCGGCGGCGAAGGTGGCCTCGATATCGCCAATGTGCTCAAGCCCGCGCTCGCGCGCGGCGAACTGAGCCTGATCGGTGCGACGACCTTGAACGAGTATCAGAAGTACATCGAGAAGGACGCGGCGCTCGAGCGGCGTTTCCAGCCGGTGCTCGTGCCTGAACCGACCGTCGAGCAGACCATCGTGATTCTGCGCGGCCTGCGCGACAAGCTCGAAGCACATCATCAGGTGACCTTCGCGGACGACGCGTTCGTCGCGGCGGCCGAGCTCTCCGATCGTTACATCACCTCCCGCTATTTGCCGGACAAGGCGATCGATCTGATCGATCAGGCAGCGGCGCGCGTGCGCATTGGCTCGACTTCCCGTCCGCCCGAGATTCAGGAACTCGAGGCGGAGACCGCGCAGTTCAAGCGCGAGCAGGACTATGCGTCGTCCCGCAAGCGCTTCGACGAGGCCAAGGGCTTCGAAGAACGCATCAAGGAAAAACAGGCGAAGCTCGAAGAGCTAACGGAAGCGTGGCAGCGCAAGACTGGATCGGAGACGCTCGAAGTGACGGTCGCCGCGGTCGCCGAGGTCGTATCGCGTCTCACCGGCATACCAGTCACCGAGCTGACTCAGGAGGAGCGGCAGAAGCTGCTCGACATGGAGAACACGCTGCGCGAGCGCGTCGTCGGGCAGGACGAAGCCGTGCTCGCCGTGAGTGATGCGGTACGGCTGTCGCGCGCCGGCATGGGTCAGGTCCATCGGCCGATTGCGACGTTCCTCTTTCTCGGGCCGACCGGTGTCGGGAAAACGGAGCTTGCGAAGGCGCTCGCCGAAACCGTGTTTGGCGATGAGCAAGCGGTGATTCGGATCGACATGTCCGAATACATGGAGCGACATGCGGTGGCCAGACTGATCGGCGCGCCGCCGGGTTATGTGGGGTATGACGAGGGCGGCCAGCTCACCGAGCGCGTGCGCCGTCGTCCATATTGCGTGATCCTGCTCGACGAGATCGAGAAGGCCCATCCCGATGTCAACAACGTGCTGCTGCAAGTGTTCGACGACGGCCGGCTCACCGATGGAAAGGGCCGCGTGGTGGACTTCAGCAACACCATCATCATTTCGACGAGCAATCTGGGCGCGTCGATCATCATGGACAACCTCGAGAAGAGCGACGACGATCGCGCTTCCGAAAAGGAGATCCGCGGCAAGCTGATGGACGTGTTGAAAGGGCACTTCCGTCCCGAGTTCCTCAACCGCATCGACGAGATCATCGTTTTCCACGGACTGTCGCGCGAGAACATCCGCGCGATCGTGCAGATCCAGCTCGAGCGTGTAGTTCGGACCGCGGCGGCTCAGGGCATCACGCTGCGAGTGCAGGACTCGCTCGTCGATCATCTCGCCGATGTCGGTTATCGACCGGAATTCGGCGCGCGCGAGTTGAAGCGCCAGATTCGCCAGGAACTTGAGACGAAGCTCGCGAAAGAAATTCTCGGCGGCAAGATCAAGTCCGGCGATATCGTGGACGTCGCGTTCGACAAGGCGTCCGACAAGGTGGAGCTGACGAAGGCCGAAGCCCCTGCGAAGCCGAAGGACAATAAGGACAAACCGGCGAGCGCGAAGGGCGCGAAGAAGTCGGACCGGGACAAGAGGGAATCGTCGAAGACGGGGTCCTGAACGGGACGTGTCGAACACGAGACCATCGCGATCAGACCGCGCTTCGCGGCCATTTCGGCGTAGTAACCGGCCACGCCGAAGTACTGCGAATCGAACACGGAAACGGCCTGCCATGGCAGCACTGCGGTCGACGCTGTGGTAGCGACGATGGCCGAGATCGATCAGCGTTCTGCGCGACCGAAGTGCGCACGCTTGCGCAGCGCTCGGCGGCGGGCAAGGACATCAAGGGTTCCCGCTTTCGAAACGCGGAACAGTTTCGCGCGCATTCGGCGTTGCGTGCGCGTTCACCCTATCGATGTTCGAGTCGCCGGAACTCGGCCGCAGGCTTCGGCCCTTCACTCACGCGCTACTTGCACAACAACAGCATCCGCTCCTGCTCCGAGCACGGCACGTGCGGCTTCGGCGCGGGCTGTGCCGCAGCCGCGCTGACGGCCGCGCTGCGGCTCGCGATGCACGCGCGCAGATGCTTTTCGACCGGGCCGTAGTACTTCCATCCGCGCACGAGCGCCGGCAGTTCGAGCTTCACCTGCTTCCATTTCGGATGGCCGTGTTCCTGCAGGTTATCGAAGTTCGCGCATAGCGAGTCGGCGAAGTGATCCAGGTTGCTGACGGTGTCGCGCAGACCGTAGTCGTAGGTGACAAGAAAAGCCTTGACGGTCACCGCGGGCACGTCTTCCTTGAGCCAGCCCGGATAGCTGCTCTGACGGATCGTCGTCGGGAAGTAGGTCTGCTTTGCGCGCGCGGTTTCCGGCGCGTTCGGATCGGCGGGCAGCAGGCGCAGCTGTTGCAACAGATCGGGTTTCATCCCATTGAACAGATTCGCCGGCTGTCCGACCACGATGATCGCGACGTCGATCTTCTTTACGATCAGCGCCGCAAGTGCGTCCTCGTTGCTTAGGTGCACGACGTTCTGCTCGGGGATCGGTTTGCCGAACATCAGGTGATAAAGCGTCGTCGCCGACTGTGCGGTGCCGCTGCCGAGCAGGCCGACACTGATGGTTTTGTCCTTGATGTCGGCGAGCGTTTTCAGCGGCGAATCCGCGCGCACGACGACATTGATTTCCTCGTCGTACAACGGCATGATGAGCCGCAATGGCCTGATCGTCGTGCCCGCATCCGCGTTGCCCGCGTTGGCCATGTCAACGAACGCCTGGTACACGTCGGACTGCACCAGCGCGAGCTTCACGCCGGACTCGAAACGCATGCGCTGCACGTTTTCGGCCGACCCTTTCGAGGCGACCACTTCCAGGTCGATGCCGACCGGCTGCGCGACCCATTTCGACAGATCGTTGCCGAACTGAATGTAGGTGCCACGCTCGGGCCCCGTGACGATCTTGTAGTGCGCGGGTTCCGCACCGCCCGCCAGCGAACATGCGATCAGCGCCGCCAGCCCCAGCCACCCCGCGAGAAGTCTCTTCAGCATGGTCTTTCTACCTATCGGTCAGGTTAATTACGCTTCGCGCGCGGTGCGCGAAAGCACCAGTGATCCGGCTGCAATGTCATTTCAATGCGCGGCGATAGCCAGGTCCGTCTGTTTCCGCGCAGAACACTCGGGAAAACGTGCGCGGCGGCACAGACAGCGATGATTCGATCTGATAGCGAGGGCCATACTACGAACGGCGAATGCCGACGCTTTTCATGCGGCGGGGTTCGCGCCTTCGATCGCGCATTCGAGTGCGGCGCCCGGTCGCGTTACGCGGTGGTAATGCGTGGTCGCGATGCACGGTCGTGACGCGCGGCACCGCCATGCGCTGTGGTTTCCGCTGCTGTCGCCGCTGCTATTGCGGCGAGTTCGCCGTGTGCCTGTTTGCCGTCTGTCGTGTCGATCTCGTTGGCTGTGATTGCGTCGCTTGTCTCGTTCGTCCTCTCGTTTATCTCATTTGCCCGCGGGCAGCGGGGGCTGCAACTGCGTCTGCGCGAGCGGCGCGGCTTGCCCGCTGCCCATAGTCGCCGCATGCTGATTCAGCGGCGCCCAGCCGGTCTCGCGGATCACACGCTGGAGAATGCTTTTCGCCGCGTCGTTGCCAGTGTCGATGGCGAGTGCCTCGTTCGCATGCTGGCGAGCGCAAGACCACGACTGCTGCGCGACACAGGCTTGCGCGGCTTGCAATGCGTTGTCGCGACGCTCTGCGATTGGCCGCAACTGCGTGGCCAGATCCTTTGCATCGGCATTGCCGGGTTGTAACGTTTGCGCGGCGGCGAGCGCGGCTTGCGCTTTCGACAGATCGTTTGCACGGACTGCCAGACGCGCGCTTTCTACCGCTTGCGCGGCATCGCGGAACTGCAACGCGGGCCGTGGCGCGGCGCTCGCGTCGATCGACGCCAGCGCGGGCGCGATCGCGGGCGCAGCGGCAATCGGCACAGCAGGAAGCACCGGCGCGGGATTCGCCGACCTGTCCGGTGCAGCGGGTATCGGCGGCGCTATAGGTTTAGGCACGGCAGACGCGTGCATCGGCTGTGTTTGAGCAACCATTGGCGCGGGCGTGGTCGCCGCCAGCGGTGCAATCGTGCCCGTTGTCGTTCGGGCATCGCGGCTGATGTGTTCGACGCCGGTATCTTCGGCCTCGCCGTTGTCACTGAATAGCGTGTAGCCGACATACGTCAGGCCCAGAGCGACAGCCGCGCCAAGGCCACACAGAACACGCCAGATCGTGCGCGTCGTGTTGTGTGGCGCATGCACCGGCTGTTCGTACTGGCTTTGCGGATCGGCGGCCTGCGGCACCGGGGCAACGAGCGCCCTGTTGGTGGCCGGCTCGTCTTGAAGGAACTGCGACGCAGGCATCGCGCGAGCGGCGAAGGCGATTTCGTCGTGCAGGTCCGGCGAATCCGCGGCGAAGCGGTGTAGTGGCTTATGCGTTGCGCTGGCGCGGCTGCCGGGAACCGCCGTGCGTCTGTGCGGATCGGTGCCGAGCGGATGCGGGACGCCGCAATACGGGCATGAATCGACTTGCCGGTACAGCGTGCCACCGCAGCGTTTGCAGGGTGTCGGAAAGCTATGGCCGGTTGCTGTCTGGGTGGACATACGGTGGCCCCACCTATGGAAAACGATGCCATTGAAGGCATGTCCCGGATCGTGTTGAGGCGGGGAGCCTTGTCCGCGGAAAACGATCCACATGCGCCGGAGAGTTTCGTAGACGTAAGTCACGCTTACGTTGCGAATGTCCAATATGTGGCGTTTCACGACCAACGTCAATTAACGTTCGTACCTGAGAGTGTGGGCTACCGCACATTCGCAGGTATGACGAAAGCTTGCATGTGGGCCGTTCGCCCATGTACGCGTGGTCCTTTCACTGCGTTCGTGAGCCGACGCGGAGCGTCCAGGCCGTTGCGCGCAGATGCTTTGCAATGACGGTTGCCAGGACCAAAAAGCAACGAGGCCGACGCATTGCGCGTGGGCCTCGTGAATGTGACTGTCGTCGAATGCCTCGCATCAGGCGTTGGTATCGGCGCGGGGAAGCGCGCGTGGATCCGACGCTCGCGATCAGTGCTTGCGCAGCGGATGGTCCTTCAGCAGCCATGCGAGCGCGAAAGCGAGCACCACGACGCACGCGGCCGACAGATACACAGTGTGCAGCGCACCGGAGAATGCATGCAGGTAATCGTTGCGCAATGCTTCGGGTAGCTGATGGATCGCGGCGGGGCCCAAGGCGTGCGGCAGTTCGGTATCGGGCGGAATCAGTTTCTCGAGGCGTGCCGCGAGTCCGTTCGAGAACACCGCGCCGAAACTGGCCACACCGATCGAACCACCGATCGAGCGGAACAGTGTGACGCCCGACGTCGAGACGCCCATATGCCTGAACTCGACGGTGTTCTGCACCGCGAGAACCAGCACCTGCATCACCATGCCGAGACCGCAGCCGAGCAGACCCATGTACAGATACATCACATGGATCGGCGTGTCGATCCGCAGCCGCGCGAGCAGCACCATCGCGACCGACACGAGGAAGGTGCCGATGATCGGGAATATCCGGTACTTGCCGATCTTGCTGATGATGCGGCCGGTCACCATCGACATGATGAACAGCCCGCCCATCATCGGCAGCATCTGCATGCCCGCTTGCGACGGCGTCGAGCCCTTCACGACCTGTAGATAGAGCGGCAGAAACGTGACCGAGCCAAACAGCGACACGCCGATGATGAAGCTGATCAGACTGCTGAGTAAAAACGTAGGCTCTCGGAACAGTTCGAGCGGCATGATCGGTTCGACGGCGCTGCGCTCCTCATGAATGAAGCCCCAGATCGACACCAGTCCCATGCCCAGCGTGAACCACAGTTGCGGCGACGTCCACGGCAGGATCGTGCCGCCCTGGCTCGTGAACAGGATGATGCAGGTCAGCGCGCCGGCGAGAAACGCGGCGCCCATGTAGTCGATCGTATGCTTCACGTGATGCACGTGCGGCTTGAAAACCGCGCCGATCACGACGAGTGACACGATGCCGAGCGGCAGGTTGATATAGAAGATCCAGCGCCACGTGAGATGTTCGACCAGGAAGCCGCCGAGCAGCGGGCCAATCACCGTCGCAAGACCGAACACGCCGCCGAACACGCCCTGATAGCGGCCACGCTCGGCGGGCGGAATCACATCGGCGATCGCGGCCATCGTGACGACGAGCAGGCCGCCGCCACCGAGCCCTTGCAGCGCGCGCAGCACGATCAGTTGGCCCATATTCTGCGCGATGCCGCACAGCGCGGAGCCTACGAGGAACACGACGATCGCGGTCTGCAACACGATCTTGCGGCCGAACAGATCGCCGAACTTGCCGTACAGCGGCACGACGATGGTCGAACTGAGCAGATAAGCGGTGACGACCCACGACAGATTGTTGAGTCCGCCCAGTTCGCCAACGATCGTGGGCAGTGCGGTGGAGACAATCGTCTGATCGAGCGCGGCGAGCAACATCACCAGCAGCAGTGCCGGGAACAGTAGCCGGATCGGCGGGTGATCGGTGGCGGGCGAGGCCGGCCGTGAAACCGGTGTCATGGCGTCGACGCCCCGGCTGGCAGGAGGGTGTTTCATGGTGGCAGCACGTTGAAATTAATTAACTTGGCGATTAATATAGGCGACATCGCTATTCCAGTCAAATTCAATGCAATGGCAAGAATTCCGTCAGACGACTCCGCGGTCAACCCCCCGACAAAAGTCACCGCAAAGCCGCGCTCGAACGCGCCGCCGCGTACGCGAGTCGCAGCGAAAAAGGGCAGTGGGTTGGAGCGCGCGGTCAACGCGACGCAAAGCGACACCGACGCAACGAGCGCTGTTGCCGCGGTCCGCGCTCTCTCGGCGGCTCGCCGTCCGGGCAGGCCGACGGGCTCCGCGCGCGGCCCCGAACAGCGCGCCCGTTTGCTCGATGCCGCGCTGAGGTTGTTCGCGAAACAGGGCATCGTCGACACGTCGCTGGGCCAGATCGCCCGTGAAGCGGGCTTCACGTCCGCGATGATGCATTACTACTTCAAGACACGGGATCAACTGCTCGACGTGCTGATCGACGAGCGTTTCGCGCCGCTGCGCGCGGGTTTGGGGTTGCCGTTTCAGGAGAACGCCGACGATCCGGTCGCGGCGATCACGCAACTCGCGCAGCGGCTCGTGCAGGTGGCGAGCGACAACCCCTGGTTCGCGTCGTTGTGGGTGCGCGAAGTAATGAGCGACGGCGGACTGTTGCGCCAGCGCATGCACGAACGATTCGGCAACGCGCATCAGAAGGCGTCGTTGTCGGCGATCGAGCGCTGGCAAAAGGAGGGCCGCCTGAATCCGTCGGTCGAACCGTCGCTCGTGTTCGTCACCGTGCTGGGCATGACGATTCTGCCGCTCGCGGCGTCGAAGCTATGGCGCAACGATCCTGCGCGGCGCAAGCTGGGCGGTGACGAGATCGCGCGGCACGCGGTTGCATTGCTGGTGCAGGGAATCGGCGCGAACGGCAGCGCTTGACGCGACGCGGACGTCTCCCCAATGCGCGGGGCAAGTCGCGTCGCCTAACCGCCTCGCTGCTTCTTCCACTGGTCGAACGCGGCCTTGGTCGCGTCGTTCGGGGGATAAGTACCCGGCAGCGCCGCGCCGTCACGAATCCGTTCGGTCAGGAACGCCTCCAGCTGTTCCTGCTCTGCCGCCGCTTCGGCGACATCGTCGACCATCTTCAGCGGGATCACGACAACACCGTCCACGTCGCCGACGATCACGTCTCCCGGAAACACCGCGACCCCGCCGCAGCCGATCGGCACGTTGATATCCACCGCGTGATGGCGGATCAGATTGGGCGGCGCGCTTGCGCCCGCGCAGAACACCGGCATGTCCAGCGAGGCGATCGTCGCACTATCGCGCACCGGGCCGTCGGACACCATCCCCGCGACGCCGCGCATTTGCAGACGCAGCGAAAGAATCGAACCGAACGACGCGCTGCCGCGTTCGCCGCGGCAATCCTGCACGAGCACGTGGCCTGGCGGAATCGTCTCGACGCATTTGCGCTGCGCGTACTCGGGGTCCGCGAACAGTTCGAGCACATCGATGTCCTCGCGCGACGGGATGTTGCGCAGCGTGAATGCCGGGCCGGTCAGATTCACGCCGTTGCGCGGGGTGAGCGGCGCGACGCCCTGCATGAAGGTGTTGCGCAGACCACGTTTGAACAATTGGGTGGTCAGCGTGGCGGTGCTGACGTGGCGGAGAATCGCCAGCGTCGTTGCAGATAACGTGGAAGGGGTGGCGGACATGGTGTCGGTTGGCCTCGGGTTCGGGGTGCTTCGCGATGATAGCGCCGCCGCGCAACGCCTTCCCAATCGCTGGTCGAGCGGCGGTTCGCGCGCCGCGAAGCCGGGCACCACGGCACGCGACGTGCTACTACAGCGATGGACGGATGCCGCGCGGGACGAACGGACGAGCCGGCATCGTGCAAACGATGTGAGGAACGGAAACGATGCCGGGCGGAGAAGGCCGTGCGATCGGGGTTGGCACGAACCGCGCCGGCGCATCGGGTGCCGGCAGCCGGCGAATCGCGATAACGGGGCAAACTGGGCACACCAGCCGCGATATGCGCCGTTGGCCGTTTTTTCATGGGCGTGCAATTTTGGCGCGTTACTGTGCGCACGCGTTGTGCTCGGGAAGATGGTGAACGCGACGTTCAACAATCGCGAACCTGTCTGCAACTCGGCGTACGAAATTGAGTCGGAACCATGGACAGCAACATCCTGGCCGCGCGGATCGGCGGCAAGCAGAGCGAAACAGCGGCCAGTTCAGATGGCCTAACCGGTTTTCCAGAGCAACAACAGACAATGAACGCAGCAATGAGGCTCGATCAGGCCACGATCGTGCTGGTGGAAGACGACCCGGACAGCCGGGAGTCGCTGACCTTGCTCCTCGAGGCAGAAGGGGCGCAGGTTTGCGCGGTGGCGGATGCGGAAGAGGGTGTCGAAGCGGCGATGCGCTTATTGCCCGACGCGGTGGTCTGCGATCTCGACCTGCCGGCGATGGATGGCTTCTATCTGATCCAGCGGCTGCGGGATCACGAGATTTGCGGCGGTCATGCTCCGTCGGTGGCGGTGGCCCTCACCGGCCATACCGACGAAGCGTATCGTCTGCGCAGCATCGGCGAAGGCTTCCAGTTCTTTATGACCAAACCCGCATTGCCCGACGATCTCGTGACGCTGCTGCACGACGCGATCGACGCGCGCGCGGCGGGTTGATCGCCCGCTTCTTACCGGCGCTTCTGACGGCCGCTTGTGATCGCCGCTTGTGATGCTCAGGGCGCGGCACGTTGGCGTAACCCTTCCAGCAGGTCGCGGGATACGCCGTTATTTCGCCGCGGCCGCCGCCGGGGCCCGCGCGTCCTCGATGCCTGCCGCTTCCGCTGCCTGACAGGCCGAACACAATCCTTTTAATTCGATCTCGTCGCCGGCGAGGCGGTAGCCGGCGTCCTCGATCTGCACGACGAGCGCCTGGCGCAGCTTCGGTTGGTGCAGCTCGGTGACCGTGCCGCATTGCTGACACACGACGAGGATGCCGTGCTGACATTGCGTCAGATCGTGGCACACGGTGAACGCGTTGATCGATTCGATCCGATGCACGAGGCCGGCTGACAGCAGAAAGTCGAGCGCGCGGTAGACGGTGGGTGGCGCGGAACCGGGGTGGATGTGGCGCATCTGGTCGAGTAGCGAATAGGCTTTGGTCGCGCGCCCGGAATTCAGCAACAGTTCAAGCACCTTGCGCCTGATCGGCGTGAGCTTTTCGCCGCGTTCGCGG
>NZ_DASXHN010000256.1:0-10256 GCF_036488505.1 Paraburkholderia sp. | reverse complement strand
TTCGCGTGGCAAGAGCGGCACCGGGCGGCCCGCGAAGCTCACTTCGCGCTTGAGCGGGTCAAGTCGCAGCGGGCCGACCTGATACTCCTGCACGCCGGGCGCCGCTTCGCGCCGACGCATCAGCGCGTCGAGCCGGGCGGTCAGTTCGATGAACTCGAACGGCTTGGTCAGATAATCGTCGCCGCCGGCGCGCAGACCGCGCACACGTTCGTCGACCGCGGAGAGCGCGCTCAGAATCAACACCGGCGTGAGCACGCCAGCGCTGCGCAACGCCGCCAGCATGCCAAGCCCCTCGAGTCCGCCCGGCAACATACGATCAAGCACGATGGCGTCATAACTGTGGGCGACCGCGAGCATCAAACCGTCGCGGCCCGTGCGCGCGGTCTGCACCTTGCAGCCGTGGTCGGTCAGTGCTTCGACGATCTCCGCGAGGGTTTGCTCGTCGTCTTCGACGACCAGTACGTTCGACATACGTTTTTCCAGAAGTGGGCGCCCGGCGAACCTGGGCGAGGCGGCCGCGTACACTACGCTCGTATCCACAATGCCCCGAAGTATGCCGTGCGAAGTTGCACAGGCATTTCGCGCCAACATTAAAAAATTTTAATGCTGGCCTCATCAACCTGTTTAGCGTATGCGAATCCTGCTGGTCGAAGACGATACGCGCGCCAGCCACTTTCTGGCGCGTGGCTTGAGCGAAAGCGGTCTCATTGTCGACACCGTCGCCGATGGTGCGACCGGCCTCGCGTACGCGCGCGAAGGCATTTACGACGTGATTGTGACCGACCGCCTCCTGCCGGCGCTCGACGGCATCGCGCTCGTGCGGCAATTGCGCGCCGGCGGGAATACCACACCGGTGCTGATGCTGTCCGCGGTTGGCGGGCTGAGCGACCGCGTGGAGGGCATCCGCGCCGGTTGCGACGATTACCTCATGAAGCCGTATGCCTTCGTCGAAGTGCTGGCTAGAATCGAAGCGCTCGCGCGGCGCGCGGATCGCAGCCGGATGAGCGAGCGGCTCGAATGCGCGGATCTGGTACTCCATACCCGGGCGCGAACCGCAACGCGTGGCGGCCGTGATCTGCGCCTGCAGCATCGGGAGTTTCTGTTGCTCGAATGCCTCGCGCGTCGCGAAGGCCAGGTCGTGACGCGCAGCATGCTGCTCGAGGCGGCATGGAATTACGATTTCGAACCGCGCGGCAATATCATCGATATGCACATGCATCGGCTGCGGGCGAAAGTGGACTGCGATTTTCCGGTGGCGCTGATTCATACCGTGGTGGGGGCGGGTTATATGCTGAACCCGGCACCTTAGCCGGGGCTTTGCCGCGACATGGACGGCCTCGTGGACGCGCGCTGCGACGGCGCTTTGCGGCGCATTAAAATTTTTTCATTATTGGGCGAAAGCGCCGACAGGAGCCGCTGACTAATCTGGCGACCTTCCCATGTTGCCGGAGCGTTCTCCAATGTCAGCGCTGTCCCATCCGGCGCCGTTCGCGCGTGTCGCCAGTCCTCGGGCGCGCTATCCGGCGATGTGCGCTGCCGTGTGCGCCGCGCTGTCGGCGCTGGGCGTCGTGATGCTGGCCGGCTGCTCGCTCGTGCCGGCCTATCAACGGCCGAGTGCCCCGCTTGCGGCAGGCTTCGACGGCGCGGCGGGCGCGTCGCTCGCCGATACTGTCCCCGTCAGGAGCGGCTGGTGGCACGAATATCACGACCCCGCGCTGGATGCGCTGGTCGCTCGCAGTCTGCGCAACAACTTTACGCTGGCGTCGGCGATTGCGAGCGTCGAACAGGCGCGCGGCAACGCCGAGAAAGCCGGCGCGCCGCAGTATCCGACGCTGTCGCTCGGCGCGACCTTCGACCGCAGTCACCAGGGGCGTGGTTCGACCACCAAGACCCAGAGCCTGTTCGCCGAAGCCAGTTACGAGATCGACTTCTGGGGCTTCAACGCCGCCAACGCCACCGCGGCCGACCTGCTCGCGCGCGCGTCCGAGTTCGATCGCGATACGGTGGCGTTGACGCTGACCGCATCGGTGGCGGACACGTATTTCCAGGTCCAGAGCCTGCGCCGCCGTCTGGCCATCGCACGGTCCATTTCAGACGATGCCGCGCACATTCTGCAATTGTTGCTCGCGCAGCAGGAGGCGGGCGTCGCGACGGAGCTGCAGGTCCAGCAGCAACGCAATGCGCTCGCCACCTTCCAGGCGGCGGTGCCGGCGTTGCAGCAACAACTGGACACCAACATCCATGCGCTCGCCGTGCTGGTGGGCGCCGCGCCCGAGCAGTTCACGGTCAACGGCACCGCGCTCGCCGGCATCGCCATTCCGCAACCGGGTCCGAATCTGCCGGCCAGCCTGTTGGAGACACGCCCCGATATCCGCTCGAAGGAAGCACAGCTGCAGTCGGCCAATGAGAGCGTTGGCGCGGCGCGCGCGGCCTTCCTGCCGAACATCGTGCTGACCGCCGACGGCGGGCTCAGCAGCAAGTCGCTTTCGCATTTCCTGTCGAGTCCGTTTGCCAGCCTCGCCGCGTCGCTGGCCGCGCCGCTGTTCGACGGCGGCGCGCTGCGTGGTCAATTGCACGCAAGCCAGGCCGCCGAAGCAAAAGGTGTCGCTGACTACCGACAGGCCGTCGTGACTGCGCTGCAAGACGTCGAGGATTCGCTCTCGGCCGCGCAACAGCAGCAGCTCGCGGAAGCCGCCGACCAGACTGCCGCCGACGCCGCCCGCAAAGCCGCCACGCTCGCGCAAGCCCAATACAAGCTCGGCACCGTCGACTTTCTGACCGTACTCGACGCCCAACGCACGCTCTTTCAAGCCGAAGACACGCTGGTGCAGGCGCGGCTCACGCGCCTGCAAGCTTCGGTGAGCCTGTTTCGCGCGTTCGGCGGCGGCTTCGGCGTGACCGATAGCGGCACCGCTTCCACTTCCACGCCTTCCCGCTCATGAAACCTGCCGACCTTCCGAACCATGAGGCGCCCGGCGCGCGCCGTCGCGCGCCGCTCCTGGTGGCGTTTGTTCTTCTTGTCGTGATTCTTGTCGCGTGGCTATGGCCACGGCATCCAGCCGTGAAGCCGGCGGCCGCGGTGCCGGTCAACGCCGGCCATCCAGCGAACAGCGACTTTCCAATTTGGGTGGCCGCAGTGGGTACGGTGCAGGCGCTCAATACCGTGGACGTCAAGGTGCGTGTGGATGGCCAGTTACAGCGCGTGGCCTTCACGGAAGGGCAGGATGTGAAGGCAGGCCAGTTGCTCGCCCAACTCGACCAGGGCCCGCTCACCGCGCAATTGCATCAGGCCGAAGCGGCGCAACGCAAGGACCAGGCGTCGCTCGATAACGCGAGGCTCGATCTCGCGCGTTACTCGAAACTGGTCGGCATTGGCGCAGCGACCACCCAGGCCGTGGATACCGCGAAGGCGCAGGTCGAAGCGCTCGCCGCCACTGTCGCGGCCGACGCAGCGCTGGTGCAGAGCGATCGCCTGCAACTGAGCTTCACCACCCTCTTCGCACCGTTCACCGGCCGTGTGGGCGCGCGCGAGGCCGACATCGGCGCGATCGTGCATCCTACCGACGCGACCGGCATCGTCACCGTCACGCAGATGGAGCCGATCACCGTGTTGTTCTCCGTGCCGCAAGACGTGCTCCCCGATTTGCTCACGAATCAGGCGGCTGCGCCTTTGGCGGTGAACGTCACGACGCGTTCCGGCAGTACAGCGCTCGCCGACGGCACGCTCGTGTTCATCGACAGCACGGTCGATCCGACCACCGGTCAGATCAAACTCAAGGCCTCGTTCACCAACAGGGACCGCAAGCTGTGGCCGGGCGAGCTGGTGAATGCTCGCGTGCTGTTGCGCACCGATACGCAACGGCTCGCCGTGCCGAGCCGCGCGGTCGTGAACACGCAAAACGGCACGCAGTTATACGTGATCGACGCGAATGGCACGGCGCAGATGCGTGCGGTGCAAACCGGCGTGACGGTCGACGGTATGACAGAAATTCGCAGCGGCGTCGCGTCCGCAGACCTCGTTGTGTTCGATGGACAAAGCCGCTTGAACCCGGGCGTGCGCGTGGCGGCGACCACGGTGCCGACGGTCGCCCAGGCACCGGCCAACGCAAAGCCGGCCGACAGCCAGGCTAAGCAGGACAATGCGTTATGAGCCTGATGGAACTGTTCATCAAGCGGCGGATTGCGACCAGTTTTCTTGCCATCGCCGTGCTGCTGGCGGGCGCGGTAGCCTATTTTCTGCTGCCGGTCGCGCCCTTGCCGCAGGTCGATTTCCCGACCATTCAGGTCGTGGCGAAGTTGCCGGGTGCGAGTGCCGAGACCATGGCGACATCGGTAGCGACGCCACTCGAACGACAACTCTCGTTGATTGCGGGCATCACGCAGATGACGTCGTCAAGTTCGCTGGGGACCACCAACATCGCCGTGCAGTTCGATCTGTCGCGCGATATCAATGGCGCGGCGCAGGATGTGCAGACGGCGATCAACGCGGCCGGCGGCACCCTGCCGAAGAATCTGCCGAACCCGCCGACCTATGAAAAGGTCAACCCGGCCGACTTCACCTTACTGTCACTCGCACTGACGTCGCCATCGCTCACGCTTACGCAGCTCGACAGCTACGCCGAAGACTATCTGGCGCAGCAGATTTCGCAGCTGCCAGGCGTGGGCCTCGTCGATTTCCACGGCGAGCAGCGGCCTGCCCTGCGTATCCAACTCGATCCGGACAAACTCACCGCGCGCGGCCTCACGCTCGAGGACGTGCGCTCGATCGTCGGCTTGCAGACCGTGAACGCGCCGAAGGGCAGCCTGAACGGCCCGGATCGCTCGGTGATTTTCAACGCCACCGACCAGATCACGACTGCCTCGGCGTATCGCGATCTGGTGGTCGCGTACAAGAACGGCGCGCCGATTCGCGTAGCCGATCTCGGCACCGTTCTGAACGCTGCCGAAGACAACCAGCAGGCCGCATGGCTGCAGCACGAACGCGCGATCATTCTCGATATTCACAAGCAGCCTGGCTACAACGTCGTGCAGACGATTGCCAACATCAAGGCGAAGCTGCCTGCGCTGGACGCGACGCTGCCCGCCGCCGCGCATCTGCATGTCGTGGGCGATCGTACGCAAACCATCAATGCGTCGGTGCACGACGTGCAGTTCACGCTGATGCTGACGGTCGCGCTAGTCGTCATGGTCATCTTCTCGTTTCTGCGCAACCTGTGGGCGACGATCATTCCGAGCCTGACGATTCCGTTGTCGCTGGTCGCTACTTTCGGCGCGATGTACCTGCTCGGCTATAGCCTCGACAATCTGTCGCTCATGGGGTTGACCATCGCGGTGGGCTTCGTGGTGGACGATGCGATCGTTGTGATCGAAAACGTTATGCGCCATGTCGAAAAAGGCGTGCCGCGCATGAAAGCCGCGCTGCTGGGCGCAATGGAAGTGCGCTTCACGATTATCTCGATGACGATCTCGCTGATCGCGGTGTTCATTCCGATCCTGTTGATGGGTGGCATTGTCGGACGCCTGTTCCGTGAGTTCGCGGTGACGGTGAGTGCGGCGATCCTGATGTCGGCGCTGGTCTCGCTGACCGTCACGCCGATGCTATGCGGCTGGCTGATCCGTTTGCCCGAGCCGGACGACACAGGGCCCATGCGCCAGTTCGAAGCGTGGCTCGAAAAACGCTTTGTCGCGGTGGAGCGGCGTTACGAGCGTGGTCTCGATTGGGTGTTGAATTGGCCGAAACTGATGCTTGGCGTGACGATCGCGACGATCGTCGCGACGATCGCGCTGTTCGTTGTGATCCCGAAGGGCTTCTTCCCGCAGGAAGACTCCGGGTTGATCATGGGTGTCGCGCAGGCCGCGCCGGATATTTCCCCGCGATCGATGTCTTTGAAAATGCAGCAACTAGGCGACATCATCGAGGCCGATCCAGCCGTTGATAACGTCTACTACTGGATGGGTGCGAATCCGACCGTGAGCCAGGGCCGCGTAATGATCAACCTGAAGGCGTTCGGTCAGCGCAAGGACAGCGCCGGGCAGGTGCTCGATCGCCTGAAGCCGCAATTGGCGAAGGTGATGGGCATTTCATTGTCGATGCAGGTCCGCCAGGATATTCAGGTAGGTGGCCGCATCAGCGCTGCGCAGTATCAGTACACGCTGCAAGACCCGGATATCAACGAACTGAATCATTGGGCGGGTGTGCTAACCGACAAGCTGTCGAAATTGCCGCAACTGGCGGACGTCACCTCCGACCAGCAGGCGGCCGCTACTAGTGCGACGCTCGTGATCGACCGCAGTACGGCCTCGCGCTTCGGCATTACCGCGCAAGCCATCGACGACACGCTCTACGACGCGTTCGGCCAGCGGCAGATCGCAACACTGTTCACGCAGCTGAATCAGTACCACGTCGTCGAGGAAGTCGATCCGGGCTTTCAGTTGACTACCGACGCGCTCGCGCACCTCTACGTGCGTTCGCCGCTGACCAATGAACTGGTGCCGCTCAATACGCTCGCAAAGATCGAAAACAACGTGTCGCCGATTTCGGTGAATCACCAGGGGTTGTTCCCCGCTGTGACGATCTCGTTCAACCTGGCACCGGGGCAATCGCTCGGCAATGCGGTGACGGCGATTCACCAGGCCGAAACCGCGGCAGGCAAACCCGACAGCTTGACAGGGTCGTTCCAAGGCACAGCGCAGGCGTTTCAGGCCTCGCTTTCGAGCGAACCGTATCTGATCGCGGCGGCGCTCGTCGTGGTGTATCTGATTCTCGGCATCCTGTACGAGAGCGCGATTCACCCGCTCACCATCATTTCGACGCTACCCTCGGCGGGAGTGGGGGCATTGCTTGCGTTGATGCTGTGCGGCCAGAATCTCTCGATCATGGGGATGATCGGGATCATCCTGCTGATCGGTATCGTCAAGAAAAACGCGATCATGATGATCGATTTCGCGCTTGTGGCCGAGCGTGAGCAAGGCTTATCGCCGCGCGAGGCGATCCGTCAGGCCTGCGTGCTGCGCTTTCGGCCGATCATGATGACGACGCTCGCCGCGCTGTTCGGCGCGCTGCCGCTCGCGCTCGGTCACGGCGCGGGGGCGGAGTTGCGCGTCCCGCTCGGAATCGCGATTGTCGGCGGCCTGATCTTTTCGCAAATGCTGACCCTCTTCACGACGCCGGTGGTGCACCTGTGGTTCGACCGTCTGTCGCATTGGCTGGCGAAACCGCGTGCGAACGGCAGCATGCTCGAGCGCGAACGGCTAGGTTGAGCGCCGGCGGCGCGCAACCGCCGGGGCGGTCGCCATGCTCACCGTGTCATGTCGGCACGCATTCCGGCTCTGTCGCGCTAAGGCGATGAGGTAAAATTCGGCAACCGAAATTGAGACGATCACGATGGCCATGACGGGCAAGACGCCGCGAAAGACATTACCGCCAGGGATCGCGAAAGTGCCGAAGCGACTGCACTATCCGCTGGATGTGATCTTGCTGTGTGTGCGGTGGTACGTGGCCTACTCGTTAAGCCTTCGCAATCTCGAAGAGATGATGGCTGAGCGCGGCTTTGAGGTTGACCATTCCAGCGTCCATCGGTGGGTCGTCAAGCTCGTACCGTTGTTCGAGAAAGCCTTTCGCAAGCACAAACGTCCGGTGGGTAAGAGCTGGAAGATGGATGAAACCTACGTCAAGGTGCGCGGCCAGTGGAAGTACTTGTATCGCGCAGTGGACAAGGCTGGTAATACGGTCGATTTCCTGTTGCGGGCGCATCGCGACAAGGTTGCTGCGCGCCGCTACTTCTAGAAGGCCATCGATCGCAACGGCGCGCCCGAGACCGTGACCATGGATAAAAGCGGGGCCAATCTGGCGGCCCTGCAGGCCATCAGCGCTGAACGGGAAACGCCCATCAAGGTCCGGCAGGTCAAGTATTTGAACAACATCGTCGAACAGGATCATCGTGCCATCAAACGCATTGTCAAGCCGATGATGGGCTTCAAGGATTTTCGCTGCGCCCGCATTATCCTGGCAGGCATAGAAGTCATGCATATGATCCGGAAAGGACAAATGCGAGACGATGGCATCGCCCAAAATCCTGCTGAGCAATTCTATTTTATTGTGATGTAACCAGTCCTTTTCATATATGAACTGACTCGACAAGGCCTTCTTATGGCGACACAACCGTTTCCGCGACGCTGCCCGTCCGCTTTGCAATCGAGCCGCACGGTGGAAGTACAACCACGTTCTGCTCGGAGCAGGAACGCTGCGTTCCGCAGCGACCCCTTGTCCGTCCCGCGTGTGCGTATTTGCATTTACGTCAACACTTGCCCACCATCGACCACCAATGTCTGGCCGGTGATCCAGCCCGCGTGCGAGCTGGCGAGAAACAGGACAACATTCGCGACCTCCGCGGGCGTTCCGAGCCGGCCGAACGGAACCGAACCCAGTATCCGCTCATACAGCGTGGGATCGGAAGTCTTGCGCTGTTCCCACGCTCCACCGGGAAATTCGATGGAGCCGGGCGCAACCGCGTTGACACGGATCCGATCCGGGGCGAGTGTCAATGCATGGGAAGCCGTGTAGTGCACGACCGCGGCTTTGATCGCCGCGTAAGACTGCGTGCGTGACGATGGACGCAGCGCTGAGATGGACGTCACATTGACGATCGCGGCGTTGGCCGACTGCCGCAGGAACGGCAATGCGGCATGACCCGCACGCACCGTTGCCATCAGATCGACCTGAATACCGGCCTCCCAGCCGGCTTCGGTATCCCCGCCTCCGAACCCTGACGCGTTGTTGATCAAAATGTCGATGCCGCCAAGCGCCTCGCCGGCGGCCGCAACGTAAGCGCTGATCGCCTCGCCGTCAGCGAGATCGCAAGGCGCGGTATGGACCGCATGGTCATAAACGGCCAGTTCGGCCTCGACCGCTTTCAATCCTTCGATGTTGCGTGCACAGACGGACACGGAGGCGCCTTCCTGCGCGAACCCGAGTGCGATGCTGCGGCCGATGCCGCGCGAGCCCCCCGCGACGACGACGCGTTTTCCGTTGAAATCTAACCCCATGATCTTGCCTCCAGGCAGTGACGTGAGCGCCAGTATGGCCGGAACTTTCAGATTTCGCCGGCGTAGTCCGCAGTAAGACCGTCAACGTTCCATCAATTGCGACGTCAACACGCACGCGGGTCATACGTCTGTTGCGGCCGAGCCTTGCGGAACGAGGCACTGCCGAATGCAGAAAAAAGGGTCCCGCCTGTGCGCACAAACGAATATGTCCCTCGCGCAGCAGGGATGCTAGTTCGCGCACTCCGCGGCAGTCGGCCACTAAGGGACGTACGCGTAGCAGCCGTTCGGCGGAACGGTAAGTCGCAGAGGAGTTCGACCTGGACGACTATGGGTGGAAGCAGTGGGAGCCAGACTTCGCCGCGTGGGTGGAAGCACCGAAGTTCAGCGCACGGGATGAAGTGCTGAGACGGCTAAAAGATGCGCGGCCGAACGAGGCGGCCCGATGGATTCGTCGCCATAGGCGAGCGGGAGAGGTCATGGCGAAGCGCGCAATAAAAGCGATCTACGCAGGCATTGGCCTTTCGGCTCTTTGGCCCCTGGCGTAAAGCAGCCGGTCGTTCTCGGCGCGCTGGTTTTGGGGGGCTGCCTGTTTCTCGCGGCGACTATATTTGTAGTTTGGATGGTTGAGGATTAGTCGACACCAATGGCGAGCGGGAGATCGGTGTGACGTTAGAAACAAAGACGAGTGGTCCCGCAACGCCTCCTACTATGGTCGAGGCGTTGCGGCACATGGCCGAATGCTTACCTCTGGTCGATGGCGATGTCGTGATGTGGAGGCATGCGCTTCTGAAGGCAGCGGCCGAGCTCGAGGCCGAAACCGCGCGGCTCGACTTCCTGATCAAAAGCGAAGCGCGCGTTGGCCAGGGCGTTGATGGCTTCTATCACGTCCGGGGAGGTCCATTGGGCGACCCCGAGAACCTGGAGCCGTACAATGCGAATTGCGAGACGGCCCGGAATACAATTGACGCGGCGCGCCTGGCCGCGAGAGATGGCAATACAATCCGCCGGCCGTAAATCACAGATACAGGCGGCAGGCTGTCAGTCCTGAGTCACGCCGGCGTTCCTGAACGCCTGAACGCGTCTCTCGAAGAGGCATACGCCGTCGTCTCCAGAAACTGGCTAGCGGATTCGGGGATGTCGCCGGGGATGAATTGGGATGGGCCGCCCTAAATTCTTTCTGACGAATGAATCGGACCTGTGACCTTCCAGCG
>NZ_DASXHN010000241.1:0-5926 GCF_036488505.1 Paraburkholderia sp. | reverse complement strand
TTTTCGATAGTAGGGGTATACACTGCCTCCCATCGACGTTGCAGACACACCTCACCGGCCCCTGCGACGCCTTCCTGAAACGAAGTCGAAAGTTACCGGAGTCACACCATGAAGACCAAACTCATCGCCGCCCTGCTGGTTGCCGCTTCTGCCTCGATCGCCGCTCCCGCTTTTGCAAGCGGCTATGGCCCCGCACCGTTCTATCGTCCGTCGGTGGGCGCACCGGCTTCGCAACAAGGCCAGAACGCACAGACGGTTGCTGCTGAACAAGCCAACAATCAATCGAACGCGTACGGTGGCGTGAACAGCGTGTCGTCGCAGTCGGGCACCCGTAGCGAACCCGTTTCGGGCCCGCAATCGGTGTTCTTCGGCCACTAAGCCGCAACCAGCACCGTTGCATCCGCTGCCTGCAAAGGCAGCGATTAACGAGGCGCCGCGCATCCAGTATCGATGCCGGCGCCTTGTGTCGTTTACCGCGCAAACCAACACGCGAGCGCCGTTACTGCCCGCGATTCGCTTGCGACGTGCCGCTGGATGCACCAGACCGCGTGGGGCCGCCGGACCGCCGGACCGCTGATCTACTCAGCTACCGATCAATCAGCGGCAATCCGGATCAATCGCAATCGCCGGAAAGGTATTGCCGTCCACTGCAATTGATCTCGACCTCACCGCTCCCCGCTTCGGCGACGAGACCGCTCGCCAGTAATTCCGCCATCACGGACTGTGCGAGTTGAGGCGCCGTCTGTCCGATGCCGACATCGCTCAGACGGCGCAATGCCTCGACCGCTTCAGGACTCAATGATTTGGACATGGCCGTCTCCGCCAGAGTGCTCAATTCATCGTAGCAACTTTCATCGACGGATACAGGTACGCGCTCGCCACAAAGGGCGCGGGGAAGGCGCTGAAGCTGGGAATTGGCGTTTGAAGCAAGCGTGCAACGAGAACAGGCGCAACGTCGCAACCCTCACGTCACCGCGCCATCGCACGCTGAAGAAAAGCGGCACCCGCGTGACACAAGGGCCGACGACCGCCCCGGAACAGCGCATGCTACGGGCAAACTGTCCACGCAGCCCCCGTGTTCATCCACGACACGCTACCGCGCCGCGCGCGACACCGCCACGGAGAACAGCATGAAGCAACGCACACGGGCAACACTGACAGCGGCCAGCATTGCGCTGGCTGCGCTGCTAGCGAGCGGCACGCGCGCCTTCGCGCAGACCGCTCCCGGCGTTCCGGGGGACAGTCACTCCCCGATGGTGAAGCCACCGGAGGCCGCGTCGGGTTCCGGCGGATCGAGCAACCCGGACAACATGCCGGTCAAGCGCCCGCCCAAGCCGACCCACGATCCGATGTCGCGCGAGCCACCCGCGAGCGGCGCGAACGCGAAGTAGCCCCGCGCGGCGTTCGCCTCACGCGCGCGTGCTCAAAGCCGCGCGATCGATACCTCCGTCGACTTCACCAGCGCGACCACTTCCGAGCCGACCTTCAGTTCGAGTTCGTCGACCGAGCGCGTGGTGATGACCGACGTGACGATGCCGAACGGGGTCTCGACGTCGACTTCCGACACTACCGAGCCGCGAATGATTTCCCTCACCTTGCCCTTGAACTGATTGCGTACGTTGATAGCGGAAATACTCATGTGGGGTAACTCCAGAAAAGCGTCTCAGGTTTAAAACGGAACGGCGCGGATTCAGGAACGAATCGAAGCGGACCAATCGGCCGGCACCGTCACACGGCCCAGCGCACCTCGGTCGGCCGCGCAACACGGCCCGGTGTCGGCGCACCGTACGGATCATCAGCGGGACAGACGAGCGCATCTTCATTTGGCGCCGTCTTCAGCACGCGTTGCAACACGTGTTCTTCGAGCGCGGCGAAACCCGCCGATGCCCGCGCGCGCGGGCGTGCAAGCGCGACCGGCTGATCGAGCGCAATGCGCCCTTCCTCGACGAGCAGAATCCGGTCGCCGAGCGCCACCGCTTCGTGCACGTCGTGCGTGACGAGCAGTGCGGTAAAGCGATGTTCGCGCCACAGCCGCTCGATCAGCGTATGCATTTCGATGCGCGTCAACGCATCGAGCGCGCCGAGCGGTTCATCGAGCAGCAGCAGGTGCGGGCGATGCACAAGCGCACGGGCGAGCGCGACGCGCTGACGCTGGCCGCCCGACAGCTGCGCGGGCCAGTCGTCAGCGCGCTGGAGCAGCCCGACCTCGGCGAGCACCGCGCGAGCATCGTCGCGCGCGCCGCGGCCCAGTCCGAGCATCACGTTGTGCAGCACGCTCTTCCACGGCAACAGCCGCGCGTCCTGAAACATGATGCGCGTATCGAGCGGGGCGCCGTCGCCGGCGCGTTTTTCGAGCACGCCCGCGCTCGCCGCTTCCAGACCGGCGACGAGCCGCAGCAAGGTCGACTTGCCGCAACCGCTGCGGCCGACGATCGCGACGAAACTGCCGCGCTCGATCGACAGATCAAAGCCGGACAACACCTCGCGCTCGCCATAGCACTTGCCGACGCCGCGCAATTGCACCGCGTAATCTCCGGCAGCGTCCGCGGCGCGTACGTCGTTGCGCGCTAGCGCGTCGGCGGGTCGTGCCGTAGCGCCCGCCGAGGCGGGCGCGCTAGCGTCGCCCCACTCCCTCCCGATCGCCCGCTGCGGCGCATGACGCGGCGCGCCCGCGCCATCGCGCTCGACCTCGAACGCCTCGCGCGCATCGTGATCCGCGACCCGCGGCTGCGCCAGTTCCGCTTCCAGATCGCTGCCCGCGATTCCGCCGAATGTCGTCGACAACGTCGTTGCGCTCATGCTTTCGCTCCTCGCTGATAGGCGGGATGCCAGCGCAGCGACACGCGCTCGAGGCGCTTCGCGAGCACGTCGGCGAGCTTGCCGAGCACGGCATATAGCAGAATGCCGACCACCACCACATCGGTTTGCAAGAACTCGCGCGCGTTCATCGTCATGTAGCCGATGCCCGACTGCGCGGAAATGGTCTCGGCGACGATCAGCGTGACCCACATCAGCCCCAACGCGAAACGCACACCGACGAGGATCGAAGGCAACGCGCCCGGCAGGACCACGTCCCGGTACAGCGCAAAACCTTTCACACCGTAGCTGCGCGCCATCTCGATCAGATTCGCGTCGACCGAGCGGATGCCATGGAACGTGTTCACGTAGACCGGGAAAAACACCCCGAGAGCGACGAGGAACACCTTCGCCTCCTCGTCGATGCCGAACCACAGGATCACGAGCGGAATCATCGCCAGCGCCGGAATGTTGCGGACCATCTGCACGGTCGAATCGAGTGCGACCTCGGCCGGCCGGAAGAGTCCGGTCGCCAGTCCGAGCGCGAGGCCGACGCCTCCACCAATTGCGAAGCCCGACACCGCACGCCACGTGCTGACGCGCACGTCCGCCCACATTTCCCCCGACTGGATCAGCGACCACGCGGCCTTCACGACCGCCAACGGTTCGGGCAGCACGCGTGTCCACAGCGCGCCGCTGCGCGCAGCGATCTCCCACGCGAGCAGAATCGCGAGCGGCATCAACCACGGCAGCAGAGGCGTGCCGAGACGGCGCAGCGCGCCGGCGGCGCGTGCGGCCTGCGCGCGAGCCGTGGCCCGTGCCGGCGTTTGCGCGCTCAACGCAGTTTGACTCATGATGGCGTTTCTCCGTTATGTGTCGGACGTGATTCGAAGGCGATTCGAACGTGGCATGCTCTGCGCGCTCAGCTCGCGCTCGCCGCCTGCGGCAGATAGTTGTTGCCGACGATCTCGCCGAACGGCCCCGACAGCGGTCCATTCGCGACCTTGCTGCGCCGTTGCGGCAGCAACGGAAACACGAGTTCGGCAAAGCGATACGATTCCTCGAGATGCGGATAGCCGGACAGAATGAAGGTCTCGATACCGAGCGCCGCGTACTCCTTCATCAGCGCGGCCACCTGCTCCGGATTGCCAACCAGCGCCGTGCCCGCGCCGCCGCGCACGAGCCCGACGCCGGCCCACAGATTCGGGTAGACCTCCAGCTGTTCGCGCCCGCCGCGCCGGCCACCGTGGAGGGCGGCCATACGGCGCTGCCCCTCCGAATCCATCTTCGCAAACGAGGCCTGCGCACGCGCGATGGTGTCGTCGTCGAGCCTGCTGATCAGCTTGTCCGCCGCGGCCCACGCTTCTTCCTCGGTCTCGCGCACGATCGCGTGCAAACGGATGCCGAAGCGGATCTGCCGCCCACGCGCGGCGGCGCGCGCGCGAATGTCGGCGATCTTCGTCGCGACCGCCGCGGGCGGCTCGCCCCAGGTCAGATAGGTGTCGATATGCTCAGCGGCGATGTCGTGCGCGGCCGCCGACGAGCCGCCGAACCACAGCGGCGGATGCGGAGCCTGCACCGGTGGATATAACGCCTTGCCGCCTTTCGACTGCAGATGCCTGCCGTCGAAATCGATCGCGTCGTTGCTATGCGATGCGCTGAGCAGCTTGCGCCAGATATGCAGAAATTCGTCGGTGATTTGATAGCGCGTGTCGTGATCGACGAACACGCCGTCGCCCGCGAGTTCGGCCGCGTCCCCGCCCGTCACGACGTTGATCAGCAAGCGCCCGTTCGAGAGCCGATCGAAGGTCGCCGCCATACGTGCGGCGAGACCCGGCGACGACAACCCCGGGCGAATCGCGACCAGAAACTTCAGCCGCCGGGTCGCGGCGATCAGGCTCGACGCGACGACCCACGCGTCCTCGCATGAGCGTCCGGTCGGCAGCAGCACGCCTTCGTAACCCAAGGTATCGGCGGCGACGGCGATCTGCCGGAAGTAGTCGTAGTCGGCTGCGCGTGCGCCTTCGGACGTCCCGAGATAGCGGCTATCACCGTGAGTCGGAATGAACCAGAACACATTCATCTAATGCTCCTGCCTGTTCAAAACGGAACCGAAACGATGCGCGCGGACGACGCGCGCACGCGGGCCGCGTGCATCCAGCCGGCCTCCGGCAACGCGCTGCGACGCTGAAAAGAAATTGAAAAGCGGACGGCGGACTCAGGCCACCCGCAGCCGGGTAGCGGCTGTAGCGGCTGAGCGCCGGGCCGACAAGCGTGCAATCCTGGGCGCGTGCGGACCGGCAGCAGCAGGACTTCCACATCACGCCCACGTCGCGGCGGATTTCCCTCGCCCAACGTGCGCGTAATGCGCCCGATTAAACGAATGACGGCCTCACACGCGCCGTCTGCATCTGGAAGCAGTCTATGGACCGGTCCGCGGCATTAGAACGATTTTTTTGAGCTTAGGATTTCCGCTTTCCTGATTAGCCCGGCGCTCCGGCATACAGGTGTTGCGCTTTATGCACGCGGCGCCGGATCGCGTATCCTGGTCGATATAATGGCGCACATTTTCAGATCGTCCGGTACAGGTTTTGCGAATCCCGCCGCCTGTGCTTCGCGGATGCAATGCATGCAAAAAATTATTCTGCCGTTTGTCGCCGGTTTTCTGGCATCCCTGTTCTTTCGTGAATCGACGCTGGCGCTTATGCACGCGGCCGCGCTGATCGACCCGAGCGGTTTTTCGACCGCCCCCTTCCTGCCGCTCGGACTGCCTGAGTTCATCGCCAATGCGATCTGGAGTGCGTGCTGGGCGGTGCTGATGGCATGGCTGCTGCGGGTCGCGCCGTACCGCCGCGCGCCATGGGTGCCGGCGTTTGTCTTCGGCGGCGTGGTGCTGACGGCGGCGAGCGTGTTCGTCGTGGACCCGTTGCGCGGCATCTGGCCGAGCGGCAACATGCTGCCGCGCCTCACGGTCGGCTTCGCGGCGAACGCGATGTGGGGCTGGGGCGCGCTCGTCTTCATGCGCGCGTTCATGGCAAGCGAGGAAGACGAGTAACGGCAAGACGAAGGCGCGCGGGTTTGCCGCGCGTGGCAGCGATCACCCGCGCGACCAGCGCGCAAGCGTCGCGCC